>NZ_ALNS01000063.1:0-423 GCF_000286655.1 Enterobacter sp. SST3 | reverse complement strand
CCGGCAGCTGAACCTGCCAGCACGTCTCGCCTTCGGTGGGGGCCAGCAGCCACTCCACGCTGCGCTCGCCCGCCTCGCGAAACGCCTGGCGAATGGTCGTCAGCGGCGGGGAAAACCAGGCGCTGTCAGCCGTATCGTCGAACCCGACCACCGACATCTGACCCGGGATCGCGATCCCCTTTTCAGCACAGGCGCGCATCACCCCGAGCGCCATTTGATCGTTCGCCACCAGAATGGCGTCCGGCAATGCGGTACCCGACAGCAGCACATGTCCTTTCTCATAACCGCTGGCCGCGCTCCAGTCCCCGTAGGCCACCGCAGCGGCTTCACGCCCCGCGCGAGCCAGAGCAGATGTCCATCCCGCCAGACGCGCACGAGCAGAGACCGAGCTTTCCGGCCCGCTCAGCAGGGCAATGCGCTGAT
>NZ_ALNS01000062.1:0-1953 GCF_000286655.1 Enterobacter sp. SST3 | reverse complement strand
GCGAGTGACATCTCGTTTGCGGGGAAAAAACGCATCACGCTGACTGGGGGCGGAAGCTACCTGCGGCTGGAGGCGGGAAAGGTGGAGTATGGTACGACGGCGATGTATATGCGCAAAGTGAAGCGGACGATGGCGGCGGGGGCTTCAGACATGCCGTTAAAGATGCCCCGCACGGGCACCTCACATATCTATTCCGCAATTTATCAGTTACGGGATGAGCAGGGTAACCTTCTGGCAGGCAAACCCTATAAGCTCACTATCCCTTCCGGACAGACCGCTACGGGCTATACCGATGAAGAAGGTAAAACCGTGCCCGTCTATACCCGCACTCAGGAAAATGTCGAACTTCACGTTGTGCAGAAAAAACCGCAGCCGCAGGAAACACTGTGGTTTATCGGTGACGGCTCAGAGCAGCAAATGGAAACTGAACTCAGGGAGCAGCCATAATGGAACTAACGGATTTACCCACATCGCCTGACTCGCCCGATATTCCCTCGGGCAAAAACAACCAGCCGTGGGACTGTACCACCACCGGCGTCGAGATGGTGGAGAAGCAGTCGCAGCTGCCGACTGAGAACAACCGTCAGTATCTGCATATCAAGGTTGAATATGCGATGCGCTTTCCTCGCCTGTCGGCAAAAATTCGTCGCAACAACAAAAGCTATCAGATGAGCCTAAAGCAGCTGATGATGAATGGACTCATCCGCGCAGATGAAATCGCGGCAAAATATTACTGGTGGTACAAAGCGGAAGTACCGTTTGATATCCGCACCACGCCGCCCCGCCCTTATCTCAGCAGTACGCAGACAGGGCCGGGCAGACGGCATACCACCAACCCCTTCCCCGAACCGGGAAAAGGCATTTATCGCCGCCCGGACGTGATTATAGTGAAGAACAGGAAGGACCGCTGGCCGGGACTTGCGGGGCCAGATACCGAGGGAGTGATGCATGCGGATAATCTGGAGCGGCTGGTGGAGGTGAAGTTTCCAGAGGATGAGCTTAAAGAAGGACAGTACCGGGACTATATGCTGATTGTTGGTGGACCAGGCAACGAAGAACGCATGACCATTCTGGAGATCCACGATTGCCGCCCGCAGGAGCAGCAGTGGAGCGATCAGGTGGTCAACGTGACGTTACAGAACTGGGTGAAAAGCGGGGCGAAATACTGGCCGCTGTACCTCTATCCCCCCATCTTTACCCCGCGTCCGCCAGATGCGCCAGCGCCTGCCCGAATCCAGCCGTGGACCTATGTGGGCGATACCGTCGCCGATCTCAGTGAAGGTGCCATTCGCGGCATCGCCGAAGGCTGGAATGCGCTGTCAAAAGAGATGCAGCAGAAACTCCAGCGCGTCGCGGGCTGGCTGAACGACAGCGGCGTATGGGTCTATTCACAGGGCAGCCAGGCATGGCACTGGGCCAGCCGCACCGGTCGTTCGATTGCCTCATGGACGGACGAACAGCTGCGCACCGCCTGGCGGGAGATCCAGCAGGCAACGGATATGACGCTGGAGATGCTAAAAGAGGTGGACTGGGTCCAGGTACTGACCGATGCGGCAACCGCCATAGGGGTCATTCTGGTGGCGGTCGGCGTGGGGGTGCTGCTGGTCACGCTGGGCATTCCTGAAGCCATTATCGGCGCGTTTTTACTAATTGTACGCCTGGCGATAAGCGCCTGGGGGACGCTGGCGGCGATCCTCGGCGCAGGAACCACCGTGGCGGTAGCCCCGTAATAAGGAGTGATGATGTTAAAGGATCTGGAACTGAATTATATCGAAAAATGGCTGCCGGAAGCATCGGTTAAATACAAGGACGGCAGCCCGGCGGTGAACCTCGGGTTGATTATCACCGTGTTCTTTAAAAACGGCCATACGCCGGAGGTCCGCAGCAAAATGGTGGAGTGTGTCGATCGTTATTACGGGGAATTTAAGCCGTATCTCAGGAAAACGCTGCCGG
>NZ_ALNS01000061.1:0-1061 GCF_000286655.1 Enterobacter sp. SST3 | reverse complement strand
CGCCTTACCCGGCCTACAAGATCAGCAGGTCGGATTGACCCACAGCATGTGCATTAATACTGTCGTTCTTCATCTCCACCCAGATAGATAAATCTTTCAAAGGTTCTTTCAGACTGGCACTGATAGATCTTGATTCTTGTCTCAACAGGCGTGGCTGTAGAAGACGCATCACTGATCTTCCCGCATCTTTTAGCCTTCTCGTTAATCCAGAGATTCTGTTCTTTTTTCATAGAGGCTCTGACAGACTCTGGTAGCGATTTCCAGAGATTATTTAACTGACCATCGTTTTCTGAATAGGCAAATATGGCATTGTTTAATTTGTTATCGAGATCGGCTTTCTCAAGTTCGGATTTATTCATTGCCAGCATAGTCATAGCGGCCAGCGACTGAGAAATATAATCCCTACCAGAATATTCATAGGATGCAGAAATATCTTTGCCATTGTCCGCCAGAGATAATAAATAAACAAACTTCTCCCATTGAACACTATTGTTAAGCACCTTGCCGCCCCCTTGATTTATCCCACCTAACTTCTGAGGATAGGATGCAATAAACCCAAGAATTTCCGTTGGCATGGTGAGGGTCACCTTAGCGGTACAACTGCGGTTTGAATCATTTTTATCAAACGGTGTCGTTGTGACATTTTCCAACTGAATAGTTATTTGCTGTGCTTTTTCCAGGTAAGATTTAAGCGGTTTCCCATAAAATTGCGAAGGCGTTGCCAGATACGTTTCCTGCAATTTACTCATCGCATCATCTCTGATTTTAGATTGCATAGCAGCAATGGCATCCTCGCGACCACATTTAAATTCGGGCGCAGAATCGAACAAACCGGCAGTGGCATTAAATGAAAACAGCAACGTACTCAGTACGAGAAAACAGTGTTTTGCACGCATGACAATATCCTTAAGTGAAATGAGTGCAGTACATTACTTTAAGAGCTAACAAGCAACAAGCTTGGTGGTGCTTATTTGACCCAGATTAAATTAAAAAGTTATTTTTTCAGAATTGATTTATATTCATCTAATAAATGTTTTATATGCCGGGTAAGCGCAGCGCCA
>NZ_ALNS01000060.1:0-760 GCF_000286655.1 Enterobacter sp. SST3 | reverse complement strand
GCTGCGCTTACCCGGCCTGCAAAATCCGCAAATTTGCATCTTGCCTCCCCTCCCCGCACAATGAACGCCTGTCGCAGTGAAGACAAAAGGTAACCTATGAGTCAGAGTCATTTCTTTGCCCACCTCTCCCGCCTGAAACTCATCAACCGCTGGCCGCTGATGCGCAATGTCCGCACGGAAAATGTGTCAGAGCACAGTCTGCAGGTTGCGATGGTCGCTCACGCGCTGGCCGCGATTAAAAATCGCAAATTCAACGGTCAGGTTAATCCAGAGCGCATCGCCCTGCTGGCGATGTACCACGATGCGTCAGAAGTGCTCACCGGCGACCTGCCTACGCCGGTGAAATATTTCAACTCGCAAATTGCGCAGGAATATAAGGCCATTGAGAAAATTGCCCAGCAGAAGCTGATTGAGATGGTGCCCGAAGAGCTTCGTGATATCTTCGAGCCGCTTATCAACGAGCATCAGTACACGGAAGATGAAAAGTCGCTGGTCAAACAGGCCGACGCGCTGTGTGCCTATCTGAAGTGTCTCGAAGAGCTGTCCGCAGGGAATAACGAATTCTTGCTGGCGAAAACGCGCCTGGAAAAAACGCTGGAATCCCGCCGCAGCGAAGAGATGGATTACTTTATGCAGGTGTTTGTACCGAGCTTCCATTTATCGCTGGATGAGATTAGCCAGGATTCTCCCCTCTGATTTTCGCCCAGCGGCGCTGCGCTTGCAGGGCCTGCTGGCTTGTTGGCCGGGTAAGGCGCAGCCG
>NZ_ALNS01000059.1:0-1045 GCF_000286655.1 Enterobacter sp. SST3 | reverse complement strand
CGATGTCCGAGTCGTTCGCGCTGACGCTGACCGTGCTCGGCACGGACGCGCGCATTGACCGCAGTAAGCTGCTGGGCCAGCCGGTCACGGTGACCATCCCGACGCAGAGCCTGCTGACGCCCCGCTATATAAACGGCAAGATTACCCGGGTGGCGGTCAGCGCCGTTGAGCTGACGGGGACCCGCTATGCGGTGTACCAGCTGACGGTGGAGCCGGACCTGTGGCCGATGAAGCGCGACCGTAACCTGCGTATCTTCCAGGGGCAGACGGTGCCGCAGATTGTGAAAACCCTGCTGGGTGAGCATCAGGTCAACGTTGAGGATAAACTCACCGGCAGCTACCGGGTGTGGGACTACTGCGTGCAGTATCAGGAGTCGAGCCTGGACTTCATCAGCCGCCTGATGGAGCTGGAGGGGATTGCGTATCACTTCCGCCATGAGGCGGACAAGCACACCCTGGTGCTCACCGACGCCGCCACGCAGTACCAGCCGTTCAGCGGCTATGAGGTTATTCCTTACCACCAGACGCCGTCCGGCGGCAGTACGGATGAAGAGGGCATCAGCCAGTGGGCGCTGGAGGACAGCGTGACGCCGGGGATTTACAGCCTCGACGACTATGACTTCCGCAAGCCGAACGCGTGGCTGTTCCAGGCCCAGCAGAACCCGGCGTCGCCGACGCCGGGCAGCATTGACGTGTACGACTGGCCGGGTCGCTTTGTGGACAAGGGGCACGGGGAGTTCTATGCCCGCATTCGTCAGGAGCGCTGGCAGGTTGAGCATCAGCAGATTCAGGCCACCGCCACGGCGGCGGGGATTGCGCCGGGGCACACCTTCACGTTAACCAACGCGCCGTTCTTCAGCGACAACGGTGAGTATCTGGTCACGGCGGCGGGTTACCACCTCGAAGAGAACCGCTACGCCAGCGGCGAGGGTGAAACTATTCACCGGACCGATTTCACGGTCATTCCGTCGGCGGTGGTCTACCGTCCGGCGCAGACCACGGCGTGGCCGCGCACCTACGGCCCGCAGACCGCGAAGGTGGTGGG
>NZ_ALNS01000058.1:0-1203 GCF_000286655.1 Enterobacter sp. SST3 | reverse complement strand
TAAGGAAGGTGCGAACAAGTTCCTGATATGAGATCATCATATTCATCCGGAGCGCATCCCAGAGGGACATCATGAGCCATCAACTCACCTTCGCCGATAGTGAATTCAGCACTAAGCGCCGTCAGACCCGAAAAGAGATTTTCCTCTCCCGCATGGAGCATATTCTGCCATGGCAGAATATGACCGCTGTCATCGAGCCGTTTTATCCCAAGGCGGGCAATGGCCGACGGCCCTATCCGCTGGAGACCATGCTGCGTATTCACTGCATGCAGCATTGGTACAACCTGAGCGACGGTGCCATGGAAGATGCCCTGTACGAAATCGCCTCCATGCGCCTGTTTGCCCGATTATCCCTGGATAGCGCCCTGCCGGATCGCACCACCATCATGAATTTCCGCCACCTGCTCGAGCAGCATCAACTGGCCCGTCAATTGTTCAAGACCATCAATCGCTGGCTGGCCGAAGCAGGCGTCATGATGACCCAAGGCACTTTGGTGGATGCCACCATCATTGAGGCACCCAGCTCTACCAAGAACAAAGAGCAGCAACGCGATCCGGAGATGCATCAGACCAAGAAAGGCAATCAGTGGCACTTTGGCATGAAGGCCCACATTGGTGTCGATGCCAAGAGTGGCCTGACCCACAGCCTGGTCACCACCGCGGCCAACGAGCATGACCTCAATCAGCTGGGTAATCTGCTTCATGGAGAGGAGCAATTTGTCTCAGCCGATGCCGGCTACCAAGGAGCGCCACAGCGCGAGGAGCTGGCCGAGGTGGATGTGGACTGGCTGATCGCCGAGCGTCCCGGCAGGGTAAAAACCTTGAAGCAGCATCCGCGCAAGAACAAAACGGCCATCAACATCGAATACATGAAAGCCAGCATCCGTGCCAGGGTGGAGCACCCGTTTCGCATCATCAAGCGGCAGTTCGGCTTCGTGAAAGCCAGATACAAGGGGCTGCTGAAAAACGATAACCAACTGGCGATGTTATTCACCCTGGCCAACCTGTTTCGGGTGGACCAAATGATACGTCAGTGGGAGAGATCTCAGTAAAAACCGGAAATAACGCCAGAAATGGTGGAAAAAATAGCCTAAATAGGCTGATTCGATGTGTTTGCGGGAAAAAAATCGGCCCAGATCCGCGAAATTTTAATCAGCGAGTCAGCTTGGGAAGACATGATCTGCTTATTCGCACCTTCCTTAA
>NZ_ALNS01000057.1:0-770 GCF_000286655.1 Enterobacter sp. SST3 | reverse complement strand
TACGACACCCCGACTCGCCACTACGCACACGTAGACTGCCCAGGCCACGCCGACTATGTTAAAAACATGATCACCGGTGCTGCGCAGATGGACGGCGCGATCCTGGTTGTTGCTGCGACTGACGGCCCAATGCCTCAGACTCGTGAGCACATCCTGCTGGGTCGTCAGGTAGGCGTTCCTTACATCATCGTGTTCCTGAACAAATGCGACATGGTTGATGACGAAGAGCTGCTGGAACTGGTAGAGATGGAAGTTCGTGAACTGCTGTCTCAGTACGATTTCCCAGGCGACGATACTCCAATCGTTCGTGGTTCTGCTCTGAAAGCGCTGGAAGGCGAAGCTGAGTGGGAAGCGAAAATCATCGAACTGGCTGGCTTCCTGGATTCTTACATCCCAGAACCAGAGCGTGCGATTGACAAGCCATTCCTGCTGCCAATCGAAGACGTATTCTCCATCTCCGGTCGTGGTACCGTTGTTACCGGTCGTGTAGAGCGCGGTATCATCAAAGTTGGTGAAGAAGTTGAAATCGTTGGTATCAAAGAGACTGCGAAGTCTACCTGTACTGGCGTTGAAATGTTCCGCAAACTGCTGGACGAAGGCCGTGCTGGTGAGAACGTTGGTGTTCTGCTGCGTGGTATCAAACGTGAAGAAATCGAACGTGGTCAGGTTCTGGCGAAGCCAGGCTCAATCAAGCCACACACCAAGTTCGAATCTGAAGTGTACATCCTGTCCAAAGACGAAGGCGGCCGTCATACTCCGTTCTTCAAAGG
>NZ_ALNS01000056.1:0-5366 GCF_000286655.1 Enterobacter sp. SST3 | reverse complement strand
CAGACCGCGAAGGTGGTGGGCCCGAACGGCGAGAGTATCTGGACGGACAAATACGGCCGCGTGAAGGTGAAGTTCCACTGGGACCGCCTGGCGAAGGGCGATGACACCAGCTCCTGCTGGGTGCGCGTGTCGAGCGCGTGGGCGGGCCAGGGCTACGGCGGGGTGCAGATCCCGCGCGTGGGCGATGAGGTGGTGGTGGACTTTATCAACGGCGACCCGGACCGTCCGATCATTACCGGTCGGGTGTACAACGACGCGAGCATGCCGCCGTGGGCGCTGCCGACTGCGGCGACGCAGATGGGTTTTATGAGCCGCACGAAAGACGGTTCCGTGGACAATGCCAATGCCCTGCGGTTTGAGGATAAAGCGGGCGCAGAACAGGTATGGATCCAGGCCGAGCGCAATCTGGATATTAACGTCAAAAACGACGAAACACATTCTACTGAAAAAAATCGAACCCAGTTCGTTGGCGAAGATGAAACCTTACGGGTAGCGAAAAATCAGAAATCAGGGATTAAAGGCGATGTGGTATGCCTGACGGGGAACAGTCGAAACGATAAAGTCGTTAATAATTTTATACTTTCCGCAGGAAATACGCTGAGACTGGAATGTGGTGAAAGCGCCATCGAGCTATCAAAAGACGGCAGCGTCCATATCATTGGTAATAATTTTAACTTTACTGCGAAACAGAACGCGCAAATTAATACGCTTTCCGGCGAATTACATTTGAACCCTGATGATGGACAAAATGTCATCGATCCGCCTGGCGCATCCCTTCAGGGTGAAATCCAGCAGGAAGTGGATAGTTTTTTTGTTATTAATGGCAATAAATAAGAGTAACCCGAATGGCTGAATATATTCTTCAGGAAGCATCCCTTGCCTTACCCGATGTATTTAAAGACAGAACCATGAATTTATTTACCCTGAGTGATAACGGAGCCAGCGAGTTTACTTTTGTTGTTTCTCGTGCGAGTGCTAAAAACGAAGATAAAGTCCATGATGCGGCAACTCGTTTGGTACGTGAACTGGAAATTACGGTGCCCGACTTTCGTCTCGAATCCTCGCAGATGACCTCTGTTGATGGTCTCCCGGCAGTTGAGCTTTTTTATCAATTCAAAAATGATAATGCGATCATTTTCCAGAGGCAGACCGTTATTTTGCTCGGTGACCATCCTGGCGGCCAAAAGATGGTGTGTTATATCGGTACTTGCCCGGGCGAGTTTAGCGATTATTATCATAATCAATATCAGGAAATTATCCGCAGTATTAAGTTCCACAAACCGGCTCAGACTGAAACTAGAGAAATGCTCGCTGCCGACAGCCAGGGGCCATTTTTTGCGCTTGATAGTGAGAGTAAGGAATTGAGTGTCTTTGAAAACATTCAGGAACTGTATGGACATCTTTCGCTTCAGCGGGCGAAAGAGGGGCAATATTTGCTTTTTGAAAAACAGGGTAAACCACTCAGTATTGCACCCGTTCCGGGGAGCCAACCCCTTCGTTACGCGCTGTGGACGACTTTCGCAGACAAATCACATCACCTACTTTCACAGCTTTCCGTATGCCGCCAGGTGTCTGGTTCTGACCCGCTTGATACAGCCGACCGGATCCGTAAGTATCTGATGGCACAGCGAGCCGAATAGCCATGTCCGAATGTCAGGCTGCTCGCGTAGATGATGAGATTGCACATACAGCCTCAAAAGGCTGGATGATTGCAGGATTGGTGGGCGGGGCCATTCTGGGCGCAGCTGCCGTTGTCGTCACCGGAGGGACCGCGCTGGTTGCTGTTTCTGCCGTTGCGGCTGGGGCATGCGCTGCGGGTGGGTTGGGTGAGCTCCTCGGCAGTATGTCATGGGCTCCACGCCATACTACCGGTACGCTAAAAGAAGGTTCACCCAATGTTTTTATCAACAGCCGAAAGGCGATCCGCGCTCACCTGTCAGCCGGAGAGTGTGATGAGCACAGCGGTAGCCTGCAACGGGTTGCGGAAGGTTCGATAAAAGTTTACATCAACAACTTTCCCGCCTCTCGCACAGGCGATAAATTGACATGCAGCGCTGAGATTAGTCAGGGATCGCGTAATGTTATTATCGGTGGAAGCAAAGTTCAGACCGATGAAATAAGTCCTGAAATCCCGGAATGGGTGAACTGGACGATGCTCGCCGTTGGTGCCGGAGCCATGGCGGTGCTGGCCAGTCCGGCAATCGCACTTCTGAGTACCCTCGGTGCGATGGGCGGTGGGACAGTCGGTAGTTATGCGGGGGGAATGCTGTTTGGCGAAGGTAGCGACGGTCAGAAATGGGGGATGCTGATCGGCTCGGTTATTGGCGGCGGGGCTGGCATGAAAGGCGGGGCAAGGTTTGATGCGTGGCGGGCTGGTAAGCCTGTTCTCGAACCGGTTAAGCCAAATATTTCGGCCCGAAGAGCTGAACTTAATGAAAAATTTGGACGCACGGGCGATCTTAATAGAGATATTAATATCCGTGCAAATCAAAAAATTGTTGATGATTTTATGCGTTCTCAGGGTGTTGAAGAAAGTAAAATACCAGCTTATCGCAGCGGTATAGATCTTGAACAGAGAGTGACAATTGAAACAATCAATAAAGGCAAAATAGCTTATCAGAATCAATCCCCAGGGAATTGGCAAGGAAACTGGTATTCTCTTGACGAATCGACCCCTGCCACAAAACTAGGCATTAACCCTGAGGGACAGGTCAGGGATACGGGGTTAATTGTTCCTAAAGAAGTAAAAGCTTATCAAGCGCAACAAAAAGTTGAGATGCTTCGAAGTAGTGCCACACCAGCCTTGGACACCTGGTCTGTACCAGACAAACCTTTCCAGACAGAAGGCGGTGGGATACAATGGTTTACCACTAAGCGTGATATTTGGACTCCATATAATGAATAACATGACAGCTCTAAATTATGTTGAAAAAGCATTAACTTTAGCAGAAAAGAGATATGCTGAGGTAAAACATCTCAACCCCCACTCCCCACTTTTACAAATGTACGATTCTATTGTACAACAATTAATATTTCTACGGGATTTAATCGAAGGCAAGGAAAAGGATAAAGCAAAATTATGGAAAATGACTTTCGGTATGTATGCAGCAAAGGAGTTTGATAATTCTGATGAGTTGTTTTTTGAAAGGTTGTCGGATGCCTGGTTTATTGTGGATCAAATCCGCCGAGGGTTAAAGGTTAGACTGCCGCATGAGGTTGATGCCAATTACAAAATGAAACAACATAATCTTAAAATGAAATATCCTGGTGAATTTTAGGGTTTGATATTAAAAATATTTTATTATGGGTGAATGGTGATAGACTTACATGCTAATTTGAATGTATTGTTAAAATATGTAGATATATATCGTAAGTACTTACCTGTTAGCAGTCTTTCAGTCCAGCAGAAGATGCAGTATAAATATAATGATAAACTATTAGAATCATCTTTTGATTGCGATGCACAAAAACAATGGGACTTAACACCACAATGTAACATCTCACTCGCGGAATCACGGGATCGTGCTGTCGGTGCGCTTATAGGTCTTGCTGTTGGAGATGCTGTAGGTACGACGCTCGAATTTTTACCTCGTGACAAAGCACATGTCAAAGATATGATAGGTGGTGGGCCATTTCGACTCCGCGCAGGTGAATGGACGGATGATACATCCATGGCATTATGTCTTGCGGAAACGCTTCTTGAGAAAGGTGATGCTGATACTATATGCTTCAGGAATAAGCTTCTGGAATGGCATCGGCATGGTTATAACAGTTCAAATGGCATCTGTTTTGATATAGGAAATACAACTCGGTTTGCTTTAGAGCAATATTTAACTGTTGGTCCTGGGTGGATCGGTAATACAGCACCAGAAACTGCAGGTAATGCTTCCATTATCAGGCAAGCACCTGTCTCTATTTTTTTTAGAAAATCATTAAGCAAAGCGTTTTATGAAGCTAAAAAACAAAGTATCGCAACACACGGTGCCGCGGAAGCAATAAATAGCACACAGTATTTAAGTTATTTGCTTGTGCATATGATTAACGGTAGCAATAAAGATTTTGTTTTTTCTCCGCACGTTATGCCGCTTCAGCCACGCGTAATGATTATCAACGCGGGTGAATATAAGCAAAAAACTCGCAATCAGATTCGTTCAAGTGGTTATGTTATAGATACGCTTGAGGCCGCGATGTGGTCGGTATGGAATACGGATAATTTCCGCGATGCAATTCTACTGGCCGCCAATCTTGCCGATGACGCTGACAGCGTTGCGGCGACGGCGGGACAAATAGCTGGAGCATTATATGGTTATTCCGGTATTCCGCAGGAGTGGAAAAACAAACTCGTGCAGCACGAACGTATCGCCAAAATGGCAGGTGAACTGTTCGATAGAGCTCCAGAGGATAATTTCTTATAATTATATTAGTCATCTGGCACGGGTATTGTACCGTGCCTCTTTCTTTGTCTGTACCTAATGGTTTGTTAGTTAAAAGCGTCCCGGCGTGTCAAAAATTGGACAATACAGATTCTTCGAGAAGAGAAGATGTGGTGACCATGGTTTGTGGATAAAGAAAATTATATTGAGTTGGGTTGAATTAATGGTGTCACTGATATAGTCAATCAGCGGTTCTGGCCAATATTACGCCTGGTAGCAAAATCTATCGCCGCGTTAAGCTGTATCTTGTTGTTTTATGGTATTTGGTTTGGAAAAGGAGTGTGATGCGAAGTGAGATGACGACACGACGATGCCTGGAGAACAACATGTATAAATGTGGTACGTTATGATTCAATGGCTTTTCTTTATTCTCTTTATGATTTGGACACTAGCGCTTATCTGGAATGGAAAAGACTTATTCAGTAAAAAACAATGGTTCCTTGCTGGGTTGATGTTCGTTCTGGTGTTAGTGGCTACGGTTGTTATTGGTTTTACGTTGAAATGGCTCGCTCAGTCAATGTCATTATTCTCCGTCGCAACGGCGAAACACTATTCGATTATCTTTTCCATGTCTTTCCTGTGCGTATGGGGACTAAAAGTTACCGTTGTGCTGCTCTGCACGATCTTTTCCGGGATTACAGGAGGGCACAAAAAATACAATGCTGAAAATTATGAAGCAATATCGTCTATAACACGCGTCGTTGCGCCTTGCCTACTTATCGTTGCTAAAAGCGTAGTTTCCCTGGGGAGCGTCCTTATGTTTTCAGGTTTATGGCTTAAATAAGCACGATTTAAAAAATATCTCAATGAACACCGAGATTAGTCCATAGTGGAATAAAGATTATGCTCAACCGAATTACCGTTCAGCTCCCGGTGGAGGGGCTTCTGTTCTGGAAACTGACGGGCCGCGAGTCGATGTCCGAGTCGTTCGCG
>NZ_ALNS01000055.1:0-12117 GCF_000286655.1 Enterobacter sp. SST3 | reverse complement strand
CGCGACGGTCATCGCCTTTGGCCGCACGCGCAGCACGGCGCCCTGATAAAGGGCGTCATCAAGCCCCTGTTCAGTGAACGTTTCGCGCTGGGACAGCGCCGGATGTGCTTCAACGGCATGACGCAAATACATCAGCATGACCACTCCAAACTCTGCTGCCACCCCGGCCAGGGCGATAAACCCGGTGCCGGTTGCCACGGACATATGGAAGCCCTGCCAGTACAGGAACCATATCCCGCCGACCAGCGCGAACGGCAGGCTCATCAGGATCAGCAACGCTTCGTCCACGCGACGGAACGCCAGATAGAGCAGAATGAAAATGATCATCAGCGTCATCGGCACCATCAGCTTCAGTTTCTTGTTGGCGTGCTCAAGCAGTTCAAACTGCCCGGAGAATGACACGCTGGTACCCGGCCTGAGCTTCACGTTCTGGCCGATGGCCGTCTTAATGTCGTTCACCACCGACACCATATCCCTGCCGCGGGCATCGATATAAATCCAGCTCGCAGGCCGGGCATTCTCCGTTTTCAGCATCGTGGGGCCTGAAACAACGTTGATATCCGCCACATCATCCAGCGTAATCTGCTGTTTCATTGGCGTCAGGATCGGCATCTGCTTCAACGCGCTCGGGCTATTCCGGTAGTCCTGAGGATAACGAATATTAATCGGATAGCGGGCCACGCCTTCCACCGTTTCACCCACCGTCGCACCGCCGATGGCCGAGGAGACGAACAGCTGCACGTCGCCCACCGTCATTCCATAGCGGGAGGCTTTCTCCCGGTTGATATCAACATCGATGTAGCGCCCGCCTTCCAGACGTTCTGCCAGGGCAGACACCACGCCCGGCACCGTTTTGGCTACCGCTTCGATGCTCTGCGCCGTGGCGTCGATATCAGCCAGAACGGTACCAGACACCTTGATGCCAATCGGGCTTTTAATCCCGGTCGACAGCATATCAATGCGGTTGCGAATGGGCGGAACCCAGAGATTCGCCAGACCGGGCAAACGAACGGTCTTATCAAGCTCCTCAACGATCTTGTCAATCGTCATCCCGGGTCGCCACCGATCCTCAGGCTTAAGCTGAATGGTGGTTTCCACCATTTCGAGCGGCGCGGAATCCGTTGCCGTTTCGGCTTTGCCGGTCTTGCCGAAGACAGAGGCCACTTCAGGGACGGTTTTTATTAACTTGTCCGTGGTCTGTAACAATGCCGCCGCTTCTGCCGGAGAGACGCCGGGCAAAGTAGAGGGCATATACAGCAGATCGCCCTCATTAATCTTCGGCAGGAACTCGCCGCCCACCTGGCTCAGGGGCCAGATCACCGTCAAGATGGATAAGGCCGCAACCAGCAGGGTTGTTTTGGGCCAGTTGAGCACCCGAATCAGCAGCGGATGATAGGCGTTAATCAGCAGCCTGTTCAGCGGGTTACGACTCTCGGCGGGAATCTTACCCCTGATCCAGAACCCCATCAAAATAGGAATAACAATGATGGCAAGCGCAGCCGCGCCCGCCATGGAGTACGTTTTGGTGAAGGCCAGCGGACCAAACAGCCGCCCTTCCTGTCCCTCCAGGGTGAAAATGGGAATGAATGACAGGGTGATGATCAGCAGGCTGATAAACAGCGCGGGGCCAACTTCGACAGAGGCGTTGGTAATCACCTTCCAGCGCGTGGCGTTATCAATCTGCTCTCCCGGATGCTGGTGATCCCACTCTTCTAACCGCTTGTGCGCGTTTTCAATCATGACGATAGCGGCATCCACCATCGCGCCGACCGCAATGGCAATGCCTCCCAGGGACATAATATTGGCGTTCAGCCCCTGGAAATGCATGACGATAAAGGCAATACACAGGCCAAGCGGCAGAGAGATAATCGCCACCAGCGCCGAGCGAATGTGCCAGAGGAACAGCGCGCAGACGATGGCCACCACGAAAAACTCTTCGAGAAGTTTGCTGCTCAGGTTATCAATTGCCCGGTCGATGAGCTGGCTGCGATCGTAGGTGGTCACAATCTCAACGCCTTCCGGCAGGCTGGCCTTCAGCGTCTCCAGCTTGTCTTTTACCGCCGTAATGACCTCGCGCGCGTTTTTACCCGAACGCAGGATCACCACGCCGCCCGCCACTTCACCCTGCCCGTTCAGCTCGGCAATACCACGGCGCATTTCCGGCCCCGTTTGTACGCGGGCAACATCTCGCAGGTAAATCGGCACACCGTTCTCACCGGTTTTCAGGACGATGTGATTGAAATCATCGATGGTCTGCAGATAGCCGCTGGCCCGCACCATATATTCCGCTTCCGCGAGTTCTACGGACGATCCACCCGCTTCCTGATTAGACGATTCAAGGGCCTGCTTAACTTCCGGCAGACTGACGCCGAACTGCGCCAGCTTTAACGGGTCAACCTGAATCTGATACTGCTTCACCACGCCGCCGACGGAGGCCACCTCGGCCACGTTCGGGATAGTTTTCAGCTCAAATTTCAGGAACCAGTCCTGCAATGATCGCAGCTCGGCGAGATCGTGTTTTCCGCTGCGGTCCACCAGCGCATATTCAAATATCCAGCCTACGCCCGTGGCGTCCGGGCCGATTTCGGAACTCACCCCGGCGGGGAGTTTGCCCTGAACCTGATTCAGGTACTCCAGCACGCGCGAGCGGGCCCAGTACAGATCGGTCCCGTCTTCAAAAATAACGTACACATACGAATCACCAAACTGTGAAAAACCGCGCACGGTCTTCGCGCCAGGAACCGACAGCATGGTGGTGGTGAGTGGATAGGTCACCTGGTTTTCAACAATCTGCGGGGCCTGGCCGGGATAGCTTGTTTTGATAATCACCTGAACGTCAGACAGATCGGGCAAGGCATCGACCGGGGTGTTGATGATGGTCCATGTCCCCCAGACGCTGAGAAACAGCGCGCCCATCATCACCAGGAAACGGTTGGCGACCGAACGCCGGATAATCCATTCAATCATCATCGTCTCCTTAATGGCCTGAATGCGCGTCGTCAGCGGCTTCAGCGTGGCGCATGCGCTCCAGCGCGCCGGTAATATTGGCCTCCGAGTCAATCAGAAACAGACCGCTGACCACCACCGACTCCCCCTCTTCCAGTCCGGTACCAATGCCGGACTGTTGCTGAGATTCATGCAGAACGTGGATCCTTTTCGGTACAAACTTCCCGTTCGCATCAACGGTAATAACGCGCTGTTCTTTCCCGGTATCGATAACGGCCTGAGACGGAATGAGCAACATTTCCTGACTTTGGGTATTCAGCTTCAGGTAGGCATTCATGCCCGGTTTCAGCAGTTCATCCTTGTTGGAGACCTGCAGGCGCACCTGCAGCGTACGGGTGGTTTGATCCACGCTCGGCAGAAGACGCCATTTTTCAACCGGGAAGGATTTATCCGGATAAGCCGGTACCGAAACAGTAAACTGTGAGGTATCTTTCAGCAGATAAGCAATGGATTCAGGAACCGCCGCGCCGATCCAGACCGGATCCATCCCCTGAATCTGCGCCACCACCTTTTCTTTGGAAATATTCATCCCGGTGCGCAGGTCAAAGGCCGTGATCACCCCGTCAATGGGCGCCTTGATGGTAAACCGGGTCTGGATAGTGCGGGTCGCACGCAGCCGCTGAATGTCGTCATCCGGCATACCCGCCAGGCGCAGACGCTCCAGAACGCCTTTTATCTGCGTGGGCGTTCCACCGGTGCCGGAGAGCAGCAGGAACTCGCTCTGCGCTTCGACCCAGTCCGGAATGGTGATATCAACCAGCGGCGTGCCTTTTTTCACCTTATCGCCAATCGTCAGCGGGTACACTTTTTCAACGAACCCTTCCGCACGCGCCTGCACAATGACAAACTGATAGTCGTTATAGCTGACGTTGGCCGGGATCGTCTGGGCATAATTCAGCTTTCCGCGCGTCACTTTTTGCGTTTTTAATCCCAGGTTCTGAACCTGGGTCGGATCGATACGGATACCGTCACTGCTTTTACCATCCTCATCGGCATATTTCGGCACCAGATCCATATCCATAAACGGTGATTTACCGGGCTTGTCGAATTTCACGTCAGGCTTCATCGGGTCATACCAGAAAAGGACCTTTCTTTCCGCAACGCTATTTGCTGTTTTTTCAGATGAATAAAGTGTCTGCCATGCCGTCACGGATATCAGCCCTCCAGCAATAAGGCTGCCGACTATCACAGCAGCATATTTTATTTTTAATGAGGCCATGCCGTTTCTCGCTATTTAATGCTCTTGAGTAAAGAGAGATTGCCCTGCTGAACAAACGAGAAATTCACGTGACTGCCGACTTTTAAGGCAGTAATACTCGCGTCGGCCTGCATAAAAGTAAAACGCATGGTCATCGCGGGCCAGCCAATTTCCGGGATGGCTTCGTGAGAAATCGTCACTTTTTTATTCGTGAGATCAATATCCTTCACAATGCCGGTCCCGGTGATGACCTGCTCTGAGGCACCTTCGCTGGCGGCGCTCATCTCCGCGTGCTGATGAACCTCAGCCTGAAGACCGGCAGAAAACATAATGATTGCACCAAATACGACGGCGTTAAGTGAATTGCGCATGTTTAATATCCTTTTTAATTAAGTGAGGTTATTCGGCCCAACCGCCGCCCAGCGCGGTGAAGAGGTTAATTTCATTAACCTGCCGGGCATAAATAAGGTCGAGAATATTTTGCTGCGTGGAAAACAGCGACCGTTCCGCGTCTAATACTTCGATATAGCTCACCGCGCCGCTAGTATATAATCCTCTGGCCCGCTGCAGGGTAATATTTAGCGAATCAAGATACCGTTCTTGCGCAGCAAGCTGCTGGTTGAGGCTGTCCCGCAGCGCGAGCGCGTCGGCAACCTGCCTGAAGGCAGCCTGTATTTTTTGTTCGTAATTCACAACCGACTGCTGCTGACGAATTTCAGCCAGCTTCAGGTTGGCCTTATTCCTGCCCGCATTAAAAATGGGAAGTTCGATTTTAGGAATAAAATTCCACATCCCGCTCCCTGACGTGAACAGGCTGGATAATTCCGTACTGCCTGTTGAAAGCCCGCTGGTCAGGGAAATTGACGGGAAAAAGGCGGCACGCGCGGCGCCGATATTCGCATCGGCCGCTTTAAGCTGATGCTCCGCCTCCATAATATCCGGGCGCTGCAGCAGTATCGCTGAAGAAAGATGGGGCGGGAGTTTTACCGGCGCAATATCGCGGGCGTTCATTCCGCTGTCGCCCGGCAATCCGCGATAGGTGCCGAGGAGCAACTGCAGAGCATTGTTGGCCTGCGCCAGCTCCCCCTCTCGTTTGGCAATCTCTGCCTGCGTGCTTTCGATCTGTCCCCGGGCCTGTTCCAGCGCCAGCACGTTGGTGCTCCCCGTCGCCAGCTGTTGCTCAACGAACGCATAAGACTGCCGGTAATTTTTCAGCGTTTCCCGCGCGATGCGCAGCTGTTTATACGCCAGCTGCTGGTTGAAATAGCTCTGCGACACGTTAGAGACAAGCAGAATATGCACTGCGCGACGGGCCTCTTCGCTGGCGAAATAGTTTTGTCGGTCGGCCTCGCTCAGGTTCTTCAGCTTGCCGAAAAAGTCGAGTTCGTAGCTAAGCGCAAGACCGGCGTCGTACTGCCGTGAGGTCGGGTTGTCACTTTTTAGCCCGCCGCTGTACGTGATACTTGCGGATCCATTCAACTGCGGATAACGATCTGCCTCCGTCACGTTGAACTGCGCCCGGGCCTCTTCAATCTTCAGGGCGGCCATTTTGATATCGCGGTTGTTTTTCAGGGCTTCTGTAATCAATCCAGCTATCTGAGGGTCGACGAAGAAGTTGCGCCAGCCGGTGTCCTGATACCCGGCCGCCGCGGGCGTCAGGCCGTTACGGGAAAGCGAAAACTGCTGGGGTACCGGTGCTTCCGGCCGCTGGTATTCAGGCGCCAGCGAGACGCAGCCTGCCAGGATAAATACCGTACTGATGCTGAGTCGTTTTAACAGGAACATAGCGGTTCAAATCAAGTCCAGAGGATTTTAGGGCTACTCTACTGAACGCATCCTGTTTGACCGGTGACAGGATAATGACAATGTTGTCATTTATGGCGTAAGTCATTGTTAACGATCGCGGGCTCACTAGAATGTCATCAGCAGCCAGTCTGGGGAGCAAGATGAAAATACTGATCGTTGAAGACGAAATGAAAACCGGGGAATACCTCAGCAAGGGGCTGACGGAAGCGGGGTTTGTCGTGGACCATGCGGATAATGGCCTGACCGGGTACCACCTCGCCATGACCGCGGAATATGACCTGCTGATTCTGGATATCATGCTGCCCGACGTGAACGGCTGGGATATTGTCCGCATGCTTCGCTCTGCCGGCAAAGGAATGCCCATCCTGTTACTCACGGCCCTCGGGACGATAGAGCACCGGGTTAAAGGGCTTGAGCTGGGCGCGGATGATTATCTGATTAAGCCTTTCGCCTTTGCGGAACTGCTCGCCCGGGTCAGGACGCTGCTAAGACGCGGAAATACGGTGATCGCGGAAAGCCAGCTTCAGGCGGCTGACCTGACGGTTGACCTTGTGTCGAGGAAGGTCAGCCGGGCGGGCAATCGCATCCTGTTAACCAGCAAGGAGTTCAGCCTGCTGGAGTTTTTCATGCGTCATCAGGGCGAGGTGCTGCCCCGCTCCCTGATTGCCTCCCAGGTGTGGGACATGAACTTTGACAGCGACACGAACGCAATAGATGTGGCGGTAAAGCGCCTGCGCGCAAAGATCGATAACGATTTTGAACCCAAGCTGATCCAGACGGTACGCGGCGTGGGCTATATGCTGGAGGTGCCGGATGCCCGTTAAGCGCCTCCGACGCCCGTTCTCGCTTGCGCTGCGGCTGACCTTTTTTATCAGCCTCTCCACCATACTGGCCTTCTTCGCCTTTACCTGGTTTATGCTGCACTCCGTTGAGAAGCACTTTGCCGAGCAGGATATCAGCGACTTACAGCAGATTAGCAGCGCAATGCACCGCATCCTCCAGTCTCCGGCCGATCCCGACCAAAAGAAAATCAGCAAGCTCAAAGAGTCGGTCGCCAGCTACCGCAACGTGGCCGTCCTGCTTCTGGATCCGCAGGGCAATACCCTGTTCAGCTCGGCGCAAGGCACGGCATTGCGCCCGGCGATGAACACAGCGAACTTTAGCGAACACCGTCAGGCACAGGATGTGTTTCTCTGGACGGTAGAAGACCCGGTCAAGCCTATGCATGCCGGGTCCGACATGAAAATGGAAACGTACCGGATTATCGCCTCTTCAGGCAGGACAACGCTGCAGGGCAAAACCCAGGACTACGTCATGCTGATCGGGCTCTCGATTAATTTTCATCTCCACTACCTTGAGGCGCTGAAGAAGAATCTTTTTGCCATTGCCGCGGCGATCAGCCTGCTGATTGTGCTGGTGATTCGTATCGCGGTGCGTCAGGGACACTTGCCCCTGCGTAACGTCAGCACCGCCATTAAAAATATCACCTCCGAAAATCTGGATGCGCGCCTGGAGCCGTCCCGCGTGCCCGTTGAGCTGGAACAGCTGGTGATCTCCTTCAACCATATGATTGGGAAAATTGAAGATGTCTTTACCCGGCAGGCGAATTTTTCCGCCGACATCGCGCATGAAATCAGGACGCCCATCACCAACCTGGTGACGCAAACGGAAATTGCGTTGAGTCAGAACCGCTCCCAGAAAGAGCTGGAAGATGTCCTCTACTCCAGCCTCGAAGAGTACAACCGGATGACCCGCATGGTCAGCGACATGCTGTTCCTGGCGCAGGCGGATAATAATCAGCTCATCCCGGATCGGGTGATGTTTGATTTAAGCGCTGAGGTGATGAAAGTCTTCGATTTCTTCGAAGCCTGGGCGGAAGAACGCCACGTCTCGCTGAAATTTAACGGGATGCCCTGCCTGATAGAAGGCGATCCGCAGATGTTCAGAAGAGCAATCAATAATCTGCTCTCCAACGCCCTGCGCTATACGCCGGAAGGGAAAGCGGTAACGGTCTCCATCAGAAAACGGGATAACGACGTTGAGCTGGTAACAGAAAACCCCGGCACGCCGATCCCGCAGGCGCATCTGCCAAAGCTGTTTGACCGTTTTTATCGCGTCGATCCGTCCAGGCAGCGTAAGGGCGAAGGCAGCGGGATTGGGCTTGCCATCGTGAAGTCCATCGTCACCGCGCACCACGGAAAAGTCCGCGTGGAATCGGATGCGGTGTCGACGCGCTTCATCCTCACGGTGCCGGGGAAAGTGCTCTGAGCGTCAGCAAACCGCGCGGCACACCTCAAGGACCTTTTCCCTGAGCCAGCGATGCGCCGGATCCCGTTCCATGCGCGGATGCCACATCTGGGATACCGTAATAGTGCGGGTCTTAAAGGGCAGTTCAAAGACGTGCACGCGCTCGGTCATCGCCTGATTGAGCAGGTACAACGCTGGCACCATAGCAATCAGGTCGGAGGCCAGCGCTACGGATAACGCCGTCGGAAATCCAGGCACCACGCTGGCGATCTTTCGTTTCATCCCCCGCTCCGCCAGCGCGTCGTCCACAGACCCGTGTAACGCCCCATCAGGCGACGCCACCACATGGCCCCAGGCAACATAATCGTCAAGGCTGACATCAGGCTGTGAAGACAGCGGATGTCCCTTGCGCACCGCGCCAACAAACCGATCCTGAAAGAGCCTTTGCAGCCGTATTTCAGGCCCCATGTTGCTCTGCACGCCGATCTCCAGGTCGACAAGCCCCTCCCGTAAATAGCGCGACGTTTTTTCAGGTTTGGGAGCGAAGCGGATGCACACTCCGGGTGCAACGCTCGCCACCGCGGCTATGAGCATAGGTCCAAACGCCACGACAAAACCGTCGTTGGCCCGAATAGTGAACAGCCGTTCAAGGCTTTCCACCTTCAGCGTGTCGGAGGAGGGCTGCAGCACCGCCCTCGCCTCGTGCACGGCGCTTCTGGCGCGATCCCGGGTGGCTTCGGCCCAGGGCGTCAGCACCATATGACGCCCGGCTCGCACCAGAATAGGATCGCCGGTCACCTCCCGCAGCCGGCTCAGGGTGCGGCTCATGGCGGAGGTGCTCAGGTTTAAACGTCGCGCCGCGCCCGCCACGCTGGCTTCGGCCAGCAAAACGTCGAGCGCAACCAGAAGGTTAAAGTCAGGATCGGACACGATGGCTCCTCAGATAAGGCGTTATATGCAACGATTAAGTGCAAATGCTGCGTCTTCCGCCCTGTATAGCGCATGATTATAGTTTCGTCATCACTATTCTTATCCGGAGTAACGACGATGACGCTATTTACCAACCAGCCCGGCGATGAAGGTTTACCCGGGCATGAACGCGCCCGGGTCCTGGCCGCCGTCATGACCACCACGCTGATGGGCGTCTTTGACGGCACCATGATCAACATCGCGCTCCCCTCCATGGCTAGAGCGATGCAGGTCCCCGCAAACGTTGCGGTCTGGTTCGCTAACGGTTATCTGCTGTCAGCGGCGATGACGCTGGCTATTTTCGCCGCGCTGGCGGCCCGCGTGGGCTATCGCCCGGTCTTTCTGAGCGGGCTTGCCACCTTTACGCTCACCTCGCTCGGCTGCGCGCTGGCAACAACGCCGGAAATATTAACCGGGATGCGAATTCTGCAGGGCATCGGCGGGGCGGCGACCCTGAGTATCGCCCCGGCGATCCTACGGTCCGTTTTTCCGGGCCGACTGCTGGGCCGTATTCTGGGGCTGCACGCCCTGCTTATCGCCTCCAGCACGGCGATCGCCCCGGTACTCGGTGGAACAATACTGGACGCCCTGAGCTGGCAATGGCTGTTCGCCATTAACCTCATTCCGGGCAGCATCGCCCTGCTGCTGGCGTGGCGAGCCTTGCCGCGGGAATCGGTTGCTGACAGACCGCCCTTTGATGCGCCGGGCGCCGTGTTCTCAGCCGTCCTGTTAGGTTCCGCGATCATGCTGGCCGACAGCCTTCAGCACGTGGCGCAACACATTAGTCTGCAGGCCGTCTGCTGGAGCGTTCTGGCGCTGGTTAGCGCCCTCGCCTTTACCTGGCGGATTCGGCGCGCGCAACATCCGTTACTGCCGCCGGTGATGTTCAGAAACGGGCGCTTCACCCTCGCCGCGCTGACCTCGCTGGCCTCGTTTGTGAGCCAGGGGATCACGTTTGTCGCGCTGCCGTTCCTGTTTCAGAGCGTGTATGGCTACAGCCCTGTAGCGTCCGCGCTGCTGTTCACCCCATGGCCGATTGGCATCGTGCTGATCGCGCCGCACGCGGGTCGCTGGGCGGATACGATCTCCGCGCCGCTCATCTCGACCCTCGGGCTGATGGTTTTTGTCGGCGGGCTGGTCCTGCTGGCCACGTTGCCGGACAATCCTTCCGCCTGGAATATCTGTCTGCGCAGTCTGGTATGCGGGATGGGTTTTGGCTGCTTCCAGAGTCCCAATAATCGGGAAATGCTCGCTAAC
The DNA here is from genome assembly GCF_000286655.1 of Enterobacter sp. SST3. Lineage (NCBI taxonomy): Bacteria > Pseudomonadati > Pseudomonadota > Gammaproteobacteria > Enterobacterales > Enterobacteriaceae > Enterobacter > Enterobacter sp. SST3. Next base: position 1,634 of record NZ_ALNS01000055.1, on the reverse strand, counting down.
GTCGCGCGGGAACATGCCAGCTATGCCTCCGGCGTGTTGTCGATCGTCAGAACATTCGGCCAGTGTCTCGGCGCCGCCGTGGTGGGGGTTCTGCTGGGAGCAGCGGCAGGATGGGACCATCAACATGCTATCCAGGTTGCACTGTGGTTAGCCGTCATCGCCTCGACGGGTTCGGTGGTATTTAGCCTGAGCAGGCTGCGCCCTGCGGTTCGGGCATCCGCGTAAATTGTTGCAGCGCCTCTCGGCGCTGCTCGTTTTTACGCCTACGCTGCAGGGCGTTCGTTCCACGCATCAGTGTACTGAATATTTCCGTCCAGAATTTTCCATGTGATTTTTGCATATCGCAAAGATACATTTTCCATGTGACCAGTACCGGGACAATCTCTTGTATCATGCATTATTGGAGTTATTGAAATGACCTTCACCCCTTCCATAAGGATGCAGAGTGTTGCCTTGTACCTGTAAGTTTACCCGTTGCATCATCTGTTGGAATGCTCAGGTTATGAATCAGATCTCTGAGCTCTATACTTCCTTCACGGTCTGCAACATCAGAACCGCCACGGATCATTGCTCCGCCATCGTCTTTCAAAAAGAGGTGTACTGGTACAGCCATTTCTATAACTCCTTATGTTAATTAATCTCTTATTCCATTGGCTATGAGGTTAATTACAGGCATGATCGCTACACCATCTGCATAGAACAGATCAGAATTAGTGAATGAATAAACCTTGCCGGTGATTTTTACATTTACCGTGTTCCCATAAGCCGAAGCAGTAACATTGCTTGTATTGGCTTCAAGGAATGGTGATCGATCTTCAAGGGCTTTCATAATGTTCCCGCTGTTGTCTTTATCTAAATAGAAGCGGTAAACATCCGACACCGTAGCGCCTCCATCATCATACTTAGTTATGTACAGTGTGACGGAATCAGAGAGTTTCTGTTTGCTGACAAAACTATCGTGAGAAGGTGCGTTAAAAGAGTATTGATATGTCAGAAACCCACAAACAACGAGCAATAGAATCGTTGTGAGTAAGCAATGAAGCCGTTTAATAACCGTATTTCTTTGCATATTCTATACCTTGCCTTATCCAAAACTGATCGTGAGGATCATCCCCATAAGGCGGTTTTTGATACCAGTGCCCCCATTTCTTTTTGGAGGTTTTAGCTCTTTCCTGCGCCCATCCAGCACCCATCAATAGCGTTTCTGAGGGTATCCCGGCAGCATAGCCAGCCGAACCATAATTGAAGTTCCCAAAATTTGCTAACTCCGGGTGTCCTTGCTTGTAATCCCACGGCCCCTTATTTCTTACTTTTTGATAAAACCAAAGATAGGTCGTAGGGATAGCCATGTTTCTACTCATACCATGCGCTCTTGCAATCCTCATGTTTGCCAACACAAGTGCGATTCCTTCTTTAGGCAACAAAGGTATAACAGCCATATTAACCATCTATCCACTGTGGGTATGTGGCCGCGTATCGTACACTTTTGCGATGGTAAAAAAGATATCTGTTTCCAGAGAAATGACGAAAAAATATCCGACTAAGGTATTAATCGCATTAAAAATCAAAGAAATGTAGGCTGCGCCCGGCAAGGTCTCCAGGCAAGCGTTGCACAATGTAGGCCGGGTAAGCGC
>NZ_ALNS01000054.1:0-9312 GCF_000286655.1 Enterobacter sp. SST3 | reverse complement strand
ATGAAAATGCGGGCTTTTTTTCGCATATTGCACGCATGCAGGGGGATGAGAATCCCCGACCGGGGTTCGACAACTGGCGACAGCCAGTTGGACAGACTGTGAGCGTCGCGAACAGGCTGCCCGCAGGGCGAGCGAAGCGAGTCAATCCCCCCCTCACCGCCATATTTGAGATGAGAGCTCGTACGAAAGTACGGGCTTTTTTCTTTTATATTCTCCGAAAGGGGGGGATTCGAACCTTGAAACTCCCTGCGCTCTTTATGTCGGGTGGCGCTGCGCTTACCCGACCTACAAAAAGCTACTCCTCCACCATCTTCGCATACTCTTCAGTCAGAAAATCCACCAGCGTCCTGACCGACGGCAGCATGCCGCGCCGCGAAGGATAAACCGCGTGAATCACTTCCCGTCGGGGTTCCCACGCGTCCAGCACCCGTACCAGTTCCCCTGACGCAAGCTGATCCTTCACCATCAATATCGGCAACTGTACAACGCCCACGCCCGCCATCGCTGCTTCCCGCAATGCCAGCATGTCGGTGGTAATAAAGCGCGGTGCGTAGTGGATCTCCGCTTTCGCCCCTTCTGGACCACTGAGCTCCCATTTATGCACCTGTTTACCGGCCCCCATACTTAATCCAGGCCATTCACTGAGCTCGGAAGGCATTCGCGGTTTACCCATACGTTCAATCAACTGCGGACTTGCCACCAGGCAATGCCCCCTGTCAGCCAGCACCCTTAACACCAGATCGCTGTCATCAAACGGACGCGGACGCACGCGGATAGCCATATCAATACCTTCGCCAACAAGATCGACCCGACGATTGGTGGCCTCAAGCTGGAGATTAATCCCGGGGTAGCGCGCCATAAACCGCGCCAGCATCGGTCCCACGTGGACGTGCAGTAACGTGACGGGACAGGTGATCCTGACGACGCCGCGCGGCTCAGCCTGCAGCGCAGCAACGGCCTCCTCTGCCGCTTCTGCTTCTATCAGCATTGCCTTACAGTGCTGATAGAAAGTGTGCCCCACTTCCGTCACCGTAAACTGCCGCGTCGTGCGCTGTATCAACCGTACGCCAAGCCGCTCCTCCAGCTGCGCGATCCTGCGGCTCAGTTTGGACTTGGGTTGGTCAAGCGCCCTTCCCGCCGCCGCAAACCCCCCGTACTCCACTACCTTCACAAACCAGACGAAGTCATTGAGATCCTGCATAAATCCTCATCGTTCTATTTTCAGAACAGTGAATGCCATTTTAACTATCTACCGGGATATTAACCCTGAATATAAGCTAATTACATCAACAGAACATCAGGAGTTAATCATGAAAAACATCACTGGCGTTTATACCGCTCCTCGTCAGCACTGGGTGGGCGACGGTTTCCCGGTCCGTTCAATGTTCTCCTATCAGACGCACGGCGAGCCGCTCAGCCCGTTCCTGCTGCTGGACTACGCGGGCCCATACACCTTTCCGGCAGACGGTGCGAAACGCGGCGTAGGCCAACACCCTCACCGGGGTTTTGAAACGGTCACTCTCGTCTATTCCGGTGAAGTGGAGCATCGCGACTCCACGGGGAAAGGCGGCGTCATTGGGCCCGGCGACGTGCAGTGGATGACCGCCGGCGCAGGCATTTTGCACGAGGAGTTCCACTCCAGCGCGTTCTCACAGAAAGGCGGAGAACTCAAAATGATGCAGCTTTGGGTCAACCTGCCGGCGAAAGACAAGATGGCCGCACCGGGCTACCAGAGCATTACGAAAGCCGACATCCCGGTAGTGACGCTGCCTGACGACGGTGGAACGCTGCGGGTTATTGCCGGTCGCTACGACACGGTGACCGGCCCGGCGCACACCTTCTCGCCGCTCAACGTCTGGGACTTCGCGCTGAACCAGGGAAGCCATCTGACGCTCGCTCAGCCGGAAGGCTGGAGCACGGCGCTGGTCGTGCTTGAAGGCAGCATCACGGTAAACGGTACCGCTCAGGCGGGTGAAGCCCAGCTGGTCGTGTTAAGTCAGGAAGGCGACAAACTGCACCTGGAAGCGAACAGCGATGCAAAAGTGCTGCTGATGGCCGGCGAGCCGCTGAATGAACCGATCGTGGGCTACGGCCCGTTTGTGATGAACAGTAAAGCCGAAATCAACGAAGCCATTCGTGATTTCAATTCCGGCCGCTTCGGCCAGCTCTGAACGTAATAAAGGAGAAGAACATGTCTACACCTGCGAACTTTAATGGAACCCGTCCGGTCATCGATGTGAACGATGCTGTGATGCTCCTTATCGATCACCAGAGCGGTCTGTTCCAGACCGTTGGTGATATGCCAATGCCGGAACTGCGTGCCCGTGCGGCAGCGCTGGCAAAAATCGCTACCCTGGCGAAGATCCCGGTGATCACCACCGCGTCCGTCCCGCAAGGGCCGAACGGACCGCTTATCCCGGAGATCCACGCCAACGCGCCGCATGCGCAATATGTTGCCCGCAAAGGCGAGATCAACGCCTGGGATAACCCGGAATTCGTGGCGGCGGTAAAAGCCACCGGGCGTAAGACGTTGATCATTGCGGGTACCATTACCAGCGTCTGCATGGCCTTCCCGTCGATCAGCGCGGTTGCGGACGGGTATAAGGTGTTTGCGGTGATTGATGCCTCCGGCACCTACAGCAAAATGGCGCAGGAGATCACGCTGGCGCGCGTTGTACAGGCCGGTGTGGTCCCGATGGATACGGCGGCGGTGGCCTCTGAGATCCAGCGTACCTGGAACCGTGAAGATGCAGCGGAGTGGGCGGAAGTGTACACCCACATCTTCCCGGCTTATCAGCTTCTGATCGAAAGCTACAGCAAAGCACAGGAAGTGGTTAAAAACAGCGAAGTGCTCGATTCACAGCGTTAATCCCCTGCTCCGCGGCGTAAAAACCGTGGAGCTGATTATTGCTTAACCGAACAGGCACTAAAGCTGAAAATCTGCTTGACCGTGTCAGCGCAACTCCCTATAGTAGCGCCCCGTTGCCCCCCACGCGGTCAGGCAGCAAAACAATATGGTGAGGTGTCCGAGTGGCTGAAGGAGCACGCCTGGAAAGTGTGTATACGGCAACGTATCGGGGGTTCGAATCCCCCCCTCACCGCCATATTCGAGATGAGAGCTCGTACGAAAGTACGGGCTTTTTTTTCGCATATTGCACGCATGCAGTATTGTAGGTCGGGTAAGCGCAGCGCCACCCGACGACATGCCCGCACAAAAAACAAAGCCCGGTTTCCCGGGCCTTGAACGCAACTGCACACTCAGTAATACGCTTGTAGCGTGCGCTGGCAGAGCGCCGAGCGCACGCAGTCATCTTTGGTGAAGCGTACCACCCCAATCATCTCATCTTCCTCAAAACGTGACATGGCGTCGCTCAGTCCGGATTTCACGCCGGACGGCAGGTCACACTGGGTAATATCGCCGTTAACGATAACCGTCACGTTCTCCCCGAGGCGCGTTAAAAACATCTTCATTTGCGCAGCGGTCACGTTCTGAGCCTCGTCAAGAATGACGACCGCATTTTCAAATGTACGTCCGCGCATGTAGGCGAACGGCGCGATTTCCACCTTGCCAATCTCTGGCCGCAGGCAGTACTGCATGAAGGATGCACCCAGCCGCTTCACCAGCACGTCATAGACGGGCCTGAAGTACGGGGCAAACTTCTCCGAAATGTCACCGGGCAAGAAGCCGAGATCTTCATCAGCCTGCAGTACCGGACGGGTAACTATGATTCTTTCCACGTCCTTATGGATCAGCGCTTCCGCCGCTTTGGCTGCACTGATCCAGGTTTTCCCGCATCCGGCTTCACCGGTTGCAAAGATGAGCTGTTTACTCTCGATAGCATTCAGGTAGTGCGCCTGAGCCTCATTGCGCGCCACAATTGGAGAATTATCACGGCTGTCACGGGCCATGCCAATTGCTTCTACGCCACTCATCTGCACAAGCGAGGTGACCGATTCTTCTTCACGCTGTTTATGGCTACGTGAATCCCGTCTCAGCACACGTTTTGCTTCGCGACGAGCTTTGATCACTGCTTTTTGTCTTCCCATGGATAGCACCTTGAGTTGTTGGTATTCATCACACGCGCCAGCGTCGGCACGATTATGCGCACGAACATCAGAGGGTTGGCTTCCTTGTAAGCCATTGCTTGCACTATCGGATGACGATACGGAACAGCTACGCGCACCGTTCTGCACGTCGGTCGAATCAGATTCTTGAGGGAGGGGGGAAAATTTAGTGGTGAGGAAATCGCTGCCGGAGTCTGAGCCTCCGCGCCGGGTGCTGCGGTTGTTATGTTTACCTTGTCCAGTACAGGACGCAACCATTCGCGATCTCCATAGTGATTCAGCATCACTGCCGGGAACTACCGCTGTCTTATCTTAAGTACATCAGGAGTTATCATAAATGCAACATTTATTTTACCTGAATGCAACTTTTAGGACTGTCCCTACAGTTGAAATCAGTCTCATATAGAAATATTACAGAAATATAACAGCAGGATAGTCATATGAAAAAATAATGTCCCCGCGAACGGTTGCGGGGACAATTATCAGGCTTCAATAAGACCCTGCGCGAGATACGCGTTGCTGTCGCGCACGCCTGGCAGGGCAAAGAAATAGCCGCCGCCGATAGGTTTAATGTACTCTTCCAGCGCTTCGCCGTTTAAGCGCTTCTGTACCGTCAGGAACCCCTTCTCGAGATCGTGCTGATAGCAGACGAACAGCAGCCCCATATCGAGCTGACCGGAATTGGTCACGCCGAGCGAGTAGCTGTATCCCCGACGCATCATCAGACTGGACTGCGTCTCTTTGGTACGCGGATTGGCCAGACGAATATGGCTGTCCAGCGCAATCACGTCGCCATTCGGATCGCGGGCGTAGTCAGGCACATCATGCTCGTTCTTCATGCCGAGCGGCGCCCCGCTTTGCTTATCGCGACCGAAGATCGTCTGCTGCTCTTTGAGCGGCGTGCGGTCCCAGAACTCCACGTGGAACTGAATAATGCGCACCGCCTGATAGCTACCGCCCACCGCCCATGCCGGTTCGCCCTGATCGGCAGTGACCCACACCACCTCCTTCATGAGCGCACTATCATGGCTGTCCGGGTTGGCCGTGCCGTCCTTGAAGCCCAGCAGGTTCACCGGGGTCTCTTTCCCTTTGCTGCGGGCGGCGTGGTCAGAGATAAACCCTTCCCGCTTCCAGCGCACGCTCAGCAGATCCGGCGTGTGCTTAATGATGTCGCGCAGGGCGTGGATTACCGTGTCCTGCGTATTGGCGCAAATCTGCAGAAGCAGATCGCCGTGGCAGAGGGCGGCGTCCAGGGAATCATTCGGGAAGCGCGTCATTTTTTGCAGCGCCTTCGGCTTTTGTTTTGCCAGCCCGTAGCGCGCGTCAAACAGCGATTCACCCAGCGAAACGGTAATGGTCAGGTTATCCGGGGCGATGAAAGGCCCCAGAATGCCGGAGTCCATTGGCGGCAAACGCGGGTTCGGCGTATCGGGCGCCGGTCCACCGGCGGTCAGAAACGCGATGCGCGTCGTCAGCAGGCGGAACAGGCGTTCCAGATCGGCTTTATCGCTGGCCAGCGAATCAAAGGCCACCAGCATCATCGACGCCTGCTGCGGCGTCAGAATGCCCGCCTGATGCTCGCCATAAAACGGCTGCGTCTCCATGCGGGCGTTGGGTGACAGCGTGCCGGGCGCGCTTTGCGGTTTCGCCGCGTGCGCCACCGGACACCCGCCAGCCAGAGCAAGCGCGCCCCCGAGCGCCCCCACCCCTTTTAACAACCGACGACGGGAAGGCTCAGCCACGTCGTTCTCGTTATGCTTATTCATCGTGCTTAGTCCAGACCCAGTACGCCACGCAGCAGGGAGAGATCTTCCGCCAGGGCGGTAATCGGGCCTTTCAGCGCGTTACGGTCGGCATCGGTCAGCTTATCGTAGGTCTCAAACCCGTCTTTGGTGCGGTACTTCGCCAGGATGGTGTCGACTTTTTTGAAGTTGGCATCCACTTTGGCCAGCAGCTCGCCGTTCTCTTTCTGCAGCTGAGGACGCAGCAGGTTAACGATTTTCTGCGCGCCGTCGACGTTTGCCTGGAAGTCCCACAGGTCGGTATGGCTGTAGCGATCTTCTTCGCCGCTGATTTTGCTCGCGGCCACTTCTTCAATCAGACCGGCCGCGCCGCCCACCACTTTAGACGGCGGGAAGGCCAGCTCGCTGATGCGCTTTTGCAGCTCCAGCACGTCGCTGTTCAGCTGCTCAGCGTATTTCTCCATCCCTTTGGTGGTGTTGTCGCCAAACAGGGCTTTCTCCAGACGGTGGAAACCGGTGAATTTCGGATCGGCGGCCTTCTGCTCGAAATCATCTTCACGGGCATCGATGCTGCCATCAAGGTCAGAGAACAGCTCGGCGATCGGCTCGATGCGCTCGTAGTGCTGACGGGTTGGCGCATAGAGGGATTTCGCTTTTTCGATATCCCCGGCCTTCACCGCATCGGTAAAGGCTTTGGTTGCCGTCGCCAGCTCCGCCGTCTCTTTCGTGACATAGGCTTTATAAGCCGTAATCGCGTCGCCCAGGCTCAGCACCGCCGCGCCTTTCGCCGCATCGGCCGTCACTTCACCTTTGACGATCAGCTTCCCTTTCGGGTTGGTCAGCAGGCCGCAGGTCATCTCATACTCGCCCGGCTGCAGGTTGGCGGTCATCTTCTGGCTGAAGCCAGGGGCGATGTTTTCGCGCTCCTCCACCACCAGAACCCCTTTCAGGATCTCCCACTCCAGCGCCTTCTGGCTGTGGTTCTGAATAATGAACTGGGTTTTGCCGCTGTTCACCGTGAGGGTCATCGGCTCACACTGCTTATCATTGACGGTGACTTTGACCTGAGGAACATCCGCACCCCAGGCGGAGAATGCAGAAGCGAACAGCGCGGCAATGCCTGCGCATAACGCACTACGACGGAACTGAATTGCCATGACTCTTCCCTTTAAAAGTATGTTGTCACTAAATCAAAAATTACGGCGCAACGCGCGACGCCTGCGTGCCGGTACGCGGCGGCATTGCGAACAGCACCAGCGCCGGAACCAGATAAATGAAGTACATCGCCACCTCGCTGACGCTCGGCGTTTCCTGATAGCCGAAGATACCTTCGAGCAGGGTGCCGGTCAGAGAGTGCGTGGAGAGAACGTTGCTGAGGTCAAACGCCACGTCCTGGAAGTGGTTCCACAGGCCCGCTTCATGGAAGGCGCGAATCGCCCCCGCCGCCAGACCCGCGGCCACCAGCAGAATAAACAGGCTGGTCCACTTGAAGAAGGCGCCCAGATTCAGGCGGATACCGCCCCAGTACAGCAGGAAACCGAGCACCACGGCCGTGGCGAGGCCCAGCACGGCCCCCAGCGGCGGCCAGATCCCCACATCCTGCTGAAACGCCGCCAGCAGGAAGAAAACAGACTCCAGCCCTTCACGCGCGACGGCGAAAAAGACCATCATAATGAGCGCCCAGCCGTGGTTGTTCCCCTTCTGCAGCGCGTTATCCACCGCCTGCTCCAGCTGCACCTTCACGTTACGCGAGACTTTACGCATCCAGAACACCATCCAGGTGAGGATCACCACCGCAATCACGGCGACGATACCTTCAAACAGCTCCTGCTCTTTCTGCGGGAACTCGCCGGTAGTTTCGTTAATGAGAATGCCCAGGCCCAGGCAGAGCGCCGCGGCAAGGAATACCCCGACCCACATGACGCCAATCCAGCGCCCGCGCTGGGTTCGCTTCAGATAACTGGCGATGAGGCTCACGATAAGGGCGGCTTCGAGCCCTTCACGTAACATAATGAGAAATGGAACAAACATGCCGACACCTTAAATGTTTATCGCGGTCAACTGATGCAAAGAAAGGTAAATTCTTGTGATAGTGATTATCATTACGACGGAAAGAAAAACAAGCGAAATGTGCGGTGTTTTGATGACGAGTTGTAAACGCAAAGCCTGATAATAGTGACGTACGTAACGTTCAGGTTTATAAGTTATAACGAAAATGCCCATTTACGCTGATTCAGGGCTGTGGCTAAATATCCGCCTCACAACCTAACTGAAAATAAACCATGTTTAAAATTGTCCATTTCCTGCTGGCGCTGGTGATTATTCTTGCGCTCGCCTGGCTTACGAGTTTTGACCGCCGGAAAATTCGGGTTCGTTTTGTTTTACAGCTGATTGTTATTGAAATTGCGCTGGCGTTCTTTTTCCTGCACGCCGAAAGCGGGTTATTCCTGATTAAATACGTCTCAGGATTTTTTGAGTCACTGCTCAAATTTGCTGGCGAAGGCACCAATTTCGTCTTTGGCGGTATGGGTGAAAAAGGGCTGGCGTTCATTTTCCTCGGCGTGCTTTGTCCGATTATTTTTATTTCCGCACTGATCGGTATTCTTCAGCACTGGCGGATCCTGCCAATTTTTATTCGGGTAATCGGTACGCTGCTGTCAAAACTGAACGGCATGGGCAAGCTGGAATCCTTTAACGCGGTGAGCTCGCTGATCCTCGGCCAGTCGGAAAACTTCATTGCCTACAAAGGCGTGCTGGGCGATCTCTCCTCGCGTCGTCTGTTCACCATGGCGGCCACGGCCATGTCGACGGTCTCCCTGTCGATTGTCGGGGCGTATATGACCATGCTCGACGCCAAATATGTCGTCGCGGCGCTGATTCTCAACATGTTCAGCACCTTTATTATTCTCTCGGTCATCAACCCGGCGCGCCCGGAAGCGGAACCGGATGTTAAGCTCGAAAAACTGCATGAATCCCAGAGCTTCTTCGAGATGCTCGGCGAGTATATTCTGGCCGGTTTTAAGGTGGCGATGATTATTCTGGCGATGCTGATCGGTTTTATCGCGCTTATTAGCGCCGTTAATGCCCTCTTCTCCAGCGTATTTGACATGAGCTTCCAGCAGATCCTGGGCTATGTATTTTATCCCCTGGCGTGGCTGGTAGGGATTCCGCTGAGCGATGCCTTAAACGCGGGCAGCATTATGGCAACCAAGCTGGTGGCGAATGAATTTGTGGCGATGATTGAGCTGCAGAAAATAGCCCACCAGATGTCCCCGCGCGGGCTGGGGATTTTATCCGTCTTCCTCGTCTCGTTCGCGAACTTTGCCTCTATCGGCATCGTGGCCGGGGCGATTAAGGGCCTGAACGAGCAGCAGGGTAACGTGGTATCGCGTTTCGGGCTGCGTCTGGTGTACGGCGCGACGCTGGTGAGTTTGCTGTCGGCGAGCTTTGCGGGGTTGGTGCTCTGATGCAATGCCGGGTGGCGCGCAGCGATCCCGGCCTACAA
>NZ_ALNS01000053.1:0-1001 GCF_000286655.1 Enterobacter sp. SST3 | reverse complement strand
CCGGCAGCGTTTTCCTGAGAAACGGCTTAAATTCACCGTAATAACGATCCACACACTCCACCATTTTTCGGCGAACCTCCGGCGTATGGCCGTTTTTAAAGAACACGGTGATAATCAGCCCGAGGTTGACCGCCGGGCTGCCGTCCTTGTATTTAACCGATGCTTCCGGCAGCCATTTTTCGATATAACTGAGTTCCATCTCTTGTTTCTCTTATTCCGGAATAACAAATACGCTGCCCTGGTCGTCACGCTTAAGCAGTGACCAGCGGGCGCGGTGTTTTTTGCCGTGTTTATCCTCAAAGGCGGGCATCTTCTGCCCTTCCCGGGTCTGAATATACTCCGTTGTGCCGTTAACGATGGCGGCCCACTGCCCGGCGTGCGGGGCGTTTTCATCGGTCCAGCGGGTAATGCGTACCGGTTCAGATGAGGTTTCAGGCTCCTCGCTGTCCAGCAGGGCGCTGGCCTCATCGAAGCGCCGGTACCACTTCATGGTCGATTCTTTATTAAACTGGTGGTTCTCATAGGACGAGTAAAAATGTAGCGAGCGGGGTTCATCATAGCGAACCGGCCTGATGATTTGATTAATCTTCACAAGTAACGGAGGAAGGCCTTCTTTTTTCATCTCTCCCAGGCCCGGAGGAAGCTCACCGGCTTTCAGAATTACACCATTGTTATAAGAGAGCAGGCTGATTTCCGGTGTATTCGCCAGACGTCGTGCGACGTCATTTTCTCCGACGAGCTTTTCCAGCCACGGATTGCCCAGAATGGTGTACCAGCAGGCACCTTTCAGGCCAATGACGGCTGCGCCCCCTTCAAGCGTTCCAATGGAGTCCACCATCACGCCGGAAAAACGCTGCGCCAGGGCATATTCATACGGAAACATGCGTTCACGCGCGTAGGGCAGAACGAACGACAGCCCGGCGTAGCCGCTTTCCACTTCGAAGGTGTTGCACAGCCACATCAGCCAGTTTTCATAGCGTGCCTTACCGTCCGGCTCTTTC
>NZ_ALNS01000052.1:0-8405 GCF_000286655.1 Enterobacter sp. SST3 | reverse complement strand
TTATTTTCGCTATTCTCTGCTGACCCGGCGGCGTGTGTGCCGTTGTTCCGTGTCAGTGGAGGCGCATTATAGGGAGTAATTCTGATGTGACAAGAGGAAATTTAAAAAAAGTTTCCATCCGCGTTTTTTTTCACCAATAGAGGTGAAATCAAGCTACAAATTGTTCTATTTGATGTATCTGCAACCACAATCACATTCACGGTGGCATAATTATCAGCATGAATCTTTAAGGAATAAAAGCGATGCCATTAAGCGCGCAACAGCTGGCCGCCCAAAAAAACCTGTCTTATGTGCTGGCCGAAAAGCTGGCTCAGCGGATTTTAGCGGGTAAATATGCCCCGGGAAGCATCCTGCCGGGTGAAATGGAGCTGGGTGAGCAGTTTGGGGTGAGCCGTACCGCCGTGCGCGAAGCGGTGAAAACCCTGACGGCGAAAGGAATGGTGCTTCCGCGTCCTCGTATTGGCACACGCGTGATGCCACAAAGTAACTGGAATTTTCTCGATCAGGAGCTGCTCTCCTGGTGGATGACGGAAGACAACTTTCATCAGGTTATCGATCACTTTCTGGTAATGCGCAGTAGCCTTGAGCCTCAGGCATGTCTGCTTGCTGCCACGCTTGGAACAGCAGAGCAGAAAGCGCAGCTTAACGCGTTGATGGAAGAGATGGTGTTCCTGAAAAAACACTTCAACCGCGAACGCTGGGTTGAGGTCGATATGGCCTGGCATGAACATATCTATATGATGAGCGCCAATCCGTTCCTCACCTCTTTTGCCTCTTTATTCCATTCGGTGTACCACACTTACTTTACCTCTATTACACAAGACGACGTGGTAAAACTGGAATGGCACCAGGCGATAGTGGATGCCATTCAGGAAAGCGACGGGCAGCGAGCCCTGAGTGCGTGCCAGGCATTGCTGGCTGCGCCAACCCACCAGCAGGTAAATACATGACAAAGAAAAAAGCGCGCAGCATGGCCGGATTGCCGTGGATTGCAGCCATGGCGTTTTTTATGCAGGCACTGGATGCCACCATCCTCAACACCGCGCTTCCCGCTATTGCGCAAAGCCTCAACCGTTCCCCGCTGGCGATGCAGTCCGCCATCATCAGCTATACCCTGACGGTCGCGATGCTGATCCCTGTTAGCGGCTGGCTGGCCGACCGCTTCGGCACCCGCAGAGTTTTCATGCTGGCCGTAACGCTCTTTACGCTCGGTTCGCTGGCCTGTGCGCTCTCCTCGTCCTTAACGGAGCTGGTTATCTTCCGCGTATTACAGGGCATTGGCGGCGCGATGATGATGCCCGTGGCGCGCCTTGCCTTATTACGAGCCTATCCTCGAAGCGAACTGCTTCCCGTGCTCAACTTCGTCACCATGCCGGGACTGGTCGGCCCGATACTTGGCCCGGTACTCGGTGGCGTGTTTGTCACCTGGGCAAGCTGGCACTGGATCTTCCTGATTAATATTCCGATTGGCGTAGCGGGGTTGCTGTATGCCCGCAAATATATGCCGAACTTCACCACGCCAAGGCGCAGCTTCGATATGGGCGGCTTCTTCCTGTTTGGCCTGAGCCTGGTGCTCTTCTCCAGCGGGATGGAGCTGTTTGGCGAGAAGATCGTCGCGACGTGGATGGCGCTCTCCGTTATCCTCGCCGGGATTCTGCTTTTCCTTCTTTATATACGTCATGCGCGCCGCCATCCGATGCCGTTAATCTCTCTTGGGCTCTTCAACACCCGAACGTTTTCCGTCGGGATCGCGGGAAACATTGCCTCGCGTCTGGGGACGGGCTGCGTACCGTTCCTGATGCCGCTGATGCTGCAGGTTGGTTTCGGCTATCCGGCACTGATTGCCGGCTGCATGATGGCGCCCACGGCGATGGGCTCGATTCTGGCAAAATCGACCGTGACGCAGGTGCTACGCTGGTTTGGCTATCGCAAAACGCTGGTTGGCGTGACGGTCTTTATCGGTCTGATGATTGCGCAGTTCTCGCTGCAGTCCGCCTCGCTTCCCGTCTGGATGCTGATCCTGCCGCTGTTTGTGCTGGGCATGGCGAAGTCGACGCAGTTCACATCGATGAACACCATCACCCTTGCGGATCTGACCGACGAGAACGCCAGTAGCGGCAACAGCGTGCTGGCAGTCACACAGCAGCTGTCGATCAGTTTAGGGGTTGCAGTGAGCGCGGCGGTACTGCGGTTTTATGAAGGTTTCGACAGCGCGAACACCGTTGAGCAGTTCCACTATACCTTTATCACCATGGGCGCATTCACCGTCGTTTCAGCGCTGGTCTTTATGCTGTTAAAACCGAAAGACGGCCGAAACCTGATTAAAGAGCGTCACAAAGAGAAAGCTAAACCGAACCACGTTCCATCAGAACAGGAGTAAGCTGCAGGCGCTGCTGCTGCAGCGTGGGCTGAGCCATTCGGTGGATCAACACATCGATGGCCAGCTCGCCCAGTTCATCTTTTGGCTGATGAATGGTGGTGAGCGGCGGCGTCATATAGCTGGCCAGCTCGATATCATCGTAGCCGATTACCGCCATATCATGGGGAACGCGCAAACCGGCCTGATATAACGCCTGATAGGCGCCAAACGCCATGGCGTCGTTGCCGATAAACACCGCCTGCGGACGCTGCGGTTGCGCCAGCAGCGTCTGCATCGCTTCAAAACCACCGTGAAACTCAAAATCACCGGTAATACGATACCCTTCCGGCACGGAAAGTCGCGCCCGCGCCATCGCGGCGAGATATCCTTCCAGACGCAAACGCGCCGGGGTTTTGTCCAGCGGACCGGTAATACAGGCAATGCGGGTATAGCCTTTATCGATCAGATACTGGGTGGCCATATCACCCCCCAGCAGAGAATTATCCTGAATGAGGTCGCTGGTGCCGTCGAACGGCGCCCAGTCCATCATCACCGTAGGAATGGAGGGATAGCGCTGGATAATCTCTTTCGACGGCTGGTGCGTTTCGGTACACAGCAGCAGTAGCCCGTCGACGCGTTTTTGCATCAGCGTTTCCAGGTTACGGTTCATGCGCTGCTCGTCCCCTTCGGTATTGCACAGCACCAGGCTGTAGCCACGCTCGAAGCAGCTGCGCTCCACGCCGCGAACCAGCTCAGAATAAAAGGGGTTGGTACTGGCGGTGATCAGCATACCGATCGTACGCGTCTGGTTGAGCTTAAGGCTGCGCGCCAGTGCAGACGGCGCATAGTTGAGATCTTTTACTGCCGCTTCGACTTTTTCCCGAATCGCCTCGCTGACGAAGCGATCGTTATTAATGACGTGAGAAACCGTCGAGGTAGAAACGCCCGCCAGGCGGGCGACATCTTTCATTGTGGCCAAGCGTTACCCCTGCTGACTTAAGAATTCATCGATCTCTTTACGCCACGGAACGGAAGGCTGAGCGCCCTTTCGCGTCACCGCAATCGCGGCAGCGGCATGCGCGAAGCGGATCGCATCATCCATTTTCTTGCCTTCCAGCAGCGCGGTCACCAGCGCACCATTGAAGGTGTCTCCCGCTGCGATGGTATCAATCGCCTTCACCTTAAAGCCCGGCACGCGACGGCCTTCACCGTTTACGCTTGCCCATACCCCACGGCTGCCCAGGGTGATGATCACGGTTCCGATGCCTTTGTCGTGCAGCGCACGCGCGGCTGTCGCGGCATCGTCATCGTTTTCTACGCGAATGCCCGTCAGCTTTTCGGCTTCGGTTTCGTTCGGCGTGATGATATCCACCAGCGCCAGCAGCTCGTCTGATAATACACGGGCTGGGGCCGGGTTAAGTACGACAGTGGTATGATTTTCATGCGCAATTTTGGCCGCGGCCAGCACGCTTTCAACCGGCGACTCCAGCTGCATCAGCAGGGCCTCGGCGCCGCCAATGATTGCACGTTGCGCTTCCACGCGCTCCGTCGTCAGCGCTGCGTTAGCGCCAGCATGAATACCGATGACATTCTCCCCTTCTGCGTTGACGAAAATCAGCGCCACGCCGGTAGATTCCCCTGCAACAACGCTGACCGGTGCGATATCGATGTTGTCGCTCGCCAGCTGCTTGCGTACGCGCTCGCCGGTATCGTCATCACCCGTGCAGGCGATAAACGCAATATTCGCCCCGCTGCGACCAGCAGCGACGGCCTGGTTTGCCCCTTTACCGCCGAATGCGACCTGATACTGGTTGCCCGTGACGGTTTCGCCCGGTGCAGGGAACGATTCAAGGTTAAGAATGTGATCGGCATTGATACTGCCAAGGACGACGAGGTTGCCTGCGGTTTTCATGGTTGGGTTGTCCATCTGAGAGCGCCACCGGTGTTACCCGGTGGCGTATGCCACACTTTTCTTTATTGGTGTCCCTCAGGCCGCCAGTGACGGCCTGATTCGCCTTTTACTGCTTGATAACCAGCTTCAGGTCAACAGGGTATTTAGCCTGAACTTTTTCGCCCTTCAGCACTTTGTCGGCAGTTTCAACGCCAGTCGCGCCAATCTGCTCAGGCAGCTGAGCGATGGTCGCAGCCAGTTTGCCATCGTTTACTGCTTTTTCACCATCCGGCGTGCCGTCAAATCCGACAACCATCACATCAGATTTACCTGCAGTCTGCAGAGCGCGCAGCGCACCCAGCGCCATTTCGTCGTTCTGCGCGAATACCGCCTGCACGTCAGGATGTGCGGTCAGCAGGTTCTGCATGACGTTCAGACCTTTAGTACGGTCGAAGTCTGCCGGCTGGCTAGCCAGCACGTTGAATTTGTGCGCTGCAACCGCCTGCTGGAAGCCTTCGCCACGCTCGCGGGCGGCAGACGTACCGGCAATCCCCTGCAGTTCGATGACTTTAGCGCCTTCGCCGGCTTTCTTCGCGATATAGTCACCCGCAATTTTGCCGCCCAGCACGTTGTCAGATGCGATATGGCTCACCACGTCGCCTTTCGTTGCCTGACGGTCCAGAGTGATCACCGGGATCTTCGCCTGGTTTGCCATCTTCACGGCGTTGCCTACGGCATCGGAATCGGTTGGGTTGATCAGCAGAATTTTGGTACCACGAACGGTTAAGTCCTGAACGTTAGCCAGCTCTTTCGCCGGGTTGTTCTGTGAATCCAGTACCACCAGGTTGTAGCCCAGTTTATCGGCTTCTTTCTGCGCTCCATCCTTCAGGGAGACGAAGAACGGGTTGTTCAGGGTAGAGACAACCAGCGCGATGGTATCTTTCGCCATGGCGTTAGCACTTACGGTTGCGCTCAGCGCGACAGCAGAAACCAGGGTAGCCAGTTTTTTCATATTCATATCTAAGATGTCCTGTAGTGTCGTCAGTTACTGTTTTTTGTTGTCTACCAGTACCGCCAGCAAAATCACCACTGCCTTAACGATCATCTGGTAATAGGAGGAAACACCTAACAAATTCAAACCATTATTCAGGAAACCGAGAATCAGTGCGCCGATCAATGTCCCAACAATGCGACCTTTACCGCCCGCCAGACTCGTACCGCCCAGAACCACTGCCGCGATAGCATCCAGCTCATACCCCGTACCCGCCGTCGGCTGCGCGGAAGAGAGGCGCGCCACTTCGATGATGCCCGCCAGTGACGCCAGCAGACCACACAGGGAATACACGATAACTTTGATTTTATTAACGCTGATACCGGACAGGCGCGTTGCCGCTTCGTTACCGCCCAGCGCATAGATATAACGGCCCAGACGGGTATGGTGCAGCATGTACCACGCCGCCAGGAAGACGATAGCCATGATCCAGACCGGCGTCGGGACACCCAGCGGGCGACCGATACCGAACCAGCCAAACAGATCGGCGTTATCGGTGAAGCCGGTATTGACCGGGCTGCCGTTGGTATACACCATGGTCACCCCGCGCAGCAGCAGCATCATCACCAGCGTCGCGATGAACGCCTGAACGCGGCCTTTTGCCACAATCACGCCGGTGACGGCACCAATCGCCGCGCCTGCCGCCAGGGCCGCGGCCACGGCCACCAGCGCGTTGACTTCAATCCCGACCAGCGAAGCGGCGATCGCACCGGTGAGCGCCAGCAGGGAACCGACGGACAGATCGATCCCTGAGGTCAAAATCACCAGCGTCATGCCGACCGCCATAATGGCGTTCACCGACGTCTGCTGCAGAATGTTGAACAGGTTATTTACGGTGAAGAAATTCGGGCTCATGGTCGACACAATCGCGATCAGCACCAGCAGGGCAATGAGCGATTTTTGTTCCATCAGCCACGCCTTTGTGAAATAGCGGCGACCAGAAACAGCCTGGGTAGTCATCTTCTTACTCCTGATTCACGCGATTAAGCTTGCCCACAGCGGCAGCCATCAGAACTTCCTGGGTGGCCTGCTCGCGAGTGAATTCACCGCCGAGATGCCCTTCATGCATGACGATAATGCGATCGCTCATGCCTAATACTTCTGGCATCTCGGAAGAGACCAGAATGATGCTCAGACCGTCGGCCTTAAACTGGTTAATCAGCTGATAGATCTCTTTCTTCGCCCCCACGTCCACGCCGCGGGTTGGCTCGTCGAGGATCAACACTTTCGGGCGCGTCATCAGCCCGCGCGCAATCGCCACTTTCTGCTGATTCCCGCCGGACAACAGGCCAATCGCCTGCTCCATCGACGGCGTTTTAACATTAAAGAGACGGATAAAATCGCTGACCGCCTGCTGCTCGTCTTTATGCTTCAGGCTGCCGCCGCTGTGGCTGAAATAGCGCAGCGCAGTCAGGGACATGTTCTCTTTTACCGACATGCCCAGCACTAAGCCGTCGCGTTTGCGGTCTTCGGAGATATAGACGATGCCGTTCGCCAGACCATCCTGCGGGGAGCGGGTGACCACTTCATGGCCGTCGAGGGTGACATAACCGCTGGTGCGCGGCAGTGCGCCGTACAACACTTTCATCAGCTCGGTACGTCCCGCGCCCATCAGACCCGCCACGCCCAGGATCTCGCCCTGGCGCAGGGTAAAGGTCACGTCGTTCACACCCGGGCCGCAGAGGTTATCCACCTTCAGGCGGATCTCACCCGGCGCTTTATCCAGATGCGGATACTGATCTTCAAGCTTGCGTCCCACCATCATTTCGATGAGCGTATCTTCCGTCAGCGTGGCCACTTGTCGCTCGGCAATAAACTGGCCGTCGCGGAAAACGGTGACGTCATCGCAGATTTCAAAGATCTCTTTCATACGGTGAGAGATATAGACAATCCCGCGCCCCTGCGATTTCAGCTCGCGAATAACGCGGAACAGGGATTCGGTTTCGGTATCGGTCAGGGCGTCGGTCGGTTCATCCATGATGATGACCTTCGACTCAAAGCTCAGCACCTTCGCGATTTCCACCATCTGCTGATCGCCGATGGAGAGATCGCCGACCAGCCGGTCGCTCTTAAAGCGCAGGTTCAGCTTCGCCAGCAGCTTGTCGGCTTCGGCGTACATGGTTTTCCAGTCGATCTTACCGAAGCGATTCACGAACTCACGGCCGAGGAAGATGTTCTCCGCAATGGTGAGCTGCGGGATCAGGTTCAGCTCCTGGTGAATAATGCCGATACCCGCTTCCTGAGAAGATTTCGGGCCAGTGAAGGTGGTTTCTTTACCCAGCCAGAGGAGGGAACCGGCATCGCGTTGATAGATACCGGTCAGCACTTTCATCATGGTGGATTTGCCGGCGCCGTTTTCGCCCACCAGCGCCATTACGCGCCCGGGGTAAACGTTCAGCGCCGCGCCGGAGAGGGCTTTTACGCCCGGGAACGACTTATCGATCCCTTTGAGTTGCAGTAATGCGTCCATGATGGCCTCAGAAGGTGACGCCAGCACAGAGAATGATATTCGCATACGGGGAACACTCCCCGCTGCGAATCACCGCCTGACTGTCTGCGGTTTGTTGTTTAAATTGTTCGTGCGTTGTGTAACGAATTTCGATGGTGTTTCCCTGGTGTTGTTGCAGCTGCTCAAGATGGCTGAGCAACGTTTCGTGGAGCTGCGGATTATGTTGTTTGATTTCCGCCGCGAGAATGGCCGCCTCAACCTGCATCTCCGCGGTCACCACGTCCAGTACCTGCATAAACGAAGGAACACCCTGCGTTAACGCCATATCAATACGGGTTGTGCTGCGCGGAACCGGTAAGCCTGCATCGCAAACCACCAGCGTATCGGTATGCCCAAGACGGGAAATCACCGACGAGATTTCTGAGTTGAGTACAGTGCCTTTCTTCATTTTCTTGCTCCACTAGCGAAACGTTTCGCTAAAAGAAGTGTAGCCTCAGAAATGTTCAGAAAACCACCATGACGTAACAGATTTGTGATCGACGTCGAAACGTTTCGCTAAGTGAAATATTGATGGGAGATATTGCCCGGCGGCGCTTCGCTTGCGCGGGCCTACGGGTTTGGTAGGCCGGGTAAGCGCAGCGCCACCCGGCATTTT
>NZ_ALNS01000051.1:0-946 GCF_000286655.1 Enterobacter sp. SST3 | reverse complement strand
TTCTGGTCAAAAGATTGAATATTTCATACCTCCCGGTGCGTAAATTCACTGGCTTTTCGGCTAAAGTTTCTTTAGGATTTATCTCAACAGATGATTAATTGTACCAATTGTTTGGTCCTAAATGATAAGCGATGTCGATTGTATGAGGTTAGCAATGCCTTCAGGAAGTGAAGAACCGCAAAGGGATCCTGCGCTCAAGCGTAAAGCCTGGCTGGCGGTCTTTCTCGTCTCCGCCTTGTTTTGGGTGGCTGTTGCTCTCCTGGCCTGGAGATATTGGGGTTAAATATGGCAGTGACGGTACGTACCGCTTCGGTAAAACAGATGTGTCAGCATCGTGACAACGGCCACAGAGGGCGTAAAGCACCTGCAACTGTTGTACCTGCGTCCTGGAAACTGACGCCGCAGCAGCAAGCGTTTATTGATATGTTCGCAGAAGACGAACCCAAAAAACAATAATTTAGTTTATTGCCTAATGATGCAAATAGTCTGAATATCGACTCTGCACTTTTGTACTCTTTAATAAATACACATCAGCAATATAGCACTGAGGAACAACCTCGGAATTTTTATAAATAATGCCTGGTGTCCCTATGATGAATAACATGACGTCTCACAAATACTGGTCGTGGATCGGCGTTTTTACCGTGTCGATTCTGTTCTGGAGTCAGCTCATCTGGCTGGCGCTCCACTAAATTGTAAAACCTCGCTACGGCGGGGTTTTTTGTTTCCCCCTTGTGGACCAATCCGAAATTTATCAATTTGGGTTGTTATCAAAACGTTACGACATCTTTGTGTTATCTTTAATTACAGCCCTGATGATTGTCGGGACATCTCTGTGATTAAGGAGGAGCTTATGTCGTTAACCCTACGCGAAGCCAGTAAGGATACGTTACAGGCAGAAAATAAAACCTGGCACTACTACAGCCTGCCGCTGGCTGCCAGAACG
>NZ_ALNS01000050.1:0-26284 GCF_000286655.1 Enterobacter sp. SST3 | reverse complement strand
CATACTCCGTTCTTCAAAGGCTACCGTCCACAGTTCTACTTCCGTACTACTGACGTGACCGGTACCATCGAACTGCCAGAAGGCGTTGAGATGGTAATGCCAGGCGACAACATCAAGATGGTTGTGACTCTGATCCACCCAATCGCGATGGACGACGGTCTGCGTTTCGCAATCCGTGAAGGCGGCCGTACCGTTGGCGCGGGCGTTGTTGCTAAAGTTCTGGGCTAATTAATTATCCCTGAATTAAAAAAGGACGCTTCGGCGTCCTTTTTTGTTTTCTACCGCTCAGGCGTCGTCACAAAATTTCGCATTTTTTGCCTGCTCCCGCCCCGCATTCTGGCGTTTGTGCTATTGTAATCATAACCATTCTCACTTACACTTTGCGCATAATTTGAACGGGAGTTTCTATGTACGTTTGTTTATGTAATGGTGTAAGCGACAAAAAAATACGTCAGGCCGTTCGCCAGTTTCAGCCCCAGTCATTCCAGCAGCTTCGCAAATTTGTTCCGGTGGGAAATCAATGCGGTAAATGCGTACGTGCTGCGCGAGAGATCATGCAGGACGAGCTGATGCAGATCCCGGAATACAAAGAGATCGCGTAAGCGCCCATCTTTTCTTTGACATCCCTGTAGCCCGATCTACGCTTCAATGAGTGGAAGCGGAGGGACTATATAATGAAAGGTGATGTTAAAATCATAAGTTATCTCAATAAATTATTGGGAAATGAGCTTGTCGCAATCAACCAGTATTTTCTTCACGCGAGAATGTTCAAAAACTGGGGACTCAAACGTTTAAACGACGTTGAGTACCATGAATCTATCGATGAGATGAAACACGCTGATAAATATATCGAGCGTATTTTATTCCTTGAAGGCATTCCAAACCTGCAGGATCTCGGCAAGCTGGGCATCGGAGAAGATGTCGAAGAGATGCTGCGTTCCGACCTCAGGCTAGAACTTGAAGGTGCCAAAGATCTCCGTGAAGCCATTGCCTATGCTGACAGCGTACATGACTACGTCAGCCGAGATATGATGATTCAGATCCTGGCCGATGAAGAAGGGCATATTGACTGGCTGGAAACAGAGCTGGATCTCATTGCTAAAATCGGCCTGCAAAACTATCTTCAGTCACAGATTAAAGTGGAAGAATAACCAACGTCTTCCAGCCTATGCATAAACCCGCTGCTGCCAGAAATGGCCCAAAAGGCAGCGGGTTTTTTATTGCCTTCTTATCAGGGCGGATTACCGAAAAAACAAGAATACAAAGAAGCGCCATCAGCGCCGCGAGCAACGCCAGCGTAGGCAGTACGCACCAGCCATGCCATGCACCCAGTGCCGCCAGGTACTTCACATCACCATATCCCATCCCTTCACGCCGGCAGATAAACCAATAGCCCCAGTAAATAACGGCAAAGGCAATATATCCGGCCATCGCACCCGCCACCGCACTCGGCAGAAAATCAGGTTGGATACAAAGCTGGAAGAGCAGCCCCGCCCATAGCAGCGGGCAGAGAAATTTATCGGGAAGCAGACCGTAGCGAATATCGGCATGTACCAGTAAGGCAGTCAGTGAAAGATAGATCAGCAGAAAGGGGAGGGTGGTTAGCATGTAAAAGGCCTCAAACGGGTTTGAGCGCATAGTCGTTATAATCGGCCTGTCCGGCAATGCACAAAAAACGGAGATGCGTAGCGGCTCGAAACAAAGCATCGCCGCAGAATACATTTCATAAAACGTTGCGCGCTCTTACACACCCTGCGACATTGGCGCTTAATTTCTAAACGGCACTTGCGTCTTGCCCAGATTTACGTATAATGCGCGGGCTTGTCGTAATTGACGGCGGGTTCAATCAGAACCAGAGTAGCTCATTTTGTTACTCAACAATGCTCCCAATTGGGGAGCTACGTAAGAACGGTTACACTCTCCCATCAATCGTAATGGGTTTGAGGAGTAATCATTTTCGTTTATAAAATAATTGGAGCTCTGGTCTCATGCAGAACCAAAGAATCCGTATCCGCCTTAAAGCGTTTGATCATCGTCTGATCGATCAATCAACCGCGGAAATCGTCGAGACTGCTAAGCGCACTGGTGCGCAAGTCCGTGGTCCGATCCCGCTGCCGACCCGCAAAGAGCGCTTCACCGTTCTGATTTCTCCGCACGTTAACAAAGACGCGCGCGATCAGTACGAAATCCGCACTCACAAGCGTCTGGTTGACATCGTTGAGCCAACTGAGAAAACCGTTGATGCTCTGATGCGTCTGGATCTGGCTGCCGGTGTAGACGTGCAGATCAGCCTGGGTTAATCAGGTCATCGAGCGATTGAGAGGTTGAAACAATGATTGGTTTAGTCGGTAAAAAAGTGGGTATGACCCGCATCTTCACTGAAGATGGCGTTTCTATCCCAGTAACCGTAATCGAAGTTGAAGCAAACCGCGTTACTCAGGTTAAAGATCTGGCTAACGATGGCTACCGCGCTATTCAGGTTACCACTGGTGCTAAAAAAGCTAACCGTGTAACCAAACCAGAAGCGGGTCACTTCGCTAAAGCTGGCGTAGAAGCTGGCCGTGGTCTGTGGGAATTCCGTCTTGCTGAAGGCGAAGAGTTCACCGTAGGTCAGGACATTAGCGTTGAGCTGTTTGCTGACGTTAAAAAAGTTGACGTAACCGGTACCTCTAAAGGTAAAGGTTTTGCTGGTACCGTTAAGCGCTGGAACTTCCGTACCCAGGACGCTACCCACGGTAACTCCTTGTCTCACCGCGTTCCGGGTTCTATCGGTCAGAACCAGACTCCGGGCAAAGTGTTCAAAGGCAAGAAAATGGCAGGTCAGCTGGGTAACGAACGTGTAACCGTTCAGAGCCTGGACGTAGTACGTGTTGACGCTGAGCGCAACCTGCTGCTGGTTAAAGGTGCGGTCCCGGGTGCAACCGGTAGCGACCTGATCGTTAAACCAGCTGTGAAGGCGTAAGGGGATAGCAATGGAATTAGTATTGAAAGACGCGCAGAGCGCGCTGACTGTTTCCGAAACTACCTTCGGTCGTGATTTCAACGAAGCGCTGGTTCACCAGGTTGTTGTTGCTTATGCAGCTGGTGCTCGTCAGGGTACTCGTGCTCAGAAGACTCGTGCTGAAGTAACTGGTTCTGGCAAAAAGCCATGGCGCCAGAAAGGTACCGGCCGTGCGCGTTCAGGTTCTATCAAGAGCCCGATCTGGCGTTCAGGTGGCGTGACCTTCGCTGCGCGTCCACAGGACCACAGTCAAAAAGTTAACAAAAAGATGTACCGCGGCGCGCTGAAAAGCATCCTGTCCGAACTGGTACGTCAGGATCGTCTGATCGTTGTCGAGAAGTTCTCTGTTGAAGCGCCTAAAACTAAGCTGCTGGCACAGAAACTGAAAGACATGGCTCTGGAAGATGTGCTGATCATCACCGGTGAGCTGGACGAGAACCTGTTCCTGGCCGCACGTAACCTGCACAAGGTTGACGTACGCGATGCGACTGGTATCGACCCGGTTAGCCTGATCGCCTTCGACAAAGTCGTAATGACTGCTGATGCTGTTAAGCAAGTTGAGGAGATGCTGGCATGATTCGTGAAGAACGTCTGCTGAAGGTGCTTCGCGCACCGCACGTTTCTGAAAAAGCGTCTACTGCGATGGAAAAAACAAACACCATCGTTCTCAAAGTTGCTAAAGACGCGACCAAAGCAGAGATCAAAGCTGCTGTGCAGAAACTGTTTGAAGTCGAAGTCGAAGTCGTTAACACCCTGGTCGTTAAAGGGAAAGTTAAACGTCACGGACAGCGTATCGGTCGTCGTAGCGACTGGAAAAAAGCTTACGTCACCCTGAAAGAAGGCCAGAATCTGGACTTCGTTGGCGGCGCTGAGTAAGTCGGAGGAGTAATACAATGGCAGTTGTTAAATGTAAACCGACATCTCCGGGTCGTCGCCACGTAGTTAAAGTGGTTAACCCTGAGCTGCACAAGGGCAAACCTTTTGCTCCGTTGCTGGAAAAAAACAGCAAATCCGGTGGTCGTAACAACAATGGCCGTATCACCACTCGTCACATCGGTGGTGGCCACAAGCAGGCTTATCGTATTGTTGACTTCAAACGCAACAAAGACGGTATCCCAGCAGTTGTTGAACGTCTTGAGTACGATCCGAACCGTTCCGCGAACATCGCGCTGGTTCTGTACAAAGACGGCGAACGCCGTTACATCCTGGCCCCTAAAGGCCTGAAAGCTGGCGACCAGATTCAGTCTGGCGTTGATGCTGCAATCAAAGCAGGCAACACCCTGCCGATGCGCAATATCCCGGTTGGTTCTACCGTTCATAACGTAGAAATGAAACCAGGTAAAGGCGGTCAGCTGGCGCGTTCCGCGGGTACTTACGTTCAGATCGTTGCGCGTGATGGTGCTTATGTCACCCTGCGTCTGCGTTCTGGTGAAATGCGTAAAGTCGAAGCAGACTGCCGCGCTACTCTGGGCGAAGTTGGCAATGCTGAGCATATGCTGCGCGTTCTGGGTAAAGCAGGTGCTGCACGCTGGCGTGGTGTTCGTCCTACCGTTCGCGGTACTGCGATGAACCCAGTCGACCACCCACATGGTGGTGGTGAAGGTCGTAACTTTGGTAAGCACCCGGTATCTCCGTGGGGCGTTCAGACCAAAGGTAAGAAGACCCGCAGCAACAAGCGTACTGATAAATTTATCGTACGTCGCCGTAGCAAATAATTTTAGAGGATAAGCCATGCCACGTTCTCTCAAGAAAGGTCCTTTTATTGACCTGCACTTGCTGAAGAAGGTAGAGAAAGCGGTGGAAAGCGGAGACAAGAAGCCCCTGCGCACTTGGTCCCGTCGTTCAACGATCTTTCCTAACATGATCGGTTTGACCATCGCTGTCCATAATGGTCGTCAGCACGTTCCAGTCTTTGTTACCGACGAAATGGTTGGTCACAAACTGGGTGAATTCGCACCGACTCGTACTTATCGCGGCCACGCTGCTGATAAAAAAGCGAAGAAGAAATAAGGTAGGAGGAAGAGATGGAAACTTTAGCTCAACATCGCCATGCTCGTTCTTCTGCACAGAAGGTTCGCCTTGTTGCTGACCTGATTCGCGGTAAGAAAGTGTCGCAGGCCCTGGACATCCTGACCTATACCAACAAGAAAGCTGCGGTATTGGTCAAGAAAGTACTGGAATCTGCCATTGCTAACGCTGAACACAACGATGGCGCTGACATCGACGATCTGAAAGTCGCGAAAATTTTCGTAGATGAAGGCCCAAGCATGAAGCGCATTATGCCGCGTGCGAAAGGTCGTGCAGATCGCATCCTGAAGCGCACCAGCCACATTACTGTGGTTGTGTCCGATCGCTGAGACTCTGGAGACTAGCAATGGGTCAGAAAGTACATCCTAATGGTATTCGCCTGGGTATTGTAAAACCATGGAACTCTACCTGGTTTGCGAACACCAAAGAATTCGCTGACAACCTGGACAGCGATTTTAAAGTACGTCAGTACCTGACTAAGGAACTGGCTAAAGCGTCTGTATCTCGTATCGTTATCGAGCGTCCAGCGAAGAGCATCCGTGTGACTATTCACACTGCTCGTCCTGGCATCGTTATCGGTAAGAAAGGCGAAGACGTAGAAAAACTGCGCAAGGTCGTAGCGGATATCGCTGGCGTTCCTGCACAGATCAATATCGCTGAAGTTCGTAAGCCTGAACTGGACGCTAAATTGGTTGCTGACAGCATCACTTCACAGCTGGAACGTCGTGTTATGTTCCGTCGTGCTATGAAGCGTGCTGTACAGAACGCAATGCGTCTGGGCGCTAAAGGTATCAAAGTTGAAGTTAGCGGCCGTCTGGGCGGCGCGGAAATCGCACGTACCGAATGGTACCGTGAAGGTCGCGTACCGCTGCACACTCTGCGTGCTGACATCGACTACAACACCTCTGAAGCGCACACCACTTACGGTGTAATCGGCGTTAAGGTATGGATCTTCAAAGGTGAGATCCTGGGTGGTATGGCTGCTGTTGAACAACCGGAAAAACCGGCTGCTCAACCTAAAAAGCAGCAGCGTAAAGGCCGTAAATAAGGAGCGTCGCTGATGTTACAACCAAAGCGTACAAAATTCCGTAAAGTGCACAAAGGCCGCAACCGTGGTCTGGCGCAGGGTACGGATGTTAGCTTCGGCACTTTCGGTCTGAAAGCTGTTGGCCGTGGTCGTCTGACTGCACGTCAGATCGAAGCAGCACGTCGTGCAATGACCCGTGCAGTTAAGCGTCAAGGTAAGATCTGGATCCGTGTATTCCCGGACAAACCGATCACCGAGAAGCCGCTGGAAGTTCGTATGGGTAAAGGTAAAGGTAACGTGGAGTACTGGGTTGCCTTGATCCAACCGGGCAAAGTCCTGTATGAAATGGACGGTGTTCCGGAAGAGCTGGCCCGTGAAGCCTTCGGCCTGGCAGCAGCGAAACTGCCTATCAAAACCACCTTTGTAACTAAGACGGTGATGTAATGAAAGCAAAAGAGCTGCGTGAAAAAAACGTTGAAGAGCTGAACGCTGAGCTGCTGAACCTGCTGCGTGAGCAGTTCAACCTGCGTATGCAGGCTGCAAGTGGCCAGCTGCAACAGACTCACCTGCTGAAGCAAGTGCGTCGCAATGTTGCACGCGTTAAGACTTTACTGACTCAGAAGGCGGGTGCGTAATGACCGATAAAATCCGTACTCTGCAAGGTCGTGTTGTTAGCGACAAAATGGAGAAATCCATTGTTGTAGCTATCGAACGTATTGTGAAACACCCGATCTACGGTAAATTCATCAAGCGTACGACCAAACTGCACGTACATGACGAGAACAACGAATGTGGTATCGGCGACAAGGTTGAAATCCGTGAATGCCGTCCACTGTCCAAGACTAAGTCCTGGACGCTGGTTCGCGTTGTAGAGAAAGCGGTTCTGTAATACAGTACGCCTTCTCAATACGAATAAACGGCTCAGCGATGAGCCGTTTATTTTTTCTACCCATATTGCAGAAGCGGTGTTATAATGCCGCGCCCTCGATATGGGGCTTTTTAACGGCTCTGATTTTAGAGTCTCAGGTAGTAGTTGACATTAGCGGAGCACTAAAATGATCCAAGAACAGACTATGCTGAACGTCGCCGACAACTCCGGTGCACGTCGCGTAATGTGTATCAAGGTTCTGGGTGGCTCGCACCGTCGCTACGCAGGCGTAGGCGACATCATCAAGATCACCATCAAAGAAGCAATTCCACGTGGTAAGGTCAAAAAAGGTGATGTGCTGAAGGCGGTAGTGGTGCGCACCAAGAAGGGTGTTCGTCGCCCTGACGGTTCTGTCATTCGCTTCGATGGTAATGCATGCGTTATTTTAAACAATAACAGCGAGCAGCCTATCGGCACGCGTATCTTTGGGCCGGTAACTCGTGAACTTCGTACTGAGAAGTTCATGAAAATTATCTCTCTGGCACCAGAAGTACTCTAAGGAGCGAATCATGGCAGCGAAAATCCGTCGTGATGACGAAGTTATCGTGTTAACCGGTAAAGATAAAGGTAAACGCGGTAAAGTAAAAAATGTTCTGTCTTCCGGCAAACTTGTCGTTGAAGGTATCAACCTGGTTAAGAAACATCAGAAGCCGGTTCCGGCCCTGAACCAACCAGGTGGCATCGTTGAAAAAGAAGCTGCTATTCAGGTTTCTAACGTTGCAATCTTCAATGCGGCTACCGGCAAGGCTGACCGTGTAGGCTTTAGATTCGAAGACGGTAAAAAAGTCCGTTTCTTCAAGTCTAACAGCGAAACTATCAAGTAATTTGGAGTAGTACGATGGCGAAACTGCATGATTACTACAAAGACGAAGTAGTTAAGAAACTCATGACCGAGTTTAACTACAATTCTGTCATGCAAGTCCCTCGGGTCGAGAAGATCACCCTGAACATGGGTGTTGGTGAAGCGATCGCTGACAAGAAACTGCTGGATAACGCAGCAGCTGACCTGACAGCAATCTCCGGTCAAAAACCGCTGATCACCAAAGCACGCAAATCTGTTGCAGGCTTCAAAATCCGTCAGGGCTATCCGATCGGCTGTAAAGTAACTCTGCGTGGCGAACGCATGTGGGAGTTCTTTGAGCGCCTGATCACTATTGCTGTTCCACGTATCCGTGACTTCCGTGGCTTGTCCGCTAAGTCTTTCGACGGTCGTGGTAACTACAGCATGGGTGTCCGTGAGCAGATCATCTTCCCAGAAATCGACTACGATAAAGTCGACCGCGTGCGTGGTTTGGATATTACCATTACCACTACTGCGAAATCTGACGAAGAAGGCCGTGCTCTGCTGGCTGCCTTTGACTTCCCGTTCCGCAAGTAAGGTAGGGTTACTGAATGGCTAAGCAATCAATGAAAGCACGCGAAGTAAAGCGCGTAGCTTTAGCTGATAAATTCTTCGCTAAACGCGCTGAACTGAAAGCGATCATTTCTGATGTGAACGCTTCCGACGAAGATCGTTGGAATGCGGTTCTCAAGCTGCAGTCTCTGCCGCGTGATTCCAGCCCGTCTCGTCAGCGTAACCGCTGTCGTCAAACAGGTCGTCCACATGGTTATGTGGGCAAGTTTGGGTTGAGCCGTATCAAACTGCGTGAAGCCGCCATGCGCGGTGAAGTGCCAGGCTTGAAAAAGGCTAGCTGGTAATTACCAATTGAATCACGGGAGTAAAGACAGATGAGCATGCAAGATCCGATCGCGGATATGCTGACCCGTATCCGTAACGGTCAGGCCGCGAACAAAGTTGCGGTCACCATGCCTTCCGCCAAGCTGAAAGTGGCAATTGCCAACGTGCTGAAGGAAGAAGGTTTTATCGAAGATTTTAAAGTTGAAGGCGACACCAAGCCGGAACTGGAACTTACTCTCAAGTATTTCCAGGGTAAAGCTGTTGTAGAAAGCATTCAGCGTGTCAGCCGCCCAGGCCTGCGCATCTATAAGAAAAAAGATGAGCTGCCAAAAGTTATGGCTGGTCTTGGTATCGCAGTTGTTTCTACCTCTAAAGGTGTTATGACTGATCGTGCAGCGCGCCAGGCTGGTCTTGGTGGCGAAATTATCTGCTACGTAGCCTAATCGGAGGAAAGAATGTCTCGTGTTGCTAAAGCACCGGTCGTTATTCCTGCCGGCGTTGATGTAAAAATCGACGGTCAGGTTATTACGATCAAAGGTAAAAACGGCGAGCTGACTCGTACCCTCAACAAAGCTGTTGAAGTTAAACATGCAGATAATGCTCTGACCTTCGGTCCACGTGATGGTTTCGTGGATGGTTGGGCTCAGGCTGGTACCGCGCGTGCCCTGCTGAACTCAATGGTTGTTGGTGTTACCGAAGGCTTCACTAAAAAGCTTCAGCTGGTTGGTGTAGGTTATCGTGCAGCTATCAAAGGGAATGCAGTAGGCCTGTCTCTGGGCTTCTCACACCCTGTTGAGCATCCGCTGCCGGCCGGTATCACTGCAGAATGCCCGACTCAGACTGAAATCGTGCTGAAAGGCGCTGATAAACAGCTGATCGGTCAGGTTGCAGCAGATCTGCGCGCCTACCGTCGTCCTGAGCCTTACAAAGGCAAGGGTGTTCGTTACGCCGACGAAGTCGTGCGTACCAAAGAGGCTAAGAAGAAGTAAGGTAACACTATGGATAAGAAATCTGCTCGTATCCGTCGTGCGACCCGCGCACGCCGCAAGCTCAAAGAGCTGGGTGCAACTCGCCTGGTGGTACATCGTACCCCGCGTCATATTTACGCACAGGTAATTGCACCGAACGGTTCTGAAGTTCTGGTAGCTGCTTCTACTGTAGAAAAAGCTATCTCAGAACAATTGAAGTACACCGGTAACAAAGACGCCGCTGCAGCTGTAGGTAAAGCTGTTGCTGAACGCGCTCTGGAAAAAGGCATCAGCAATGTTTCCTTTGACCGTTCCGGGTTCCAATATCATGGTCGTGTCCAGGCACTGGCAGATGCTGCCCGTGAAGCTGGCCTTCAGTTCTAAGGTAGAGGTGTAAGATGGCTCACATCGAAAAACAGGCTGGCGAACTGCAGGAAAAGCTGATCGCGGTAAACCGCGTATCTAAAACCGTTAAAGGTGGTCGTATTTTCTCCTTCACAGCTCTGACTGTAGTAGGCGATGGTAACGGTCGCGTTGGTTTTGGTTACGGTAAAGCGCGTGAAGTTCCAGCAGCGATCCAGAAAGCGATGGAAAAAGCCCGTCGCAACATGATTAACGTCGCGCTGAACAACGGCACCCTGCAGCACCCAGTTAAAGGTGTTCACACGGGTTCTCGTGTATTCATGCAGCCAGCTTCAGAAGGTACCGGTATCATCGCCGGTGGTGCAATGCGCGCCGTTCTGGAAGTTGCTGGGGTTCATAACGTTCTGGCTAAAGCATATGGTTCCACCAACCCGATCAACGTGGTTCGTGCAACTATTGATGGCCTGGAAAATATGAATTCTCCAGAAATGGTCGCTGCCAAGCGTGGTAAATCCGTTGAAGAAATTCTGGGGTAATTGACCATGGCAAAGACTATTAAAATCACTCAAACCCGCAGTGCAATCGGTCGTCTGCCGAAACACAAGGCAACGCTGCTTGGCCTGGGTCTGCGTCGTATTGGTCATACCGTTGAGCGCGAGG
The DNA here is from genome assembly GCF_000286655.1 of Enterobacter sp. SST3. Classification (NCBI taxonomy): domain Bacteria; kingdom Pseudomonadati; phylum Pseudomonadota; class Gammaproteobacteria; order Enterobacterales; family Enterobacteriaceae; genus Enterobacter; species Enterobacter sp. SST3. The sequence goes on along the minus strand of NZ_ALNS01000050.1, from coordinate 15,631 downwards.
ATACTCCTGCTGTTCGTGGTATGGTCAACGCGGTTTACTTCATGGTTAAAGTTGAGGAGTAAGAGATGCGTTTAAATACTCTGTCTCCGGCCGAAGGCTCTAAAAAGGCGGGTAAACGCCTGGGTCGTGGTATCGGTTCTGGCCTCGGCAAAACCGGTGGTCGTGGTCACAAAGGTCAGAACTCTCGTTCTGGCGGTGGCGTACGTCGCGGTTTCGAGGGTGGCCAGATGCCACTGTACCGTCGTCTGCCGAAGTTCGGCTTCACCTCTCGCAAAGCAGCGATCACGGCGGAAATCCGTCTGTCTGACCTGGCGAAAGTTGAAGGCGGCGTTGTAGACCTGAACACGCTGAAAGCAGCAAACATTATCGGTATCCAGATCGAGTTCGCGAAAGTGATCCTGGCTGGTGAAGTTTCTACTCCGGTAACTGTTCGTGGCCTGCGTGTTACTAAAGGTGCTCGTGCTGCTATCGAAGCTGCTGGCGGTAAAATTGAGGAATAAGTAGCAGATGGCTAAGCAACCGGGATTAGATTTTCAAAGTGCCAAAGGTGGATTTGGCGAGCTGAAACGCAGACTGCTGTTTGTTATCGGCGCGCTGATTGTGTTCCGTATTGGCTCTTTTATTCCGATCCCTGGTATCGATGCCGCTGTACTTGCCAAACTGCTTGAGCAACAGCGAGGCACCATCATTGAAATGTTCAACATGTTCTCTGGTGGTGCTCTCAGCCGTGCTTCTATCTTCGCACTGGGTATTATGCCGTACATTTCGGCATCGATTATTATCCAGCTGCTGACGGTCGTTCATCCGGCCCTGGCAGAGTTGAAGAAAGAAGGGGAGTCAGGACGTCGTAAGATTAGTCAGTACACCCGTTACGGTACTCTGGTGCTGGCAATATTCCAGTCGATCGGTATTGCTACCGGTCTTCCGAATATGCCTGGTATGCAGGGCCTGGTGTTAAACCCGGGCTTTGCATTCTACTTCACCGCTGTTGTAAGTCTGGTCACAGGGACAATGTTCCTGATGTGGCTCGGCGAACAGATTACTGAGCGTGGTATCGGTAACGGTATCTCAATCATTATCTTCGCCGGTATTGTTGCGGGCCTCCCGCCAGCCATCGCCCACACTATCGAGCAAGCGCGTCAAGGCGACCTGCACTTCCTCCTGTTGCTGTTGGTTGCAGTATTAGTATTTGCAGTGACGTTCTTTGTTGTCTTCGTTGAACGTGGTCAACGCCGCATTGTGGTGAACTACGCTAAGCGTCAGCAAGGTCGTCGTGTCTATGCTGCACAGAGCACACATTTACCGCTGAAAGTGAACATGGCGGGGGTTATCCCGGCTATCTTCGCTTCCAGTATTATTCTGTTCCCGGCAACCATCGCGTCATGGTTCGGGGGCGGTACTGGTTGGAACTGGCTGACAACAATTTCGCTGTATTTGCAGCCTGGGCAACCACTTTATGTGTTACTCTATGCGTCTGCGATCATCTTCTTCTGTTTCTTCTACACGGCGTTGGTCTTCAACCCGCGTGAAACAGCAGATAACCTGAAGAAGTCCGGTGCATTTGTACCAGGAATTCGTCCGGGAGAGCAAACGGCGAAGTATATCGATAAAGTAATGACCCGCCTGACTTTGGTTGGTGCGCTCTATATTACTTTTATCTGCCTGATCCCGGAGTTCATGCGTGATGCAATGAAAGTACCGTTCTACTTCGGTGGAACCTCACTGCTTATCGTTGTTGTCGTGATTATGGACTTTATGGCTCAAGTGCAAACTCTGATGATGTCCAGTCAGTATGAGTCTGCATTGAAGAAGGCGAACCTGAAAGGCTACGGCCGCTAATTGGTCGCCTGAGAAGTTACGGAGAGTAAAAATGAAAGTTCGTGCTTCCGTCAAGAAATTATGCCGTAACTGCAAAATCGTTAAGCGTGATGGTGTCATCCGTGTGATTTGCAGTGCCGAGCCGAAGCATAAACAGCGCCAAGGCTGATTATTTCGCATATTTTTCTTGCAAAGTTGGGTTGAGCTGGCTAGATTAGCCAGCCAATCTTTTGTATGTCTGTACGTTTCCATTTGAGTATCCTGAAAACGGGCTTTTCAGCATGGTGCGTACATATTAAATAGTAGGAGTGCATAGTGGCCCGTATAGCAGGCATTAACATTCCTGATCAGAAACATGCTGTGATCGCATTAACTTCGATCTACGGCATCGGCAAGACCCGTTCTAAAGCCATTCTGGCTGCAGCGGGTATCGCTGAAGATGTTAAGATCAGTGAGCTGTCTGAAGAACAAATCGACACGCTGCGTGACGAAGTTGCCAAATTTGTCGTTGAAGGTGATCTGCGCCGTGAAATCAGCATGAGCATCAAGCGCCTGATGGATCTTGGTTGCTATCGCGGTTTGCGTCATCGTCGTGGTCTGCCAGTGCGCGGTCAGCGTACTAAGACCAACGCACGTACCCGTAAGGGTCCGCGCAAACCGATCAAGAAATAATCGGGGTGATTGAATAATGGCAAAGGCACCAGTTCGTGCACGTAAACGTGTAAGAAAACAAGTCTCTGACGGCGTGGCTCATATCCATGCTTCTTTCAACAACACCATCGTTACTATTACTGATCGTCAGGGTAACGCATTGGGTTGGGCAACAGCCGGTGGTTCCGGTTTCCGTGGTTCTCGCAAATCCACTCCGTTCGCAGCTCAGGTTGCAGCAGAGCGTTGCGCAGAAGCCGTAAAAGAATACGGCATCAAGAATCTGGAAGTTATGGTTAAAGGTCCGGGTCCGGGTCGTGAATCTACTGTTCGCGCTCTGAACGCCGCTGGTTTCCGCATCACTAATATTACTGATGTGACTCCGATCCCTCATAACGGTTGTCGTCCGCCGAAAAAACGTCGCGTATAACGCTCGTTTTTTAGGTTAGTTGGAGATAGAAAATGGCAAGATATTTGGGTCCTAAGCTCAAGCTGAGCCGTCGTGAGGGCACCGACTTATTCCTTAAGTCTGGCGTTCGCGCGATCGATACCAAGTGTAAAATTGAACAAGCTCCTGGCCAGCACGGTGCGCGTAAACCGCGTCTGTCTGACTATGGTGTGCAGTTGCGTGAAAAGCAAAAAGTTCGCCGTATGTACGGTGTGCTGGAGCGTCAGTTCCGTAACTACTATAAAGAAGCAGCACGTCTGAAAGGCAACACAGGTGAAAACCTGCTGGCTCTGCTGGAAGGTCGTCTGGACAACGTTGTATACCGTATGGGCTTCGGCGCTACTCGTGCTGAATCACGTCAGCTGGTTAGCCACAAAGCAATCATGGTAAACGGTCGTGTTGTTAACATCGCTTCTTATCAGGTTAAAGCGAATGACGTTGTTAGCATTCGTGAGAAAGCGAAAAAGCAATCTCGCGTGAAGGCCGCTCTGGAGCTGGCTGAGCAGCGTGAAAAGCCAACCTGGCTGGAAGTTGATGCTGGCAAGATGGAAGGTACGTTCAAGCGTCAGCCAGAACGTTCTGATCTGTCTGCGGACATTAACGAACACCTGATCGTCGAGCTTTACTCCAAGTAAAGCTTAGTACCAAAGAGAGGACACAATGCAGGGTTCTGTGACAGAGTTTCTAAAACCGCGCCTGGTAGATATCGAGCAAGTGAGTTCGACGCACGCCAAGGTGACCCTTGAGCCTTTAGAGCGTGGCTTTGGCCATACTCTGGGTAACGCACTGCGCCGTATTCTGCTCTCATCGATGCCGGGTTGCGCGGTGACCGAGGTTGAGATTGATGGTGTACTTCATGAGTACAGCACCAAAGAAGGCGTTCAGGAAGATATCCTTGAAATCCTGCTCAACCTGAAAGGGCTGGCGGTGAGAGTTCAGGGTAAAGATGAAGTTATTCTTACTCTGAATAAATCTGGCATTGGCCCTGTGACTGCAGCCGACATCACCCACGACGGTGATGTTGAAATCGTCAAGCCGCAGCACGTGATCTGCCACCTGACCGATGAGAACGCAGCTATTAGCATGCGTATCAAAGTTCAGCGCGGTCGTGGTTATGTGCCGGCTTCTGCCCGAATTCATTCGGAAGAAGATGAGCGCCCAATCGGCCGTCTGCTGGTCGACGCATGCTACAGCCCTGTAGAGCGTATTGCCTACAATGTTGAAGCAGCGCGTGTAGAACAGCGTACCGACCTGGACAAGCTGGTCATCGAAATGGAAACCAACGGCACAATCGATCCTGAAGAGGCGATTCGTCGTGCGGCAACCATCCTGGCAGAACAACTGGAAGCTTTCGTTGACTTACGTGATGTTCGTCAGCCGGAAGTGAAAGAAGAGAAACCAGAATTCGATCCGATCCTGCTGCGCCCTGTTGACGATCTCGAATTGACTGTCCGCTCTGCTAACTGCCTCAAGGCAGAAGCTATCCACTATATCGGTGATCTGGTACAGCGTACCGAGGTTGAGTTGCTGAAAACGCCGAACCTGGGTAAAAAATCTCTTACCGAGATTAAAGACGTGCTGGCTTCACGTGGTCTGTCTCTGGGCATGCGCCTGGAAAACTGGCCACCGGCAAGCATTGCTGACGAGTAACCGGATCACAGGTTAAGGTTTTACTGAGAAGGATAAGGTCATGCGCCATCGTAAGAGTGGTCGTCAACTGAACCGCAACAGCAGCCATCGCCAGGCTATGTTCCGCAACATGGCAGGTTCACTGGTTCGTCATGAGATCATCAAGACGACCCTGCCTAAAGCGAAAGAGCTGCGTCGCGTAGTTGAGCCGCTGATTACTCTTGCCAAGACTGACAGCGTTGCTAATCGTCGTCTGGCATTCGCCCGTACTCGTGATAACGAGATCGTGGCAAAACTGTTTAACGAACTGGGCCCGCGTTTCGCGAGCCGTGCCGGTGGTTACACTCGCATTCTGAAGTGTGGCTTCCGTGCAGGCGACAACGCGCCGATGGCTTACATCGAGCTGGTTGATCGTTCAGAGAAAGCAGAAGCTGCTGCAGAGTAATCTGCAGTAACGTAAAAAAACCCGCTCCGGCGGGTTTTTTTATATCCGCGATATCCCCACTTCTCTACAATATCTGTATCAATTCTGTTCATCCTCTGGAGCGGGTAATGTGGCTGCTTGACCAGTGGGCAGAACGCCATATTCGTGATGCCCAAAAAAAAGGTGAATTCGACGATCTTCCGGGATGCGGCGAACCCCTTATGCTTGACGATGACTCGCATATTGCGCCTGAATTACGCGCGGGATACCGTTTACTAAAGAATGCAGGCTGTCTCCCTCCTGAACTCGAACAGCGCAGAGAGGCTGTTGAACTTGTCGATCTGCTAAAAGGGATCCGTCAGGACGATCCGCGACATTCTGAAATTAGCCGCCGCCTCGCCCTGCTTGAACTTAAACTGCGTCAGGCAGGAATGAACACTGACTTTCTGCACGGTGAATACGGTGAACGCTTGTTGCGGAAAATAAACGAGGAGTAGTTATGTACCGTATCGGTGAACTTGCGAAGCTCGCGAACGTCACACCGGATACCATCCGATATTACGAAAAGCAGCAGATGATCGATCATGAAGTTCGTACTGAAGGTGGCTTCCGACTTTATACCGATAACGATCTGCAGCGCCTGCGGTTTATTCGGTATGCGCGCCAGCTCGGTTTCACATTAGATTCGATCCGCGAGTTATTATCGATCCGCATCGATCCGGCACATCACACCTGTCAGGAGTCGAAAAGCATTGTGCAGGCCCGGTTGGATGAAGTTGAAGCACGCATTCAGGAATTGCAAACCATGCAGCGCTCTCTGCAAAGGCTGAATGATGCTTGTTGTGGCACGGCCCACAGCAGTATTTATTGTTCCATTCTGGAAGCCCTTGAACAGGGGGCCAGTGGGAAAACCGAGGACTGTTGATTTTTAGTCCAACCGGGTCTAGACTCCCGTCGACATAAACCATGCTCAGGAGAATTTATGAGCCGCTATCAGCACACGAAAGGACAGATTAAAGACAATGCCATTGAGGCACTACTCCATGACCCGCTATTCAGACAGCGCGTTGAGAAGAATAAAAAAGGGAAAGGAAGTTATCTGCGTAAAGGCAAGCATGCAAAACGGGGTAGCTGGGAGGCCAGTGGCAAACAAGCGAATCGCTTATTTACCACTGGCCTTCCTGCTTTAAGCTTCTGATTAAACGCGCTTGTTCTGCTCTTTTAACAGATCGCGAATCTCACTCAGCAGCACTTCTTCTTTTGTCGGTGCAGGCGCTGCTGCCGGCTCTTCTTTTTTACGGTTGAGTTTATTGATCAGCTTTATAGCCATAAAAATGGCAAACGCTACAATCACGAAATCAAATACGTTCTGAATAAATACACCGTAGTGCATCACGACTGCCGGTACATCACCCTGTGCTTCACGCAACGTGAAAGCGAACTGTTTGAAATCAATGCCCCCGATCAGCAACCCTAAAGGTGGCATGATAATGTCGGCCACTAATGATGAAACAATCTTGCCGAATGCTGCACCAATAATGACACCCACTGCCAAATCCACCACGTTTCCGCGCATCGCAAATTCGCGAAATTCTTTAATAAAACTCATTTTGTTCTCCTTGTGCCAGCTGACGACTATAAGTTTAACAAATGATTAGCTAATTGCCATTCGTGATAATTAAACGTTATGCAAAATAAAAGGCACAGAAATGAGAAGGATAAAGAGCGGGTACCCCATTGAGAGCACCCGACACATTAAAGGAAGAATGGGCTTGGCTGGAATAAACGTTCGACGTCGGTAATAAACTTTTTATCGGTAAGGAACATAATAACGTGATCGCCTTGCTCAATGCGCAAATTATCATTGGCAATCATGACATCATTCCCGCGCACGACAGCACCAATAATGGTGCCCGGTGGCAGCTTAATTTCGTCTATCGAACGGCCCACGACGCGTGATGTAGTTTCATCTCCGTGCGCTACGGCTTCAATGGCTTCCGCTACCCCGCGACGAAGCGATGATACCCCAACAATATCCGCTTTACGCACATGGCTCAGTAACGCGGAAATTGTCGCCTGCTGCGGCGAAATGGCAATATCAATGACGCTGCCCTGAACCAGATCAACATAGGCTTTGCGCTGGATAAGCACCATGACCTTCTTTGCCCCCATACGTTTCGCGAGCATGGCGGACATTATATTCGCTTCGTCGTCGTTGGTGACGGCAATAAAAAGATCAACTTGATCAATATGCTCTTCAGCCAGCAACTCCTGATCTGACGCATCGCCATAAAATACGATCGTATTTTGCAGTTTTTCCGCCAGTTCAGCCGCTCGCTGCTGATCGCGTTCGATCAATTTTACGCTGTAATCTTTTTCAAGCCGGTGTGCCAGACCGGCACCAATATTGCCGCCGCCGACCAGCATAATGCGTTTATAGGGTTTTTCGAGACGCTGAAGTTCACTCATCACCGCACGAATATGCTGTGAAGCCGCAATAAAGAAGACTTCGTCCCCGGCTTCGACAATCGTAGAGCCCTGCGGGCGGATAGGTCTGTCGTGGCGGAAAATAGCCGCGACGCGCGTATCAATATGCGGCATATGCTCGCGCATGGTGGACAACGCGTTGCCAATCAACGGGCCGCCGTAATAGGCCTTAACGACGGCCAGGCTCACTTTACCTTCGGCAAAGTTCACCACCTGCAGGGCGCCCGGATATTCGATCAGACGGTAGATATTGTCGATCACCAGCTGTTCTGGCGCGATAAGATGGTCAATAGGAACTGCTTCTGAATTAAACAGTTTCTCAGCATCGCGGACATAGTCCGGAGAGCGGATGCGCGCGATTCGGTTTGGCGTGTTAAAAAGCGAGTAGGCCACCTGACAGGCCACCATATTGGTTTCGTCAGAACTGGTCACCGCAACCAGCATGTCGGCATCGTCAGCGCCCGCCTCACGAAGAACGCGCGGGTGCGAACCATGACCCTGCACAACGCGCAGGTCAAATTTGTCCTGTAAAACACGCAGGCGATCGCCGTTGGTATCCACGATGGTGATATCGTTGTTTTCGCCAACCAGATTTTCCGCCAGCGTTCCACCAACCTGTCCTGCGCCCAGAATGATAATCTTCATCTCTCGTGACCTGTTCTCAACATCACTCTTTGATTAGCTTAGCGTAAAAGAAGCCATCACCTTCTTCTGCACCCGGCAGATTCTGCTGACCCGGGCATTCAGGCGTTCCCGTATCGTGCAGCGCCGCGTCCGGGGTTCGTTTAAGGAAGGCCGCGATTTGCTGACTGTTTTCTTCCGGCAGTACTGAACAGGTTGCATAGACCAGCGTGCCGCCGGGTTTGAGATGCTGCCAGATGGCGTCAAGGATGTCGGATTGCAGTTGGGCAAGCTCACTAATATCACGATCGCGACGCAGCCACTTGATATCCGGATGACGACGAATCACGCCAGTTGCAGAGCAGGGGGCATCCAGCAAAATGCGATCGAATTGTGCTTCGCCACACCATTCTGCGGGTTTGCGTCCATCGCCTTGCTTAACCTGTGCCTTCATGCCCAGGCGCTTGAGGTTGTCGTAGACGCGTGAAAGACGTTGCTCATCAACGTCCACTGCCATCACGCTGGCCTGCGGAGCCACTTCAAGAATATGCGTCGTTTTGCCCCCTGGTGCGGCGCAGAGATCCAAAATCTGCTCACCGTTTTTAGGTTCGAGCCAGGTCATGCAACCCTGAGCAGAGGCATCCTGTACGGTTACCCAGCCTTCATCAAAACCGGGTAATGCATGTACCGGTGCAGGCGATGCTAAGCGCACGGCATCAGGGTATGCGTCATGGGTGAAGCCGCTCATTCCAGCGTCTTCGAGTAATGCCAGCCATGCGTCACGGGTGTGGTGATTACGATTCACGCGTAACCACATTGGCGGACGCTGGTTGTTGGCATCGGCAATGTCCTGCCACTGCTGCGGATAAGCTTTTTTCAGGCGCTTCAACAGCCAGTCCGGATGCAGGAAGCGCGCTTCATTTTGGGCAAATTCAGCCAGAAGCTCGTCCTGCTGTCGCTGGAACTGACGCAATACGCCGTTGATCAGCCCTTTCAGCTGAGGACGTTTAATCGCAACGGCACCTTCCACCGTCTCTGCCAGCGCGGCATGAGGTGGGATGCGGGTATGAAGAAGCTGATAAAAACCCACCATAATTAAATAATGTACGGTGCGCTGCTTGCCCGTCATTGGGCGGGACATCAGCTTGTTAATCAACCACTCAAGCTGAGAGAGTGTGCGCAGGACGCCAAAGCAGAGCTCTTGAAGCAGGGCTTTATCTTTATCAGAGACTTTTTGCTGCAGGGGAGGCAGGACGTTGCTCAGTGACTGGCCCTGCTCGATAACCTGCTCGACGGCCTGGGCCGCCATACTGCGTAGATTTTGTTTTTTCATAACCGTAAAAATAAAAATGCCCGGAAACACCGGGCCTTAAGAATAAATTTGCTCAGGCAAGGCGATTGCCAGGGATAAACCATTCGCGACGGGAATTTAGTAGATCCTGAGCACTCATGGCTTTCTTACCGGCCGGTTGGAGCGATTCAAGATTCAAAATACCTTGCGCAGTCGCCACCTGGATGCCGTTCTTGCTGGCATCAATAATCGTACCGGGTTCCGCCGTAGTCGCACCGCTAATGACGGAGGCTTTCCAGACTTTTACTGGCTGCTCATCAATTTCCAACCAGCTCATCGGCCACGGATTAAAAGCGCGAATGCAACGTTCAAGTTGAGCGGCTGACAGGGACCAGTCGATCCGCGCTTCTTCTTTGCTCAGCTTTTCGGCGTAGGTTACCAGCGCGTCGTCCTGAACTTCTGGTTTTGCCGTATTGTCAGCAAGCTGCTGAAGCGTCTCGATGAGCCCTTGTGGGCCAAGCTCTGCCAGTTTGTCATACAGCGTGGCGCTGGTATCGTCTGACGTAATGGGGCAGGCCAGTTTATAGAGCATGTCGCCGGTGTCTAAACCTACGTCCATCTTCATGATGGTCACGCCCGTTTCGGCATCACCCGCCCACAGCGCGCGCTGGATAGGTGCTGCACCACGCCAGCGTGGGAGCAGGGACCCATGAACGTTGATACAACCCAGACGCGGCATATCAAGCACGGCTTTTGGCAAAATTAAACCGTAAGCCACCACCACCATTACGTCGGCATTCAGGTCAGCAACCAGCTGCTGATTTTCCTGCGGGCGCAGCGATGCGGGCTGAAAAACAGGAAGCCCATGCTCTTCTGCCAGCACCTTGACCGGGCTCGGCATCAGTTTTTTGCCGCGACCAGCAGGACGGTCCGGTTGGGTAAAGACGCCAACAACCTGGTGACCAGACGATAACAGCGCGTCAAGATGACGCGCTGCAAAATCAGGGGTTCCCGCGAAGATAATACGTAGTGATTTAGACACGATGATCCTTGTATCCGGTGGGACGTTATGCGCGAGAACGCAAACGATCCAGTTTCTCTACTTTCTGACGAATACGCTGCTGTTTCAGCGGCGAGAGATAATCGATAAACAGTTTACCGACCAGGTGATCCATCTCATGCTGAATACAAATCGCCAGCAGATCGTCTGCCTCCAGTTCGAACGGATTACCGTCACGATCCAGAGCGCGAATTTTCACTTTCTCAGCACGCGGCACTAACGCACGCTGTTCTGGAATAGACAGACAGCCTTCCTCAATACCGGTTTCGCCACTCTTTTCAAGCAGCTCTGGGTTGATCAGCACCAGACGACCATCGCGATTCTCAGAAACGTCGATCACGATAATACGCTTGTGAATGTCCACCTGCGTTGCCGCCAGGCCAATGCCTTCTTCGGCGTACATGGTATCGAACATATCATCAACGATACGCTGGATTTCTGCATTCACTTCTTTAACCGGTTCAGCGACGATGCGAAGGCGCTCGTCCGGAATATGTAATACTTGCAAAACTGCCATAAATTTCCAGAGTCGTGTTCAGGAGTTGATAAGAATACTCCCTCTATTCTAGACAAATCCCCCATCGATTGACAGCATCAGTGACCAATCGCAATGATTGCGGAGACCGCTTATGGCAGGGGAAAGGATGACATCTACCGAGATTTGGCTACGGCTCATGCACACAGGTTCTTTGTGTGGTGATGTCATGGTGGAAGCGGCTGCACGACTGCAGAGGCAGGAAGGCATCGACACGCTTGTTCTGAGAAACACTGGTTTGACAGCAAAGCAGGCTGAACGGTTCGTTGCGCTCAATGAGAGTGAGCTGGAACGTAGCCTGGTATGGCTTGAGCAGCCGGGTCATCATTTATTAACGGCCAACCATCCCCTTTATCCCCCTTTGCTCCGCACAATCCCTGATTATCCCGGAGCATTATTCATAAAAGGTAACCCCGAGACGCTTAATACCGTTCAGCTGGCGGTGGTAGGCAGTCGTGCGCCGTCATGGTACGGCGAGCGGTGGGGGAAAATCCTGTGCGAACAACTTTCACAAAGTGGTTTCACGATCACCAGCGGGCTGGCCTGTGGTATTGACGGCGTTGCCCACAGCGCGGCGCTGTCAGTAAAAGGACGAAGTGTCGCGGTGCTGGGAAACGGTCTTTTTAGTATTTATCCGCGTCGGCATCAGGCATTGGCGATGCGGCTTATTGAGTCTGACGGCGCGATAGTGTCTGAGTTTCCGCTTTCCGCGCAGCCCCGACCGGCAAACTTTCCGCGTCGTAATCGAATCATCAGCGGCCTTAGCAAAGGCGTGCTGGTGGTCGAAGCCGCGCGGCGAAGCGGTTCGCTGGTCACGGCACGGTGTGCGCTCGAACAGGGACGAGAAGTCTTCGCTTTGCCCGGCCCGATAGGTAATCCGGGATGCGAGGGACCGCACTGGCTGATTAAGCAGGGGGCAACACCGGTAACGGAAGTCGGGGACATTCTTGAAAATTTGCAATATGGGCTGCAATGGCTGCAGGAAGATCCCGAAAAGCGACAATATTCATCAGATCAGGGAAAGGTGGCATTGCCATTTCCCAAGCTCCTGGCTAACGTAGGAGATGAGGTAACACCTGTTGACGTTGTCGCTGAACGTGCCGGCCAACCTGTGCCAGTAACGGTAGCACAGCTACTCGAACTGGAGTTAGCAGGGTGGATCGCAGCTGTACCCGGCGGCTATGTCCGATTAAGGAGGGCATGCCATGTTCGACGTACTGATGTATTTGTTTGAGACTTACATCCATAACGAAGCAGAAATGCGAGTGGATCAGGACAAGTTGACACAGGATCTTACCGATGCGGGATTTGAGCGGGAAGATATCTACAATGCGTTGATGTGGCTGGAAAAATTGGCTGATTATCAGGAAGGCCTTGCCGAACCGATGCAGCTTGCTTCTGACCCATTGTCAGTACGCATTTATACCGCTGAAGAGTGTGAACGGCTGGACGCCAGCTGCCGGGGATTCATTTTATTCCTTGAGCAGATTCAGGTGCTAAACCTCGAAACGAGAGAAATGGTGATAGAACGCGTCATGGCGCTGGATACCGCAGAATTTGAACTGGAAGATCTCAAATGGGTGATCCTGATGGTTCTGTTTAATATCCCGGGCTGTGAAAATGCCTATCAGCAAATGGAAGAATTACTCTTTGAAGTGAATGAAGGTATGCTGCACTAATTCAATGTGCAGCGCCAAGAGTTGTTATGGCCAAATCAGCACTGTTCACGGTGCATAAAAACGAGCCCTGCCCGCAGTGCGGGGCTGAACTTGTTATTCGGTCCGGGAAACACGGCCCGTTTCTCGGTTGTTCTCACTATCCGGAATGTGATTATGTTCGTCCTCTGAAAAGCCAGGCGGATGGACATATCGTTAAAATTCTGGAGGGGCAGCTTTGTCCTCTTTGCGGTGGCGAACTCGCGCTACGCCAGGGGCGTTTCGGCATGTTTATTGGATGTAGCCGCTACCCGGAATGTGAACATACGGAACAAATTGATAAGCCAGATGAAACGGCGATTGCGTGTCCTCAGTGTCAGCGCGGTCAGCTGGTACAGCGCCGTTCCCGTTATGGTAAGACCTTCCATTCGTGCGATCGCTACCCTGACTGCCAGTTCGTTATCAATTTTAAGCCGGTAGCGGGAATCTGCCCTCATTGCAATTATCCGCTACTGATAGAGAAGAAAACCGCGCAAGGCATTAAACGCTTCTGCGCCAGTAAACAATGTGGAAAGCCGGTTACGGCGGATCAAAATAGTGAATAATAACCTGCCATCAGGCTCCATTGCGCATGCAGTGGACGTACTGAAAAATGAAGAAGTCATCGCCTATCCAACTGAAGCTGTTTTTGGGGTCGGTTGCGATCCTGACAGCGAAACGGCTGTGAGCCGTCTGCTTACTCTGAAACAAAGACCCGTCGAGAAAGGGCTTATTTTGATCGCTGCGAATTACGAGCAGCTTAAGCCCTATATTGATGACTCTATGCTAACCCCAGCACAGCGCGAGACAATCTTCTCCGCATGGCCTGGACCAGTAACCTTCGTCTTCCCGGCTCAGCCTACAACGCCGCGCTGGTTAACCGGACGCTTTGACTCCCTTGCCGTTCGCGTCACTGATCATCCGCTGGTGGTGGAGCTGTGCCTGGCATTTGGTAAACCACTGGTCTCAACCAGCGCCAACCTGACCGGGCAGCCGCCTTGTCGGACAACTGAAGAAGTGCTGGCGCAGTTCGGGAATGACTTCCCTGTCGCTGTTGGTGAAACGGGAGGGCGCCTGAATCCGTCTGAGATTCGCGACGCTTTGACCGGCGAACGTTTTCGCCAGGGGTAATCTCATGGAAACCTATGCTGTTTTTGGTAATCCGATTGCACACAGCAAGTCACCGTGGATTCATCAGCAATTCGCGGAGCAGCTGCAGATAGATCATCCCTATGGGCGCGTACTGGCGCCAGTGGATGCCTTTATCCCAACGCTGGAGGCCTTTTTCGCCGCGGGGGGCAAAGGCGCGAATGTGACGGTCCCGTTTAAAGAAGAAGCATTCGAACGTGCAGATGAGCTGACCGAGCGCGCTTCACTTGCAGGTGCAGTCAATACCCTAAAACGGCTTGAGGATGGACGCCTTCTGGGTGACAACACCGACGGGATTGGTTTACTTAGCGATCTGGAAAGACTCTCCTTTATCAAACCCGGATTCCGGGTTCTGCTGATTGGCGCGGGTGGTGCATCGAGGGGCGTTCTGTTGCCTCTGCTTTCCCTGGACTGTTCAGTGACCATTACTAACAGAACCTTTTCCCGGGCAGAAGCGCTGGCGGCGTTGTTTGCGCATACCGGCAGCGTGAGCGCGGTAGCGCTTGACGATCTTGCTGAACGTGAGTTCGATCTTGTCATTAATGCCACATCCAGCGGCATCAGTGGCGAGATCCCGGCGATCCCCGCTTCGCTGGTCAGTGCGCACATGTACTTCTATGACATGTTCTATCAGAAAGGTAAAACGCCTTTCCTGAACTGGTGTGAACAACACGGCGCGAAACAGTTAGCCGATGGGCTGGGAATGCTGGTGGGGCAGGCTGCGCATGCTGTACTGCTCTGGCACGGGGTGCTGCCTTCAGTCGAGCCAGTCATTGAAAAGCTAAAGCAGGAGCTTTCGGCGTGAATCAGGCTATTCATTTCCCGGACAGAGAGAGCTGGGATGAGCATAAGCAAGCGGTCTGTTTTCCGGTGCTCGTGCAGGGTATGCAGCTTACCTGTGCCATCCACGGGGAAACGCTGTTGCATCGTTTTGGCGGCACAGACCCGATAGCCGTATTTTGTGAAAACCGCTGGGATCTCGAAGAGGAAGCCAGCGATTTAATCCGCGAACAGCAGGAAGACGATCAGGGCTGGGTTTGGCTATCCTGATCCAAATAATCATTCTTCCATTTTACGTAGTTGTTTGCCGAGTATTTTAATCCTTCGATCTCCGCCTCCTTCAGGGGGCGGATCTGTTTTACCGGGCTTCCCAGATAGAGATAGCCGCTCTCCAGCCGTTTGTTCTGCGGGACCAGGCTACCGGCGCCAATCATCACGTCATCTTCTACTATGACGCCATCCAGTAAAATCGACCCCATGCCAACAAGTACGCGATTTCCGACAGTGCAGCCGTGAAGCATGACTTTATGGCCGACGGTAACATCTTCTCCAATAATGAGGGGATTGCCTTCCGGGTTATAGGACGATTTGTGCGTGACGTGCAGAACGCTACCGTCCTGAATATTGGTTCGCGCGCCAATAGACACATAGTTAACGTCTCCCCTGATGGCAACGAGTGGCCAGATACTAACGTCATCGGCCAGTCGGACATCACCAATGACCACACTACTGGCGTCGATCATCACGCGATCGCCTTGTTTGGGGAACAGATCTTTATAAGGACGTAATACTGCAGACATAACTACCTCTGAGAATGAGCGCTATACAGAAGACTTTGATCGTATTCGTCGATCGAGGCAAGGCAAAATACGTCAATATTTAAGCAGATCGGGCGGGATTTCAGCGAAAAGCACGGAAAATCAGCAGTCGGAAAAAAAGATCTAAAAAATACTTGTGCTAAAAATTGGGATCCCTATAATGCGCCTCCATCGACACGGCGGATGTGAATCACTTCACAGACAACGCAGTCGGTTGAAGAGAAAAAAT
>NZ_ALNS01000049.1:0-29443 GCF_000286655.1 Enterobacter sp. SST3 | reverse complement strand
CCGCTCGACTTGCATGTGTTAGGCCTGCCGCCAGCGTTCAATCTGAGCCATGATCAAACTCTTCAATTTAAGTTTGATGCTCGTGAATTAAACTTCGTAATGAATTACGTATGTTCACTCAGAGACTTGGTATTCATTTTTCGTCCGAGGACGTTAAGAATCCATGTCACTTTGAGTGCCCACACAGATTGTCTGATAAATTGTTAAAGAGCAGTGCAACGCGGCTTTCGCTCACCGTTGCGAGGTGGCGTATATTACGCTTTCCTCTTTCAGAGTCAACCCGTTATTTCAGGATTTTTTCTCTTCAACCGACCGCGTTGTCTGTGAAGTGATTCACATCCGCCGTGTCGATGGAGGCGCATTATAGGGAGTTCTCCGCAGGCCGCAACCGCTAAATGACAGAAAAATGACTGACTGCTGCATTCCACAGCAAAACCCCGCCTTATACCTTTTTACGCACAGACTTATCCACAATGATACGAAAAAGTGAAAATGTGCGAGCGTTGCGCAAACGTTTTCGTTAAAATGCTCGCGCTTTACAAGGATGCCTCGTCAGGTGTGTTAGATGAGTTTTTCACAGGAAAATTCATCTAACGCTCTCTGTAATCGTGAAATCCAGGGGATTTACCATGCAACAACGTCGTCCAGTCCGCCGCGCTCTGCTCAGTGTTTCTGATAAAGCCGGTATCGTCGAATTCGCTCAGGCACTTTCTGCACGCGGTGTAGAGCTGCTTTCCACAGGTGGAACCGCTCGCCTGTTAGCAGATAAAGGTCTGCCGGTAACCGAAGTGTCCGATTACACCGGTTTCCCGGAAATGATGGATGGACGCGTCAAAACCCTGCACCCGAAAGTCCACGGCGGCATTCTGGGCCGTCGCGGTCAGGACGACGCCATTATGGAACAGCACGACATCGCGCCGATCGACATGGTTGTCGTTAACCTCTACCCGTTCGCCCAGACCGTGGCGCGCGAAGGCTGCTCTCTGGAAGATGCCGTAGAGAATATTGATATCGGTGGCCCGACCATGGTGCGCTCTGCGGCCAAGAACCATAAAGATGTCGCCATCGTGGTAAAGAGCAGCGATTACAGCGCCATTATTAATGAGATGGATGCGAACGAAGGGTCGCTGACTCTGGACACCCGCTTCGACCTCGCGATTAAAGCATTCGAACACACCGCGGCGTACGACAGCATGATTGCCAACTACTTCGGTAGCCTGGTGCCGGCTTACCACGGTGAAAGCAAAGATCCTTCAGGTCGCTTCCCGCGCACCCTGAACCTGAACTTCATTAAGAAGCAGGATATGCGCTACGGCGAGAACAGCCACCAGCAGGCGGCCTTCTATATAGAAGAAGAGGTAAAAGAAGCTTCTGTCGCTACCGCCCAGCAGGTGCAAGGCAAAGCGCTCTCCTATAACAACATTGCCGATACAGACGCCGCGCTGGAGTGCGTGAAAGAATTCAGCGAGCCGGCCTGCGTTATCGTCAAGCATGCGAACCCATGTGGCGTTGCCGTGAGCACCTCAATCCTTGATGCCTACGATCGCGCCTACAAAACCGACCCGACCTCCGCGTTCGGCGGCATTATCGCCTTCAACCGCGAGCTGGATGCTGAAACGGCTCAGGCCATCATCTCCCGCCAGTTCGTTGAAGTGATCATCGCGCCATCGGCCTCCGAAGAAGCGCTGAAAATCACCGCGGCAAAACAGAACGTGCGCGTACTGGTTTGCGGCCAGTGGGCAGGACGCGTGCCGGGCCTGGACTTCAAGCGCGTAAACGGCGGCCTGCTGGTTCAGGACCGCGATCTGGGTATGGTGACAGAAGCCGACCTGCGCGTGGTGACCAAACGTCAGCCGACCGAACAGGAACTGCGTGACGCGCTGTTCTGCTGGAAGGTGGCGAAGTTCGTGAAATCCAACGCCATCGTCTACGCCAAAGAGAACATGACCATCGGGATAGGCGCAGGCCAGATGAGCCGCGTTTACTCTGCGAAAATCGCGGGTATTAAAGCAGGTGACGAAGGCCTGGAAGTCAAAGGCTCCGCCATGGCTTCTGACGCCTTCTTCCCGTTCCGTGACGGCATCGATGCCGCAGCCGCTGTCGGCATCACCTGCGTGATCCAGCCTGGCGGTTCAATCCGCGATGACGAAGTGATTGCCGCTGCCGACGAACACGGCATTGCGATGATCTTCACCGACATGCGTCACTTCCGCCATTAATTCCCGGAGCAGAAAATGAAAGTATTAGTGATTGGTAACGGCGGACGCGAGCACGCGCTGGCGTGGAAAGCGGCCCAGTCTCCGCTGGTTAAAACGGTCTTCGTGGCACCGGGCAACGCCGGTACCGCGCTGGAGCCCGCGCTGCAGAACGTGGCTATCGGCGTGACCGACATTCCGGCGCTGTTGAGCTTTGCTCAGCAGGAGAAAATCGACCTGACCATCGTCGGCCCTGAAGCGCCGCTGGTGATTGGCGTGGTGGATGCGTTCCGCGCAGCGGGCCTGAAAATCTTTGGCCCAACGGAAGGCGCCGCGCAGCTGGAAGGCTCCAAGGCCTTCACCAAAGATTTCCTCGCGCGTCATAACATCCCGACGGCGGAATATCAGAATTTCACTGAAGTGGAGCCTGCTCTGGCCTGGTTACGTGAGAAAGGCGCGCCGATTGTTATCAAGGCCGACGGTCTGGCCGCGGGTAAAGGCGTGATCGTCGCGATGACGCTCGAAGAAGCGGAAGCCGCGGTTCAGGATATGCTGGCAGGTAATGCCTTTGGCGATGCGGGCCACCGCATCGTGATAGAAGAGTTCCTCGACGGTGAAGAGGCGAGCTTTATCGTCATGGTCGACGGCGAGCACGTTCTGCCGATGGCCACCAGCCAGGATCACAAGCGTGTGGGCAATGGCGACACGGGGCCTAATACCGGCGGGATGGGCGCTTACTCCCCTGCGCCGGTCGTGACTGACGACGTCCACCAGCGCACCATGGATCGCATCATCTGGCCTACCGTGAAGGGGATGGCGGCAGAAGGCAATACCTACACCGGTTTCCTTTATGCAGGCCTGATGATCGACAAGCAGGGTAACCCTAAGGTCATCGAATTCAACTGCCGCTTTGGCGATCCAGAAACCCAGCCAATCATGCTGCGCATGAAATCCGATCTGGTGGAGCTGTGCCTGGCTGCCTGCGATGGCAAGCTGGACGAGAAAACCTCCGAGTGGGACGAGCGTGCGTCTCTCGGCGTGGTGATTGCTGCGGGGGGTTATCCGGGCAACTACAGCACCGGTGATGAGATCCACGGTCTGCCGCTGGAAGAGATTGACGGTGCGAAAGTGTTCCACGCCGGTACGAAGCTGGCTGAGGACGATCGCGTTCTGACCAACGGCGGACGCGTGCTGTGTGCGACCGCGCTGGGTCATACCGTGGCAGAAGCACAGAAGCGCGCCTATGCGCTGATGGCGGATATTCACTGGAACGGTAGCTTTAGCCGTCAGGATATCGGCTATCGCGCGATTGCGCGTGAGCAGGGGGAGTAATTCCTCCTCGCCCTCACCCTCTCCCACAGGGAGAGGGAATCGTTCGT
This sequence comes from Enterobacter sp. SST3, assembly GCF_000286655.1. Taxonomy (NCBI): domain Bacteria; kingdom Pseudomonadati; phylum Pseudomonadota; class Gammaproteobacteria; order Enterobacterales; family Enterobacteriaceae; genus Enterobacter; species Enterobacter sp. SST3. The sequence goes on along the minus strand of NZ_ALNS01000049.1, from coordinate 25,869 downwards.
AGGCCGGATAAGCGTTAGCGCCATCCGGCTTAATCCACAGAACTCAAAAACTCTTCTCTGTCGGCTGCCAGGTGCAGAAATCTTCGTTCGCCACCAATAGCAATTGAGAGCCTTCCGGCGCCTCAAGCCACGCCACGCTCACGTCCATTGATGAATGACGCTGACGGCGTTGAATGTGTTCGGTCGCCCAGGATTCAAGCTCAGGCTTCACCGTTTGCCCTTCGCAGGTGGTTACCGTTCCATCGTTATGCCAGCGCCCCTGGCGCAGCACAACGCGTCCCAGACGAAGCGCATCGCTGGTCTGGCGGATTTGTTCGGCACGGTAACGGTAGAGGGCGATTTGGTCGCTGGAAAGCTGCTGTTTTTGACCGCTGACTTCACGCTGCATAAAGCTCAGCTCGCCATGGTCGTCAAAACGCACTTTCACGTGTTCGGGGGTCTTGCTGTAGACGTTCAGCTCAATCAGCGAGAGGTCATCTCCCTGCCAGCGATATTCTGCCGTCGACGTATTGCCGCTATGCCACGGGCTGAAGGCAGACAACAGATGAACTTCATTGCCGGAATCTTTACGCCAGATCCTGACCGCGCCCTGGTTGTCAGCGTAGCCGCTGGCGGTAAACGGCGGCAGAGTGGTGTCGTGACTACAGGCTGACAGCAGCAGCACACCTGCCAGCGCGAGCGTTCCGCGCCAGAAAGACAAAAGGGGCGTTGCCGCCCCTTCGCTAAAACTGTTCACTGCCACGCGTCTTACTTAACAGCGTCTTTCAGTGCTTTACCAGAAACAAATGCCGGCACGTTAGCTGCGGCGATTTTGATTTCTTTACCGGTCTGCGGGTTGCGGCCAGTACGCTCAGCGCGGTGGTTCACTTTGAAGGTACCGAAACCAACCAGTTGTACAGCATCGCCTTCTTTCAGAGACTCAGTAATAGCAGCCAGGGTAGATTCCAGAGCAGCTTTAGCCTGCACTTTAGACAGATCAGCCTTGTCCGCAATTACATCAATCAGTTGAGTCTTGTTCATAAGTTATCCTTTCAATGTGTTTATCGCTTGCTAAGCATCGAGTGCGACGAAAATGCCAAAAAAGCACTCTCCTGCATACACGCACCGATAGCCACTTTTTTTCGCCCCCCAAATGTAGACCAGACAAGGGTCGAAAGGGAAGAGTCGAGGAGCGACAAAACGGGCGTTATCTCAAGTTTTCTTATCTCATTGGTTAAAAATTATACCAATATTACTCTCACCGGCCTCACGTAAGTCCGCGCGCAGCCCTTTTATCAGCTCAATATCGCGTTCTTCACACTCTGCCAGGAGGCGGAAAATCTCCCACTGGATATCCCATTCTTGCTCAACGGCCGGGTTCGCACGCAGCTCTTCGTCGGTCATCTCGCGACCTTCCTGGGTCATTTCCAGCATCGCCACGGTGGTGATAGAGGCCTTACTGACTTCGATAGCGTGCTCCAGCGTCTCACCGCTCAGGCGGGAGTGGAGCAATTCGCTTAACGCCACACAGGCATCAATTGCCGGGTAGACGCCGTACAGGTCAAAATCATCCGCCACCGGGATCGCCTCTTCCAGCTTTTCGAGCTGAGAGTCGAAATTCACCTTCGCGTCTTTCACCGTCAGCGTTTCCCAGATCAGATCCAGAATGCGGCGGTAGATATGGCCATCACCAAAGCCGGTCTGCTTGCAGAACGCGGCATAGTTGGGATACATGCGCTCGCACAGGCAAGCCATGAAGGTGACGTGCTGCCAGCTTTCCAGCTTTTCAAGGCGCAGGTGAATCGGGTTTTGTAGCATGATGATCTCTCGAATCGAAAATTAGGCGCAGTTTACCTGAATCATCGCTGAATTTCCTGCCAACGAACAAAAGCCGGACGCGAAGAGGCCACCGCGTCAGCCCAGCGCGTTGGCTCCGGTAAGCGGTAGCCCTTCATGCAGCGCTGTACCCACGCCAGGGCGCTGTCCATACTCACCCGATGGCCGGTGGCGATGAACAGCGGATTACAGCGTGCCTTGCTGCGCCAGACCCACGCCAGCTGCTCGCCTTTATGGATAAGCGGTGCCAGCGCACCCGGCTGGGCTGAAAGAGGTTCAAAGGCGCCGCAGAGGCGTTTCTTGGCGACACCGATGGTCGGCACATCCACCAGCAGCCCAAAGTGGCTGGCAACGCCTAAACGGCGCGGGTGTGAGATACCGTGTCCATCGACAAAAAGCAGGTCAGGTTTTTGCGAAAGCTGCTCCCACGCTGCCAGCAGCGCGGGATATTCGCGGAAGGAGAGAAAGCCCGGAATGTACGGCATGGTGGTGGCAATACGCGCGACCTTGTACTCCACCAGCTCGAGCGAAGGGTATTTCAGCACCACCATCGCCGCTCGCGTCACGTCCCCACCCTGCTCAAACCCGACGTCGGCTCCGCCAATGTACTGCGGAGGATCCTTATCCAGACGATCCTCGCGGATCACCGATGAGGCCAGTTCGATTTGTTGAGCGCGTAGCGACGCGAGATCCATAACGACTCCTTACTTGTGATACTGGGCAGAAAGCCGATGCACCGCCTCCACAAATACGCCTGCGTGCTCTGGCGGTACATCCTGATGAATACCGTGGCCGAGGTTAAAGACGTGGCCTTCCCCCTGGCCGAAACCAGACAGTATAGTCGACACTTCTTCTTCAATGCGGGCAGGCGGCGCATAGAGCATGGACGGGTCCATATTGCCCTGAAGCGCCACTTTGTCGCCCACGCGGCGGCGGGCATCAGCGATATCGGTGGTCCAGTCGAGACCCAGAGCGTCACAGCCGGTTGCCGCCATGGCTTCCAGCCACTGACCGCCACCTTTGGTGAACAGCGTCACCGGCACGCGGCGGCCTTCGTTTTCGCGCAGCAGGCCGTCAACGATTTTATGCATGTAATACAGGGAGAACTGTTGATAATCACGCCCGGTCAGCACGCCGCCCCAGGTATCGAAAATCATCACCGACTGCGCACCGGCTTTAATCTGCGCGTTGAGATAGAGCGTGACGCTCTTCGCGAGCTTGTCGAGCAGCGCATGCAGAGCCAGCGGCTCGGCGTACATCATCTTTTTAATCAGGGTGAAGGCTTTGCTGCTGCCCCCTTCCACCATATAGGTCGCCAGCGTCCACGGGCTGCCGGAGAAGCCAATCAGCGGCACTTCACCTTTCAGCTCGCGGCGAATGGTGCGCACGGCGTTCATCACGTAGCCCAGCTCGCCTTCCGGATCGGGGATCGGCAGCTTGTCCACATCGGCTTTGCTTCTGATCGGAGAGGTAAAACGCGGGCCTTCACCGGTTTCGAAGTACAGGCCAAGGCCCATCGCATCCGGAATGGTCAGAATATCCGAGAAGAGGATCGCCGCATCCAGCGGGAAGCGGCGCAGCGGCTGGAGCGTCACTTCACAGGCCAGCTCGGCGTTTTTGCACAGCGACATAAAATCGCCCGCCTGCGCGCGCGTGGCTTTGTACTCTGGCAGATAGCGTCCCGCCTGGCGCATCATCCACACCGGGGTGACATCAACGGGCTGGCGCAGCAGCGCACGCAGATAACGATCGTTCTTCAGTTCGGTCATTTTTGCAGTTCCTTAAGCGTCATGGCCTCAGTGTAACACTACTCATACTCGGCCCGACACATCGCTACGGTATCTTCTATCAGCCGACGCGCCACGGTACCCGGTGGGGGGAGCAGCGGTAGATCGTCATAGCGATACCAGTTCGCATCCAGCAGCTCTTTCTGATCGATAACGATCTCGCCGCTGTCATAGTCGGCCATAAAGGCCGTCATCAGCGACTGCGGGAACGGCCACGGCTGGGAGGTGACGTAGCGCAGGTTCTTCACTTTGATTCCGCTCTCTTCCATCACCTCGCGCGCCACTGCCTGCTCCAGCGTTTCGCCCACTTCGACGAACCCGGCCAGCACGGTATGAATGCCGTTGCGATGGCGGGTATGCTGTGCAAGCAAAATAGAGTCATCCCGACGGATAGCGACGATAATGCACGGCGCAATTTGTGGGTAATAACGTTCGCGGCAGTGGCTGCAGAGCATCGCCCACTCGGTTTTACTCGGGTGCATGGTATGGCCGCAATAGCCGCAGTATTTGTGCGAGCGGTAAAACTCCGCCAGCTGCACGCCCCGCCCCGCAAGCTGGAACAGGCCCACGTCCAGATCCAACACCTGGCGAACGGATCCCATATCCTGACGACGCGATTGTTGGATCAACCACACGGGTTCACCCTGCCACTCGCCGATCTTCAGCGCAGGCTGGCCCACGAGATCGAACGTTTCCGCCGCACCGTAGGGCAGCTCTCCACCGGGCAACCATAATTTTTGTTCGTGACTGACGATCCACCAACCCAGATCTGATTTTTCAATAATACGATCCATATCTATTGCACTACCTTCGCTTCACTGACATGTTGTTAGCATTGTGGTTACATTCTGGATGAGCAGATTCAATCCTACACTTTGCGGAGTCGACCATGTTAAACCAGCTAGAAAGCCTGACTGAGCGCGTTAGAGGAAGTAACAAACTGGTGGATCGCTGGCTACATGTGCGCAAGCATCTACTCGTGGCTTATTACAATCTGGTCGGTCTTAAGCCTGGCAAAGAATCGTTTATGCGGCTGAATGAAAAAGCGCTGGATGATTTTTGTCAGAGCCTGGTCGACTATCTGTCCGACGGCCATTTCAATATTTATGAACGCATTATCCGCGAAATGGAAGGGACAACGCCGTATTTAGCGGCCAGCAAGCTTTGTCCGCTGCTGGAAGCCAACACCCAGCAGATCATGGATTACTACGATTCCACGCTTGAGAACGCCATCGATCACGATAACTATCTTGAGTTCCAGCAGGCGCTTTCCGACCTTGGCGAAGCGCTGGAAGAGCGATTCACGCTGGAAGATAAGCTGATTAGCCTCGTCCTGGACGCCAGCCCCGAAGATAACATCGCGCGCCCGGCTTGAGTTCTTAATCGTTAACGAGTAATTTACAACCATTCGCCCCTCTCACGAGGGGGATTTTTCTTGTCGGAGTGCCCAGAGCGAAAGCCGGGCTGAGACCGTTAATTCGGGATCCGCGGAACCTGATCAGGCTAATACCTGCGAAGGGAACAAGAGTCACACTGCTGTTGTATCGCCCCCCCGGGCGATCCTCTCTTGCTTCATCCGTCGTCTGACAAGCCATGTCCTTCACTTTTGGAATGAGCTATGTCTACTGCAAAACTGACCCGCCGCGAACAGCGTGCACAGGCCCAACACTTCATCGACACCCTGGAAGGCACCGCTTTCCCGAACTCGAAACGCATCTACATTTCCGGCTCGCAGGCCGATATCCGCGTCCCGATGCGGGAAATCCAGCTCAGCCCGACGCTTATCGGCGGTACCAAAGAGAATCCGCAGTATGAAGACAACGAAGCCGTGCTGGTGTATGACACCTCCGGCCCGTACGGCGATCCTGATGTGGCTATCAACGTCCAGCAGGGTCTGGCAAAGCTGCGCCAGCCGTGGATAGAGGCGCGTAACGACTGCGAAGAACTGAGCGTACGCAGTTCTGCATACACCAAAGAACGCCTGGCCGACGACGGTCTGGACGCGCTGCGCTTTACCGGCCTGCTGACGCCAAAACGCGCCAGAGCGGGCAAATGCGTGACGCAGCTGCACTACGCCCGCCAGGGGATCGTCACGCCGGAGATGGCGTTCATCGCCATCCGCGAGAACATGGGCCGCGAGCGTATCCGCAGCGAAGTACTGCGCTACCAGCACCCGGGCGAAGGCTTTGGCGCACGCCTGCCGGAGAACATCACGCCGGAGTTTGTGCGTGACGAAGTGGCCGCAGGCCGCGCGATCATCCCCGCCAACATTAACCACCCGGAATCCGAGCCGATGATTATCGGCCGCAACTTCCTGGTGAAGGTCAACGCTAACATCGGTAACTCGGCCGTCACCTCCTCCATCGAAGAAGAGGTTGAAAAGCTTGTCTGGTCAACGCGCTGGGGCGCGGACACGGTAATGGATCTCTCCACCGGCCGCTATATTCACGAAACCCGCGAATGGATCCTGCGTAACAGCCCGGTTCCGATTGGCACCGTCCCGATTTATCAGGCGCTGGAGAAGGTCAACGGCATCGCCGAAAACCTTACCTGGGAAGCGTTCCGCGACACGCTGCTGGAGCAGGCGGAACAGGGCGTGGACTACTTCACCATTCACGCGGGCGTGCTGCTGCGCTACGTGCCGATGACCGCGAAGCGTCTTACCGGCATCGTCTCGCGCGGCGGTTCGATCATGGCGAAGTGGTGCCTCTCCCATCACCAGGAGAACTTCCTCTACGAACACTTCCGCGAGATCTGCGAAATCTGCGCCGCGTACGATGTCTCTCTGTCGCTGGGCGACGGCCTGCGCCCGGGCTCCATCCGCGATGCTAACGACGAAGCACAGTTTGCCGAGCTGCACACGCTGGGCGAGCTGACCAAAATCGCCTGGGAGTATGACGTGCAGGTGATGATTGAAGGCCCGGGCCACGTGCCGATGCAGATGATCCGCCGCAACATGACCGAAGAGCTGGAGCACTGCCACGAAGCGCCGTTCTACACGCTGGGGCCACTGACCACCGACATCGCGCCGGGCTATGACCACTTCACGTCAGGCATTGGCGCGGCGATGATCGGCTGGTTCGGCTGCGCCATGCTCTGCTACGTGACGCCGAAAGAGCACCTCGGGCTGCCAAACAAAGAGGACGTGAAGCAGGGGCTGATCACCTACAAAATTGCCGCCCACGCGGCGGATCTGGCCAAAGGCCACCCGGGCGCGCAAATCCGTGATAACGCCATGTCGAAGGCGCGCTTTGAATTCCGCTGGGAAGACCAGTTCAACCTGGCGCTGGATCCGTTCACCGCCCGCGCCTACCACGACGAAACCCTGCCGCAGGAATCGGGCAAAGTCGCGCACTTCTGCTCCATGTGTGGGCCGAAGTTCTGCTCGATGAAAATCAGCCAGGAGGTGCGCGACTACGCCGCCACGCAAACCATTGAAGTGGGTATGGCGGACATGTCCGAAGCCTTCCGCGCCAAAGGCGGCGAAATCTACCTCAAAAAAGAGGAGGCGTAATGTACCAGCCCGATTTCCCACCCGTTCCCTACCGTTTAGGGCTCTATCCGGTGGTGGACAGCGTGGCGTGGATAGCGCGCCTGCTGGAGGCAGGCGTTCGCACCCTCCAGCTGCGCATCAAGGATAAACGCGATGAGGAGGTGGAAGCCGATGTGGTTGCCGCCATTGCGCTGGGGCGTAGGTATAACGCCCGCCTGTTTATCAATGACTACTGGCGGCTGGCCGTTAAGCACCGGGCGTACGGCGTGCATCTGGGTCAGGAGGACCTGGAAACAACGGATCTGAGCGCAATCCGTGACGCCGGGTTGCGTCTTGGTGTGTCAACACACGATGACATGGAGATCGACGTGGCCCTGGCGGCCCGTCCCTCTTACATCGCACTCGGTCACGTCTTCCCGACGCAAACCAAGCAGATGCCCTCCGCTCCGCAGGGTCTGACGCAACTGGCGGGTCACGTTAAACGCCTTGCCGACTACCCCACCGTCGCCATCGGCGGAATCAGCCTGGAACGCGCCCCGGCAGTGCTGGAGACCGGCGTGGGCAGCATCGCCGTCGTCAGCGTCATCACCCAGGCCGCAGACTGGCAGGCCGCCACCGAACAGCTGTTACAGCTGGCAGGAGCAGGCGATGAATGATCGCGACTTTATGCGCTACAGCCGTCAGATCCTGCTGGAAGATATCGCCATCGACGGGCAGCAAAAACTGCTCGCCAGCCGGGTGCTGATTGTTGGCCTGGGGGGATTAGGCGCACCCGCCGCGCTCTATCTGGCAGGCGCGGGTATCGGCACGCTGGTGCTGGCCGACGACGACGAGGTCCACCTCAGCAACCTGCAGCGACAAATCCTCTTTACCACCGAGGATATCAACCAGCCGAAAGCGCAGATCACCCGGCAGCGGCTGCATCAGCTTAACCCGGATATCGAACTGATTGCCCTACAGGAGCGGCTTGGCGGTGAAAGCCTGCACCGTGAAGTCGCCCTTGCCGACGTGGTGCTGGACTGTACCGACAACATGGCGACGCGCCAGGCGATCAACGCCGCCTGCGTGGCAAATCATACGCCGCTTATCACCGCCAGCGCGGTGGGGTTCGGCGGGCAAATGATGGTTCTGACGCCACCGTGGACGCAGGGCTGCTATCGCTGCCTGTGGCCGGACGATGCCGAGCCGACGCGCAACTGCCGTACGGCGGGCATTCTGGGTCCGGTGGTCGGCGTGATGGGCACGATGCAGGCGTTGGAGGCCATCAAGCTGCTCAGCGGCATGGAGACGGAACGCAATACGCTGCGGCTGTTTGATGCCCGCTCCAGCGGCTGGCGTCATCTGGCGCTGCATCGCGCCAGCCACTGCCCGGTGTGCGGAGGCCGCGATGCGCATTCTGTTTAACGATGAGCCGATGAGCTGCGACGACGGGCTCACCGTTGCCGCACTGCTCGACAAGCTGCGTCAGCTCAAGCCGGGAACGGCGCTGGCGCTCAATCAACAGATCCTGCCGCGCGAGCAGTGGGAACATCAGCAGGTCAATGACGGCGACCAGATCCTGCTGTTTCAGGTTATCGCAGGGGGCTGAGATGTTACATATTGCCGATAAAGTCTTTGATTCACATCTGTTTACCGGAACCGGAAAATTCGCCTCGCCGCAGCTGATGGTGGAGGCCATTCGCGAAAGCGGCAGCCAGCTGGTGACGCTGGCGCTCAAGCGCGTGGATCTGCGCCATCACAGCGATGCCATTCTGGCTCCGTTGCTGGAAGCGGGCGTCACGCTGTTGCCCAACACCTCCGGCGCCAAAACGGCAGAAGAGGCGATTTTTGCCGCACAGCTGGCACGGGAGGCGCTCGGCACCCGCTGGTTGAAGCTGGAAATCCATCCGGATGCCCGCTGGCTGCTGCCCGACCCTATCGAAACGCTGAAAGCGGCTGAAAAGCTGGTGCAGCAAGGGTTTACCGTCCTGCCTTACTGCGGGGCCGACCCTGTCCTGTGCAAACGGCTGGAAGAGGTCGGCTGCGCTGCCGTCATGCCGCTGGGGGCCCCCATTGGCTCCAACCAGGGGCTGGAGACCCGCGCGATGCTGGAAATCATTATTGAGCAGGCTACCGTGCCGGTGGTGGTGGATGCAGGCATTGGCGTGCCCAGCCATGCCGCGCAGGCGCTGGAGATGGGCGCCGACGCGGTGCTGGTGAATACGGCTATCGCGGTTGCCGACGATCCGGTCATGATGGCGCGTGCGTTCCGCCTGGCCGTGGAGGCCGGCCTGCTGGCAAGAGGATCCGGCCCCGGCTCGCGCAGTTTCCAGGCGCAGGCCACCAGCCCGCTGACCGGTTTTCTGGAGGCGATCTCATGAGCACGTTTACCGAGCGCTGGCGCCAGCTTAACTGGGACGACATTGCCCTGCGTATCAACAGCAAAACGGCGGCTGACGTGGAGCGCGCGCTGCAGGCCCGTCATCTGACCCGCGAGGATCTGATGGCCCTGCTCTCCCCGGCGGCCAGCGCCTACCTCGAACCGATGGCCCAGCGAGCGCAGCGGCTTACCCGCCAGCGGTTTGGCAACACGGTGAGCTTCTACGTGCCGCTCTATCTCTCCAACCTGTGCGCCAATGACTGCACCTACTGCGGTTTCTCCATGAGCAACCGCATCAAGCGTAAAACGCTCGATGAGGCTGAGATTGCCCGTGAGTGTGCGGCCATCCGTGAAATGGGCTTTGAACATCTTTTGCTGGTCACGGGCGAACATCAGGGGAAAGTGGGAATGGACTATTTCCGTCGGCACCTTCCCGCCATTCGGCGTCAGTTTGCGTCGTTGCAGATGGAAGTGCAGCCTCTGTCGCAGGAGGAGTACGCGGAGCTCAAAACGCTCGGGCTGGACGGCGTCATGGTCTATCAGGAAACCTACCACGAGGCGACGTACGCCCGACACCACCTGAAGGGCAAGAAACAGGATTTCTTCTTCCGCCTGGAAACGCCGGACAGGCTGGGTCGCGCCGGTATCGACAAAATCGGTCTGGGTGCGCTGATCGGGCTCTCCGACAGCTGGCGGGTGGATTGTTACATGGTGGCGGAACATCTGCTGTGGTTGCAGCAGCACTACTGGCAGAGCCGATACTCCATCTCCTTCCCGCGCCTGCGTCCCTGCGCGGGAGGAATTGAACCGGCTTCGCTGATGGATGAACGCCAGCTGGTGCAGACCATTTGCGCGTTTCGCCTGCTCGCTCCGGAAGTGGAATTATCGCTCTCAACGCGCGAGTCTCCGGCATTTCGCGATCGCGTCATCCCGATTGCAATTAACAACGTCAGCGCGTTTTCCAAAACGCAGCCTGGCGGCTACGCCGACGACCATCCGGAACTGGAACAATTTGCACCCCATGACGGACGACGCCCGGAAGCGGTCGCCGCCGTCCTGACGGCGCAGGGTCTTCAGCCCGTCTGGAAAGACTGGGACAGCTGGCTGGGAAGAGCCTCGCAGTGACGTTGAAACGCACTGCAACACGTTAAAAAATTGTCGAGCCGCGACGAAAAGGCAAAACCGGATGGTTGTCGGCAATCGTCCGGTTTTTTATTGTCACACGGTCAGCAACGGATGCTGACCAGGGCGAAAAGCTTCTTCCTCGTTTCGCCCTGCCTCTGGTTCATTGCTCAAACGGCTCATGCCAGTTTAATAAGTATTTTCTTAATGGTTCTTAAGATAAATCATCCTGTCAAAAATCGCGTGCCGTATAATTCACCGCTAACCGCAGGGCAGCGACTATGCTGAGAGGATATCGGCAGACGAAAAGTATTCACCATCAGGAACGATGTACAGCTCATGGCACTTCACAGCAAAAAGCTCTCTTTTACCCGGCCCATTATGCTCAGCTTTGCGGGGATCCTCTGCAGTTTTGCGGTGATCGCGATCGCGGTGACGCTTTCGCAACGAAAGGATTTTCTTGAGGATTATCATAAGATCAATAGCAACTTCACGCACAACCTGGCGGTGAACTACACCGAATCTATCCTGCGTGAAAACGACTATATTCTGGGCCGTTCCGCGATGTACTTTGCACGCGACGACAGGCTAAACGAGACGCTGAACCTTAACCCGACGCAGGGGCTGCAGATGGTCATGCATTTACAGAACCTGATGCCGACCGTCTCCTCCATTTCGCTTGCCGATACGCAGGGGCATTATCTGCGCGCACCAGAAGTGCTCCCCACGGAGAAGAGTAAAACCTTCGATCCCCGAACGCGGCCGTGGTTTGTCGCTCAGGCGGAAGCCAGCATCTTCAGCCACTATACCCGTCCCTACATGGACTACTTTACCGGCCATCCGACGGTGACACTTTATAAGCCGTTGATCTCGCCGGAGGGCAGACTGAAGGGAACGATCGCCTTTCATCTTGATTTGACGTCAATGGGCTATACCCTGCGCCAGATGGTGGCACCCGTTCAGGGGGAATTCTTCGTCGTCGAACGCGACGGTGCTGTGGTGCTGCATCCGGATACCGGCGCGCTCTTCAAGCAGTACGTGAGCGAAGCGCTGATGGACAAAATGACCAGCGGCGAAGGTCATCTTTACGATAAGAAAAGCAACGCCTGGTATTACTACTACTCGTTTACCAACCCGGACTGGTTTGTCATCTACCGGGTATCCGGTGCGACGCTCACCGATATCACCCGCCACGAAACGACGATCGTTGGCTGGGGGTTTGCGCTGGCGGCCATCATCATCATCCTTTTCGGCTTATACCTCCGCCACGCCTCGCGTAGCGTGCTGATGCACATTATCAATGCCATCAAAACTGGCGACGTTAACGAGGCACCGCGCCTTGAAGCGATGTTGAGCCACACGATTCAGTCCAATAAAGAGCGCGAAATGGCGTATGTGCGCCAGGCCACCCACGATGCGCTGACGGGCTGTAAAAACCGCCGCGCGTTCGACAGCGATATCTCAGAGCTGCTGAATGCCCAGCAGCCCTTCGCGATGGCGCTGGTGGATATTGATAACTTCAAGTCAATTAACGACACGCTGGGTCACCTGACCGGTGATATCGTTCTGCGCAACGTGGCTCGTGAAGGGATCCAGATTATGCAGCCACATCACGTCTCGGTTTACCGTTATGGCGGAGAAGAGTTCGCCGTAATCTTCCAGGCGGAGCAGATGTCTTCCGCGCTCTCATTATTGGAAGCGTGGCGTACCGCCGTTGAAAAACGCGTCTGGCGGGAAGAAAACCTGCGGGTTACGTTCAGCGGCGGTCTTGGAGAGTGGCATTTTGAACCGCTGGAACAATTTGTCGGAAGCGTTGATAACGCCCTCTACAGCGCCAAACAGCAGGGAAAAAATCGAATCGTTCGCACATCCATCAGCTAATCCTCTCGCTTTCACCCTGCCCGTTTCGACGGGCCGGGTACCCGGCAATGTAAAATTGTAACCGGTTTCAGAAAAACGCCTGTTTCTTTGTGATGCCTGACACACAATCGCGGTAAAGCGGTTGTTGAAGCGGTCTGCACGGGATAATTATCAATAAACACATGTAGATCGAGGCTGATTATGAAGAACATCGTTTTATGCTGTGCAGCGGGAATGTCAACCAGCATGCTGGTTCAACGTATGAAAGACGCCGCGCAGAAAAAAGGGGTTGAAGTCACCATTAAAGCCGTTCCGGTTGCGGAGTTTAAAGACAACATCGCAACGGCCGACATCGTATTGCTGGGGCCACAGGTTAAATACGAGCAGGCTAAATTACAGGCGCAGGCCGACCCGCTGGGCAAAAAGGTCGCGGTGATCGACATGATGGATTACGGCATGATGAAAGGTGATGCCGTACTGGATAAAGCGCTCAAACTTCTGGAGTCATAATGGAAGACTTAGAAACCACGATTATGGAACTGCTTGTTAACGCAGGCGCGGCGCGCAGTGCGGCCCTGACGGCATTGCAGATGGCGCGTAAAGGTGAGTTTGACGAAGCCGAAAAAGCGATGGAAGAGTCGCGGGAATATGTGAAGCATGCGCACACCATACAGACACAGCTTATCGGTCTTGATGAAGGGACCGGGAAGCTTCCGGTTAACCTGATCACCGTCCACTCGCAGGATCACCTGATGAACGCCATGGTCATACAGGACCTGGCGGGCGATATGATTGAGCTGTATCGACGGATCCCATTAGTAAACTGAAATTTTGCAGATATAAAAAAACCCGCCGAAGCGGGTTTTTTATTAGCGACTCAACGATTACTCGTTGTCGGAGCCACCCAGACCTGCGTTCAGCAGTTCTGCCAGGCTCGCGGATGCATCTTCAGCAGTAACCTGCGGTGCAGCTGGCAGTTCGCCTGCAGCACGACGACGCATACGATCCTGATGGTACGCATAACCGGTACCCGCCGGGATCAGACGACCCACGATAACGTTCTCTTTCAGACCGCGCAGTTCATCACGTTTACCTGCAACAGCGGCTTCGGTCAGGACACGAGTCGTTTCCTGGAACGATGCTGCAGAGATGAAGGACTCGGTTGCCAGAGACGCTTTGGTGATACCCAGCAGATCGCGCGAGAAGGTCGCACCGATTTTGCCGTTCGCTTCCAGTTCGCGGTTAGCGATCTTGACGCGTGAGTATTCAACCTGCTCGCCTTCGAGGAACTCGGAGCTGCCCGCGTTTTCGATGGTTGCTTTACGCAGCATCTGACGAACGATAACTTCGATGTGTTTATCGTTAATCTTAACGCCCTGCAGGCGGTATACGTCCTGTACTTCGTTAACGATGTAACGAGTAACAGCATGCACACCACGCAGACGCAGGATGTCGTGCGGCGCTTCTGGACCGTCGGAAACCACGTCACCACGTTCTACGCGTTCACCTTCGAACACGTTGAGCTGACGCCACTTAGGAATCATCTCTTCGTACGGTTCGCTGCCATCTACTGGAGTGATAACCAGACGGCGCTTACCTTTGGTCTCTTTACCGAAGGAGATGATACCGCTGATTTCAGCCAGAATTGCCGGCTCTTTCGGACGACGTGCTTCGAACAGGTCCGCAACGCGTGGCAGACCACCGGTGATGTCCTTGGTACCGCCGGATTCCTGAGGAATACGCGCCAGGGTGTCACCAGAGCTGATCTGTACGCCATCTTCCAGCTGTACAATCGCTTTACCCGGCAGGAAGTACTGCGCAGGCATATCGGTACCTGGGATCAGAACGTCATTACCCTGAGCATCAACGATTTTCAGTGCAGGACGCAGATCTTTACCGCCGGTAGTACGTTCAGCAGAATCCAGAACCACCAGAGAAGACAGACCGGTCAGCTCGTCAGTCTGACGAGTAATGGTCTGGCCGTCGATCATGTCAGTGAAGCGGATGAAACCACTTACTTCGGTGATAACCGGCATGGTGTGTGGATCCCAGTTTGCAACGGTTTCACCGCCGGCAACCTGCTCGCCATCACCTTTCGCCATAACCGCACCGTAAGGCACTTTATAGCTCTCTTTGGTACGACCGAATTCGTCGATCAGCTTCAGCTCGGTGTTACGTGAAGTGATAACCAGTTTACCGCTGGAGTTCACAACCGATTTCGCGTTGCTGAGCTTGATGCTACCTTTGTTTTTCACCTGGATGCTGGATTCAGCAGCCGCACGAGATGCCGCACCACCGATGTGGAACGTACGCATCGTCAGCTGTGTACCCGGCTCACCGATGGACTGTGCCGCGATAACGCCGATGGCTTCACCTTTGTTGATGATGTGGCCACGCGCCAGGTCACGACCGTAGCAGTGCGCACATACACCAAAGTCGGTGTCACAGGATACAACGGAACGCACCTTCACGGAGTCAACAGAGTTCGCTTCCAGCAGGTCACACCACTGTTCGTGCAGCAGGGTGTTGCGTGGAACCAGAATGTCTGCGGTGCCCGGCTTCAGGATGTCTTCCGCGGTCACACGACCCAGTACGCGATCGCGCAGTGGCTCTTTAACATCACCACCCTCGATAACCGGGGTCATGGTGATACCTTCGAGGGTGCCACAATCGTCTTCGGTCACAACCAGATCCTGCGCAACGTCTACCAGACGACGCGTCAGATAACCGGAGTTCGCTGTTTTCAGTGCGGTATCCGCCAGACCTTTACGCGCACCGTGCGTGGAGATGAAGTACTGGAGTACGTTCAGACCTTCACGGAAGTTCGCGGTGATTGGCGTTTCGATGATGGAGCCATCTGGCTTCGCCATCAGACCACGCATACCTGCCAGCTGACGAATCTGTGCTGCAGAACCACGCGCACCGGAGTCGGCCATCATGTAGATGCTGTTGAAGGAAACCTGCTGCTCTTCTACGCCGTCACGGTTAATCACGGTTTCGGTCTGCAGGTTATCCATCATAGCTTTGGATACACGATCGTTCGCCGCTGCCCAGATATCGATAACTTTGTTATAGCGTTCGCCCGCGGTAACCAGACCAGACTGGAACTGCTCCTGGATCTCAGCAACTTCAGCTTCCGCTTCAGAGATGATCTCGTGTTTCTTCTCTGGGATGACCATGTCATCGATACCAACAGATGCACCTGAACGCGCTGCATAAGCAAAGCCGGTGTACATAGTCTGGTCAGCGAAGATAACGGTCGGCTTCAGGCCCAGAATGCGGTAACAGGTGTTCAGCATTTTGGAGATCGCTTTCTTGCCCAGCGCCTGGTTGACGATGGAGAAAGGCAGACCTTTCGGTACGATCATCCACAGAATGGCACGGCCAACGGTCGTGTCTTTCAGGCTGGTTTTCGCAACGAATTCGCCGTTTGCATCTTTTTCGTATTCGGTGATACGCACTTTAACGCGCGCATGCAGAGAGGCCAGGCCAGCGCGATAAATACGCTCAGCTTCTTTCGGGCCAGTCAGCAC
Organism: Enterobacter sp. SST3; assembly: GCF_000286655.1. NCBI lineage: Bacteria > Pseudomonadati > Pseudomonadota > Gammaproteobacteria > Enterobacterales > Enterobacteriaceae > Enterobacter > Enterobacter sp. SST3. The sequence goes on along the minus strand of NZ_ALNS01000049.1, from coordinate 9,900 downwards.
CATGCCTTCGCCTTTGGCGTTAACACAGTCACGGGTCATGTAGTACAGACCCAGTACAACGTCCTGAGAAGGAACAATGATTGGCTCACCGTTCGCTGGAGACAGGATGTTGTTGGTAGACATCATCAGCGCACGCGCTTCGAGCTGGGCTTCCAGCGTCAGCGGTACGTGAACAGCCATCTGGTCACCATCGAAGTCGGCGTTATATGCCGCACAAACCAGCGGGTGCAGCTGGATCGCTTTACCTTCGATCAGTACCGGCTCAAATGCCTGGATACCCAGACGGTGCAGGGTTGGTGCACGGTTCAGCAGTACCGGGTGTTCGCGGATAACTTCGTCCAGGATATCCCAAACGACAGCTTCTTCACGCTCAACCATTTTCTTAGCGGCTTTGATGGTGGTGGCCAGGCCACGCAGTTCCAGCTTGCCGTAGATGAACGGTTTGAACAGCTCCAGTGCCATTTTCTTCGGCAGACCGCACTGATGCAGACGCAGGTATGGACCTACGGTGATTACAGAACGACCGGAGTAGTCAACACGCTTACCGAGCAGGTTCTGACGGAAACGACCCTGTTTACCTTTGATCATGTCGGCCAAAGATTTCAGAGGACGTTTGTTAGAACCGGTGATCGCACGACCGCGACGACCGTTATCCAGCAGGGCATCTACCGCTTCCTGCAGCATACGTTTTTCGTTGCGTACGATGATGTCCGGCGCAGCCAGATCCAGCAGACGTTTCAGACGGTTGTTACGGTTGATCACGCGACGATACAGATCGTTCAGATCGGACGTTGCGAAACGACCACCATCCAGCGGAACCAGTGGACGCAGATCTGGCGGCAGAACCGGCAGAACGGTCAGGATCATCCACTCTGGCTTGTTACCAGACTGAACGAACGCTTCCAGCAGTTTGATACGCTTGGTCAGCTTTTTACGCTTGGTTTCGGAGTTGGTTTCGTTCAGCTCTTCACGCAGCTGCTCGCACTCTTGCTCCAGATCCATGCTCTTCAGCAGGGCCTGAATAGCTTCCGCACCCATCTTCGCGTCGAATTCGTCACCGAACTCTTCCAGCGCGTCCAGATACTGCTCTTCAGTCAGGATCTGATGACGTTCCAGGTTCGTCATCCCGCCTTCGATAACCACATAAGATTCGAAGTACAGAACACGTTCGATATCACGCAGCGGCATATCCAGCAGCAGACCGATACGGGACGGCAGTGATTTCAGGAACCAGATGTGAGCAGTCGGAGACGCCAGCTCGATGTGGCCCATGCGCTCACGGCGCACTTTGGTCTGGGTCACTTCAACGCCGCACTTCTCACAGATCACACCGCGGTGTTTCAGGCGCTTGTACTTACCGCACAGGCACTCGTAATCTTTTACTGGCCCGAAAATACGCGCACAGAAAAGGCCGTCACGCTCAGGTTTGAACGTACGGTAGTTGATGGTTTCCGGCTTTTTAACTTCACCGAAAGACCATGAACGGATCATGTCTGGCGAAGCCAGAGCAATTTTGATCGCATCAAACTCTTCGGTTTTAGTCTGCGCTTTCAGAAACTTTAATAAATCTTTCACGGATTTGCTCCCGTCGGAGTTAGCACAATCCGGTGCCGGGGGTTAACCCGGCACCAGTGACCTGTTTGAGCGAGAATTACTCGTCTTCCAGTTCGATGTTGATACCCAGCGAACGAATCTCTTTCAACAGTACGTTGAAGGATTCTGGCATGCCTGGTTCCATCTGATGGTTGCCGTCCACGATGTTTTTATACATCTTAGTACGACCGTTCACGTCATCAGACTTAACGGTGAGCATTTCCTGCAGGGTGTATGCCGCGCCGTATGCTTCCAGCGCCCACACTTCCATCTCCCCGAAGCGCTGACCACCGAACTGTGCCTTACCACCCAGCGGCTGCTGAGTAACCAGGCTGTAAGAACCGGTAGAACGAGCGTGCATCTTGTCGTCGACCAGGTGGTTCAGTTTCAGCATGTACATGTAACCTACGGTTACCGGACGTTCGAACTGTTCACCGGTACGGCCGTCAAACAGCGTAATCTGACCAGACGTTGGCAGACCACCCAGTTGCAGCAGCTCTTTAATTTCAGCTTCTTTTGCACCGTCGAATACCGGCGTCGCAATTGGCATACCTTTGCGCAGGTTCTCTGCCAGACGCAGCACTTCTTCATCGCTGAAGGTGTTCAGGTCGACTTTCTGACGCACGTCGGTACCCAGATCGTAGGCACGCTGGATGAATTCGCGCAGTTTCGCGACTTCCTGCTGCTGTTTCAGCATGGCGTTAATCTTGTCGCCGATGCCTTTCGCAGCCATACCCAGGTGAGTTTCCAGGATCTGACCAATGTTCATACGAGACGGTACGCCCAGTGGGTTCAGTACGATATCTACCGGCGTACCGTTAGCATCGTGCGGCATATCTTCGATCGGGTTGATCTTAGAGATAACACCCTTGTTACCGTGACGACCTGCCATCTTATCACCAGGCTGGATCTGACGTTTAACAGCCAGATAGACCTTAACAATCTTCAGCACGCCTGGTGCCAGATCGTCGCCCTGAGTGATTTTGCGGCGTTTCGCTTCGAGTTTTTTCTCGAACTCGTGTTTCAGCTCGTCATACTGCTCAGCCAGCTGTTCCAGCTGATTTTGTTTCTCTTCGTCGGTCAGGCCCAGTTCCAGCCAGCGATCGCGTGGCAGTTTGTCGAGCTTCTCAGCTTCAACGCCACCGGCAACCAGCACCGCATAGATACGGCTGAACAGACCCGCTTCGAGGATCTGCAGTTCTTCAGACAGGTCTTTCTTAGCCTGTTTGAGCTGCATCTCTTCGATTTCCAGCGCACGCTTATCTTTCTCAACGCCATCACGAGTGAAGACCTGAACGTCGATAACCGTACCGGAAACACCGTTTGGTACGCGCAGAGAAGAGTCTTTAACGTCAGACGCTTTCTCACCGAAGATGGCACGCAGCAGTTTCTCTTCTGGCGTCAGCTGGGTTTCACCTTTCGGCGTAACCTTACCCACCAGAATGTCGCCGCCGGTCACTTCCGCACCGATGTAAACGATACCGGATTCATCCAGTTTGGAGAGCGCAGCTTCACCCACGTTAGGGATGTCAGCGGTGATCTCTTCTGGCCCCAGCTTGGTGTCACGGGACACGCACGCCAGTTCCTGAATGTGGATGGTGGTGAAACGATCTTCCTGAACCACACGCTCGGAGACGAGGATGGAGTCTTCGAAGTTGTAACCGTTCCACGGCATGAACGCTACGCGCATGTTCTGACCGAGAGCCAGTTCACCGAGGTCGGTGGACGGACCGTCTGCCAGCACGTCGCCGCGCTCAACTGGCTCACCCAGAGATACGCAAGGCATCTGGTTGATACAGGTGTTCTGGTTAGAACGGGTGTATTTGGTCAGGTTATAAATGTCGATACCTGCTTCGCCCGGGTACATCTCGTCTTCGTTAACTTTGATAACGATACGGGAGGCATCCACGTACTGAACAGTACCGCCACGCTTAGCAACTGCAGTAACACCGGAGTCAACGGCAACAGCACGTTCCATACCGGTACCAACCAGCGGCTTATCAGCACGCAGAGTTGGAACGGCCTGACGTTGCATGTTCGCACCCATCAATGCACGGTTGGCGTCATCGTGTTCCAGGAACGGGATCAGGGACGCACCGACGGATACCACCTGCTGGGTGGATACGTCCATGTAGTCAACCTGGTCGCGGCTGAACAAGCTAGATTCGCCTTTGCTACGGCAGGTCACCAGATCTTCTACAAAGTGGCCTTCGTCATCCAGGTTGGAGTTCGCCTGAGCGATAACGTAGTTGCCTTCTTCGATAGCAGACAGGTAGTGAATTTCGTCGGTAACAACACCGTCGGTCACTTTACGGTACGGGGTCTCGAGGAAACCGTATTCGTTAGTCTGTGCGTACACGGACAGGGAGTTGATCAGACCGATGTTTGGACCTTCAGGCGTTTCGATTGGACATACGCGACCGTAGTGCGTCGGGTGTACGTCTCGAACTTCGAAGCCTGCACGCTCACGGGTCAGACCGCCTGGGCCGAGTGCAGAGATACGACGCTTGTGCGTAATCTCAGACAGCGGGTTGTTCTGGTCCATGAACTGAGACAGCTGGCTGGAACCGAAGAACTCTTTCACTGCTGCAGAAATCGGCTTGGCGTTGATCATATCCTGAGGCATCAGGGTATCCAGATCGCCCAGAGACAGACGCTCTTTCACCGCACGCTCTACACGTACCAGGCCAACGCGGAACTGGTTTTCCGCCATTTCGCCTACGGAACGGATACGACGGTTGCCGAGGTGGTCGATGTCGTCCACTTCGCCTTTGCCGTTACGGATATCGATGAGCTTCTTCATCACTTCGATGATGTCGTCTTTGCTCAGGATACCGGAACCTTCGATTTCGTCGCGCAGCAGAGAACGGTTGAACTTCATACGACCAACCGCGGACAGATCGTAGCGGTCTTCGGAGAAGAACAGGTTCTCGAACAGGCTTTCAGCCGCTTCGCGAGTTGGTGGCTCACCAGGACGCATCATGCGGTAGATTTCAACCAGCGCGCTCAGACGATCGTTGGTTGGGTCGACGCGTACAGTCTCAGAGATGTACGGACCGTGGTCCAGATCGTTGGTGAACAGCGTTTCGATACGTTTGTGGCCAGCCTGACTCAGCTTAGCCAGCAGATCCAGGCTCAGCTCCATGTTAGCCGGGCAGATCAGCTCGCCAGTTGATTCATCAACGTAATCTTTCGCGGCTACTTTTCCTGCAATGTATTCAACCGGAACTTCGATGTGTTTGATATCATCTTTTTCCAGCTGGCGGATGTGGCGCGCGGTGATACGGCGACCTTTTTCCACATACACTTTGCCGTCGGCTTCGATGTCGAACGACGCGGTCTCACCACGCAGACGTTCCGGCACCAGCTCCATCTGCAGCTTGTTGTCGCGGATTTCAAAGATCACTTTCTCAAAGAACAGGTCAAGGATCTGCTCAGTGGTATAGTTCAGTGCACGCAGAATGATGGTTGCAGGCAGTTTACGACGACGGTCGATACGGACAAACAGGTTGTCTTTTGGATCGAACTCGAAGTCCAGCCAGGAACCACGGTAAGGAATGATGCGTGCGTTATACAGTACTTTACCGGAAGAGTGCGTTTTACCTTTATCGCTGTCGAAGAAGACGCCCGGGCTACGATGCAGCTGGGAAACGATAACACGCTCAGTACCGTTAATAACGAAAGTACCGTTGTCCGTCATGAGTGGAATTTCACCCATGTAGACTTCTTGCTCTTTAATGTCTTTTACGGTGCCTTCCGGCGCTTCGCGCTCGTAGATCACCAGACGCAGTTTCACGCGCAGCGGTGCGGAATAGGTCACGCCACGGATCTGACATTCCTGAACGTCAAACACCGGTTCGCCAAGGCGGTAGCTGACGTACTGCAGCTCGGAGTTACCGCTGTAGCTCTGAATCGGGAACACGGAGCGGAAGGCTGCTTCCAGACCGTACTGCCCTTCAGGATCTTGCTCGATAAACTTCTGGAACGAGTCAAGCTGGATAGAAAGGAGATATGGAATGTCCAGAACTTGTGGACGTTTACCAAAATCCTTACGAATACGTTTTTTCTCGGTATAGGAGTAAACCATAGGGTTCCTCAGCTCGCTGACAAGTCGACCCATCTGTCCGACGAAGGGACAGTTTGTGCAACACCATTTTGTGGACCGGAAAATTGAATACTTTCCGCAATACCTGTTGCTATCACGCTTAAACCATTTCATTGCGATTTACACAGAGCGAGCACCCTGTCGCAGTATATTAAGTCGTCGATAGAAACAAGCATTGTCAGGACAATCAGCAGTCAAACAGTGTGAAATGCTACTGATGCCTTACAGCGCAAAAAGGCTGGTGACTAAAAAGTCACCAGCCATCAGCCTAATGACTTAGGCTGCAACCAGAAAAGTTGGCTTATTTAACTTCAACTTCAGCGCCAGCTTCTTCCAGAGATTTTTTCAGTGCTTCTGCGTCGTCTTTGCTCACGCCTTCTTTCAGCGCAGCTGGAGCAGATTCTACCAGGTCTTTAGCTTCTTTCAGACCCAGGCCAGTTGCGCCACGTACTGCTTTGATAACAGCAACTTTGTTCGCGCCAGCAGCTTTCAGAATTACGTCGAATTCAGTTTTTTCTTCAGCAGCTTCAGCCGGGCCCGCAGCTACAGCTACAGCAGCAGCAGCAGAAACACCGAATTTTTCTTCCATTGCAGAAACCAGCTCTACAACGTCCATTACGGACATAGCTGCTACTGCTTCAATGATTTGATCTTTAGTGATAGACATTTAAATTGTTCCTGAAAATCCGAATAAGTTTATACGTAAGCAAATGCTTTATAAAGATAACTGCGATTAAGCAGCTTCTTTCGCATCGCGTACAGCAGCCAGAGTGCGAACCAGTTTGCCAGCCGCAGCTTCTTTCATGGTTGCCATCAGGCGTGCAATTGCTTCTTCGTAGGTCGGCAGGGTTGCCAGGCGATCGATTTGCGATGCCGGGATCAACTCACCTTCAAAGGCTGCAGCTTTGACCTCAAATTTTGCATTCGCTTTCGCGAACTCTTTGAACAGACGAGCAGCAGCGCCCGGGTGTTCCATAGAGTATGCAATCAGGGTCGGACCAACAAACGTGTCTTTCAGGCACTCGAACTGAGTACCTTCAACTACGCGGCGCAGCAGGGTGTTACGAACAACACGCATGTATACGCCAGCTTCACGACCTGCTTTACGCAGTTCAGTCATTTTGTCTACAGTAACGCCACGGGAATCCGCAACTACTGCAGACAGCGCGCCTTTGGCTACTTCGCTGACTTCAGCAACAATCGCTTGTTTGTCTTGAAGATTTAAAGCCATTAGCTTTGCTCCTGGATGTTTGCCGGAACTCATGTTCCGGAACTCACTTCACTCTCCCCAACGGAAAGAGCGTCTTAATACGGTGAGCAGAAACAAGCCAGAGTATCCAAAAATAATCTTAGCGTTCTGTCACCGTCTACGCAGGGGATTAAGTCTCTTGCGAAACACCTGCGGTCTTCGACGGAGGCCTGGATTAGGCCAGGCTCCAACGAACAAATCTTTTAGCCGCTAACAATTGTTAGCAAACGTGGGGGTAAGATTGTAGACAAAATCACCGCCCACGTAAAGGCATTAGTTTGCAGCAGCGCTCAGGCCAGCCTGGTCAACTGCAACACCTGCACCCATGGTGGTGGAGATGCTAACTTTCTTGATGTACACGCCTTTCGCCTGAGTTGGTTTTGCTTTTTTCAGCGCAACCAGCAGAGCTTCAAGGTTTTCTTTCAGTTTGTCAGCGTCAAAGTCCACTTTACCGATGGTGGTGTGGATGATGCCGTTTTTGTCGTTACGATAACGAACCTGACCTGCTTTAGCGTTCTTAACCGCTTCAGCAACGTTAGGGGTTACAGTACCCACTTTCGGGTTTGGCATCAGGCCGCGTGGACCCAGAACCTGGCCCAGCTGGCCAACAACGCGCATTGCATCTGGAGAAGCAATAACAACGTCAAAGTTCATTTCGCCTTTCTTGATCTGATCAGCCAGATCTTCCATACCTACCAGTTCAGCGCCGGCAGCTTTAGCAGCTTCAGCGTTTGCACCCTGAGCAAATACAGCTACGCGAACGGAACGGCCAGTACCGTGTGGCAGTACAGTTGCGCCACGAACGTTCTGATCGGATTTACGCGCGTCGATGCCCAGGTTAACGGCAACGTCAACGCTTTCAACGAACTTAGCAGTTGCCAGTTCTTTCAGCAGAGCGATAGCTTCGTTGATGTCGTACTGTTTGGTCGCATCAACTTTGTCACGGATCACGGACATGCGCTTGGTCAGTTTAGCCATTTCTTAGTCCTCCACTACCAGGCCCATGGAACGTGCAGTACCTTCGATTGAGCGAGTCATCGCTTCAATGTCGGCACCAGTCATGTCGGCAGCTTTGGTCTGCGCGATTTCCTGCAGCTGAGCGCGGGAAATTTTACCCACTTTGTCTTTGTTCGGTTTACCGGAACCAGACTTGATACCAGCCGCTTTCTTCAGCAGAACTGCTGCAGGAGGGGTTTTGGTAACGAAAGTGAAAGAACGGTCAGCGTAAACAGTGATTACGACTGGGATTGGCAGACCTTTTTCCAGGGATTCCGTTTTTGCGTTGAACGCTTTACAGAATTCCATGATGTTCACACCCTGCTGACCCAGAGCTGGACCAACTGGTGGACTTGGGTTCGCCATACCAGCTGCAACCTGCAGCTTGACGTAGGCTTGTACTTTCTTAGCCATTCTAAAATCCTCTGATTGGGTAATAGCGCCTCAGTGAGGCTCCCCGTGAATAAAATTCGTTTTACGGGCCGGGCCCATAAAAACAAAAGGCGCGAAATTGTATTCCAATCTCGCGCCCTGTGCAACGATTAAATCGTCGCTTTTTTGATCGCTGCTTAGGCTTTTTCGACCTGCGCAAAGTCCAGTTCTACCGGGGTCGCACGACCGAAGATAGATACAGAAACTTTCAGGCGGGACTTTTCGTAGTCCACTTCTTCAACGACGCCGTTAAAGTCAGCAAACGGACCGTCATTAACACGAACCATTTCACCCGGTTCAAACAGCGTTTTCGGACGCGGCTTATCACCGACCTGCTGCAGGCGGTTCATAATCGCATCCACTTCTTTGTCGCTGATTGGCGCCGGACGGTCAGACGTGCCGCCGATAAAGCCCATCACGCGCGGTACGCTGCGCACCAGGTGCCAGCTCGCGTCGTTCATCACCATCTGAACCAGCACGTAACCCGGGAAGAATTTGCGCTCGCTTTTGCGACGCTGACCGCCACGGATCTCGACCACTTCTTCGGTCGGAACCATAACTTCGCCAAATAACTCTTCCATGTTGTGTAATTTGATATGCTCACGCAGCGACGTTGCTACGCGGCCTTCAAAACCGGAAAACGCCTGAACGACGTACCAGCGCTTTTTAGGGGCTTCAGACATCTCAGAACCTCAGGCCAGTGATAAAGGATACCAGGCGAACCAGAATACCATCCAGTCCCCACAGGATCAGTGACATTACAGCGGTAACCGCCGCTACGATCAGCGTGGTGTGCAATGTTTCCTGGCGAGTCGGCCAAATTACCTTACGGACTTCGGTACGCGCTTCGCGAGCAAAAGCGACGGTCGCTTTGCCTTTCGTCGTCAACAGCGCGACACCACCCGCTGCAGCAATCAGAATTACCACTGCAAGCGCGCGTAGCGGCAGCATCATGTCACGATAAAGGTAGTTACCGACAATCGCTACGATCAGCAGAACGGCTACTACTACCCATTTCATCGCTTCCAGGCCGCGCCCGCTCCCTTGAGCTTCGGTATTCGCACTCATAAACCAACCTGTCAGAAGTATTCTACAAACATTTTCACCCCGCGATTGCGAGGCAAACCAAATCGAAATGCTAATTCGCTTTTCGAATTATACGCTCTCTGCAGAGCCTGTCTCAGCAATGATTATGACAAAAATAATCACTGATGAGCCAGGTTCTGACGTGAAAGCGTGCAAAAAGGGCATCAAATGATGCCCTTTTATTGCGCATTGCGTCAAATGTTATCAGCAATTAGCCGAGAACTTTAGCAACCACGCCCGCGCCAACGGTACGGCCACCTTCACGGATTGCGAAACGCAGACCGTCGTCCATCGCGATTGGGTGGATCAGCGTCACAACCATCTTGATGTTGTCGCCTGGCATTACCATCTCAACGCCTTCTGGCAGTTCGATGGTACCGGTCACGTCAGTAGTACGGAAGTAGAACTGTGGACGGTAACCTTTGAAGAACGGAGTATG
>NZ_ALNS01000048.1:0-26773 GCF_000286655.1 Enterobacter sp. SST3 | reverse complement strand
AGGCCGGGTAAGCGCAGCGCCACCCGGCACTCTCTCACAGCGGCACAAAGAACCTGAACCGCGCCCCGCTCGCCGACTCCATCAGCCTGATCCCGCCGCCGTGCAGCTCCAGCATCCGTTTCACGATTAACAGCCCCAACCCGCCGCGATTCTCCCGCGATGCCTGGGTGTTGAGCGCCGACGGCCGCTGGAACAGATCGTCGCGCAGCGAGGCATCCACGCCCGCGCCGCTGTCGGACACTTCGACCTGCAGCTGTTCATTTTCCTGCCACACCGCCAGGCGAATTTCTCCGCCGCCAGGCGTATGGCGCATCGCGTTATCCAGCAGGTTGGTCACCACGCGTTCAATCATCGACACATCGGCGTTTACCATCGGCAGCGGCCCCGGCACGTCAATATGCAGATTGACCTCGCGCGTGCGGGCCGTGAGCTCAAACTTCTGCGCCACGTCGGAAATCAGCTCCGCCATTGCGAACCGCTCGCGCTGGGGTTTAATACCGCCGTGTTCAAGGCGCGCCAGCTCAAACAGCTGCTGCGAAAGATGCCGGACTTTTTGCCCCTGACGCAGCGCGGTGGCGAGATACTGCTGGTGCTCCTGCGGCGTCAGGGTGGCGGATTTGAGCGACAGGGTTTCGAGATAGCCCAGCAGCGAGGTGAGCGGCGTGCGGAGATCGTGCGAAATATTGGCGATAAACTCACGACGCTGACGATCGCTGTCGGCCAGCCGATCCCACTGTTGGGTGATTTTGCGCGCCAGCTCGATAAAGCTGTTGCGCAGGATCGCCACTTCATCTTTTGCCGCCGCGTCCGGCGTCTGTCCCGCCAGCAGCCTGATGGCGCTTATGCTGTCCTGCTCCAGCCCGGCGACCGCCACCGTCAGCTGTTTGACCGGGCGCGTGACCCAGTACCAGACCAGCAGCCCTGCCAGCAGCCCAAACAGCGCGACCCACAGCAGCGACCACAGGACGGTACTCCACAGCGCCTTGTGCCAAGCCATTTCCGCCAGGGCGTTTGACTCCTCGCCCTGCAAAATAATGTACAGATAGCCTTTTAGCTCGCCGTCCTGCCGCAGCGGCGTAGCGCTAAAGACTTTTTGATTTTGACTGCGCGGATCGTCGCCCAGTACCGGCATGGCCGTGCCGCTCAGGAAGCTCTGCACCGGCGCCAGGTCGATTTTTTGCCGCTGAATATGGCCCGGCGGGGCAGCGTCGGCGAGGATATCGCCGTCCGGGGAGACAACGTAGAGCTCAACGCTCGGATTAAAGGTCATCAGCCGGCCAAAAAGCGGTTTCAGCGCGCTGCGGTCGACCCTGCCCTGCGCATCCAGAATCGGTTCGCGCTGGACGATCTGCTGCGCCAGCCCGCCCGATAACCGCTGCACCATCGCATTACCGTACTGCATGCTGCTGTAGAGCTGTACCGCGCAGGCGACGGCGGCGCAGAGCATCATCAGCAGGATGAAGAGCAGCGTCAGGCGCTGGCTCAGGCTAAAGCGACGCATCATGCTGCGGCTCCGCAAATTTGTAGCCCTTGCCCCAGACGGTGCGAATGATCTCCGGCTCGGCGGCGTCCTTCTCTATCTTGATGCGCAGGCGGTTGATATGGGTGTTGACGGTATGCTCGTAGCCTTCGTGCTGGTAGCCCCAGACCTGCTCCAGCAGCGCCAGACGGGAGAACACCTCGCCGGGATGACGGGCAAAGAAGTAGAGCAGCTCGAACTCGCGCGGGGTGAGGTCCACCACCTGGCCGTGAAGCAGCACGCTGCGCGCCAGCGGATCGATGGTCAGCCCGTGCGCCTGAATATGTCCGTCAGCTTGCGCCTGCCCCATCGCCTGCTGGCGACGAAACAGCGCTTTGATCCGCGCAATCAGCTCCTGCACGGAGAACGGTTTTGCCAGATAGTCATCGGCGCCGGTTTCCAGCCCGGTAATGCGGTCGGTTTCGCTGCTGCGGGCGCTGATGATGATCACCGGCAGGTAGCGCGTCATCTGACGGATGCGGCGGCAAATCTCCAGACCGTCAACGTTGGGCAGCATCAGGTCGAGGATCACCGCATCCCACGTCTGGGCGTCAAGACGCTGTAAGGCGTTGCCCCCGTCGGGCTCGTGGGTGATGGCGTAGCCTTCGTCTTCTAAATTGAGTCGCAGAAGCGCCGCGATATCGTGGTCGTCTTCTACCAGCAGGATCTGCTTCATGGGTAAGCCTTCATTCATTTCTTATGACGTAAGCTTACCTGATTTCGCAGGGATGAAGAGTTCACATTTTGTTTAAGATTTTACGAGCAACGTCAACACTTCATAATGCGCGGTGTGCGGGAACATATCGAAAAGCTGAACGCGTTCAACGCGATAGCCCGGCAGTTGAGCGATGTCTTTCGCCATGGTCTGCGCGTTGCAGCTGGAATAGATGATGTATTCCGGCGCCATCTGGCTCAGGTAGTCGCATAGCGCATTCCCGATGCCGCGGCGCGGCGGGTTAACCAGCACCAGTTCCGGCACGTTGCCCTGGCCGGTGGCGAACTGCGTGGAGTCGAGCGCCTGGAAGCGCAGATTCGTTAACCCCAGCTCAGAGGCAGACTGCTTCGCGCAGGCAATCGCTTCGGCAGAGATCTCAATCCCGGTGAGCTGCATCTCCGGCGTGGCGCAGTGCAGGCCAAACCCGCCCACGCCGCAGAACAGATCCCACATATGGTGAACGTTCAACGCACGCACCCAGTCGCGGGCGGTGGCGTACAGGCTGCTTGCCACGGTCGGGTTGGTCTGGAAGAAGCTTTGCGGGCGGATCCACAGCGGCACGCCGTTGAAGCGCTCCGCCAGCGCGTGCTGGTCGGTGAAGAAAATCTCTTTCTCCCCTTCCATGATCGCCATATGCACCGGCTGAATGTTCGCCGTAATGACCTTCAGCTGCGGAAGCTGCGCCTGCAACCAAGGCAGGGCCGCGCGCAGCTGCTCAAGCTTAGTTTCAGAGCGCAGCACGAAGCGCAGCATCATGCCGCCGTCGATCTGGCTTTCCGTCAGCAGAAGGTATTTCAGCTCGCCGCGCTTGCGGGCCACGTTATAGGGCGTTAACCCTGCCCGGGCAATAAACGGCTTGAGTGCGGCAAAGACCGGTGCAAAGGAGTCAGGATACAGCGGGCAGTCGGTTAAGTCTTCCGGCGTGCCGTCGCGGTGCAGCATCCCCAGCAGCGGTTTTTCTACGCTGCCGCTGACCACCATTTTGGCTTTATTGCGAAAACCCTGTTCCGGGCCGCTGACGGGTGCGCACCACTCGCCCACCGCGTGTGCTGCCAGCAGCTGTTGCAGGTCGGCCATTTTGGCGGTGAGTTGTTGAGAGACCGGCTGTTCTATCCACTGACAGGAGCGGCAGCGTCCGGCGTCATAGAGTGCGCACTGCATATGAAAACCTTAAGAATCACGAGGGCTGCGATTATACACATTATTGCAGGCGGAAGAACCGCCGACTGGAGGCCGGAACGAAGAGGAGACAGAGCACCAGCATATCCGGCAGCTTTTGCATAAACAGCGCGCGCAGGATCTCACGTTTGGATTCACCGGCAATGCTGAACAGCTCCGGGTAGCCGTAGCCCAGCGAGGCGGCCCACAGATAGCTCGCCGCGGTAATCTGCGTCAGCATATAGACCCAGCGCGCCCAGTTGCGCCCTTTGACCAGCGAAAACGCGCAGTAAATCTCGATAAACACCAGCACCAGGCTGCTCAAAAAGACCAGCGTCAGATTCCACGTCTGCACGCTGCGGTGAATGAATTCACCGATGCCGCGCACGCCCAGGGTGTTTAAAATCATCAGCACGTCCAGGCAGCGGATCATAATAATGGCGAGCGCCGCCACCTGAACCAGTGCAGGTACGTTAGGACGCGCGTGCGTAATACGTGGTTTTTTTAATAATCCCAATGTTTTACTTCCCTGAAAAACAGTGCCGCGTCATGCGCGGCACATCACTGGAAATTTTAAATCCTTCAGCCGCGTCTTGCACGCTGGATATCGCGCACGCGCTGTTTTTCCGCGCGCGCCATCAAATACCAGGCGATAAATCCGACAATTCCGACCACGCCGAGGATGATAGAGGCCAGGGCGTTAATCTCCGGGTTGACCCCCATGCGCACGCTGGAGAAGACCAGCATCGGCAGCGTCGTCGCCCCCGGGCCGGAAACAAAGCTGGCGATCACCAGATCGTCGAGCGACAGGGTAAACGCCAGCAGCCAGCCAGAGATCACCGCCGGCATAATCATCGGCAGCGTGATGATGAAAAAGACCTTCAGCGGCGTCGCGCCGAGATCCATCGCCGCCTCTTCAATGGAGCGATCCAGCTCGCGCAGGCGCGAGGCGATCACCACCGCGACATAGGCGGTACAGAAGGTGACGTGCGCCAGCCAGATGGTGAGCATCCCGCGATCCGCCGGCCAGCCGATGGCGTGCGCCAGGGCCACGAACAGCAGCAGCAGCGCGAGACCGGTGATCACGTCCGGCATAACCAGCGGGGCGGTGATCATAAAGGCGAAGCCGTTCGAACCGCGAAAACGCCCGAAGCGCACCATCACCAGCGCGGCGATCGTGCCCAGCACGGACGCCATGGTCGCCGCCAGCGCCGCAATGGTCAGGCTCAGCCCCACCGCGCTCATCATCGCATCATCGTGGAACAGCTCGCTGTACCAGCGCGTCGACCAGCCGGCCCAGACCGTCACCAGTTTGGAGCTGTTAAACGAGTAGATCACCAGCATCAGCATCGGCGCATACAGGAAGGTAAAGCCGATGACCAGGATCGCAATTCGCCACGGGGAGCGCACTACCGGTAAGTTGTTCATCCGCGATCTCCCATCTGTTTCTGCTGATGCTTGTGGAACCACATGATCGGCACGATCAGCAGCAGCAGCATGATAATCGCCACCGCCGACGCCACCGGCCAGTCGCGGTTATTGAAGAACTCCTGCCACAGCACGCGGCCAATCATGATGCTGTCTGGCCCGCCGAGCAGTTCCGGGATCACAAACTCCCCCACCGCCGGGATAAAGACCAGCATCGACCCGGCGATAATGCCGCCTTTGGTCAGCGGGACAATGACGCTGAAGAAGGTTTTTAACGGACGGGCACCGAGATCGAGCGACGCTTCCACCAGCGAGTAGTCGATACGCGTCAGCGCCGTGTAGATCGGCAGCACCATAAACGGCAGATAGGCGTACACAATGCCAATATAGACCGCGAGATTGGTGTGCAGGATCGTCAGCGGCTGATCGATAACGCCTAACCACATCAGAAAATTGTTCAGCACGCCGTTGTTTTTCAGGATCCCCATCCACGCGTAAACGCGGATCAGGAACGAGGTCCACGACGGCAGGATCACCAGCAGCAGCAGGATGTTTCGCGTCGACGGCTTGCTGTGCGCCACCGCCCACGCCAGCGGATAGCCCATCACCAGACAGCAGAGCGTCGAGATCGCCGCCACCTGCAGCGACTGCAGATAGGCTTCGAAATAGAGCGGATCGTCGGTGAGCTGCAGGAAGTTACCCAGGTTTAAGGTCAGCGTCAGCTGCCCGTCGGCCCAGTCCAACAGGTTGGTGTAAGGCGGGATCGCCCGCGCCATTTCCGCCAGGCTTATCTTGAAAACAATCAGGAACGGCAGCAGGAACAGCAGGATCAGCCACACGTATGGCATGGCGATCACCAGCTTGCGGCCGTGCTTCATCTGCATGCGCGTCAGCCAGTGGGCAAAGCCGCCCGGCTTTTCGACGCGGGCTGGAGGTTCAAGTGTACTCATTGGCCGCTCCTTATACCGTCAGCACAACGCAACTGTCTGCATCCCAACACAGGCGCACTTCGTCGCCCCAGGTCGGCTGCCCCTTGCGGTAGCGATGTTCGTTTTGTAACTGTGCGCTGAGCATCTGCCCGCTTTTCAGGCGCACGTGGTAGATGGAGAGATCGCCCAGATAGGCAATGTGCACCACTTCGCCCACGGCAAAGTTATAGCCATCGGCAGGCGGATCCTCACAGAGCATGATCTTCTCCGGACGCAGCGCGACGTAAACCGGCACGTTATCCACCACCGAGTTATCCGGATCGACCTTAAGCGGATGCTGCAGCCCCGGCGATTCGATGACCAGACCGTCTTCCTGACGATCTTTCAGCAGCCCCTCGAAGACGTTAACCGAGCCGATGAACTCCGCGCTGTAGCGGGTGGTCGGATGCTCATAAATCTCTTCCGGCTCGCCAATCTGAACGAACTTCCCGCGGTTCATGATGGCGATACGTCCGGCCATGGTCATGGCCTCTTCCTGGTCGTGGGTGACCATCACGCAGGTCACGCCCACGCGCTCGAGGATATCGACCACTTCAAGCTGCATACGGTCGCGCAGCTTTTTATCCAGCGCGCCCATCGGCTCATCAAGCAGCAGCAGTTTCGGGCGTTTTGCCAGGCTGCGGGCCAGGGCCACGCGCTGGCGCTGGCCGCCGGAGAGCTGGTGCGGCTTACGCTTGGCGAACTCCTGCATGTGCACCAGGCTCAGCATCTCGGCCACGCGCGCGGTAATTTCAGCCTTCGGCAGCTTATCCTGCTTCAGGCCAAAGGCGATGTTCTGCTCCACCGTCATATGCGGGAACAGCGCGTAGGACTGGAACATCATGTTGATCGGGCGCTGATACGGCGGCACGCTGGAGAGATCCACGCCGTCGAGCACGATCTGCCCGGCGGTGGGCTGTTCAAAACCGGCCAGCATACGCAGCAGGGTCGATTTACCACAGCCAGAGGCCCCCAGAAGGGCAAAAATTTCGCCTTTATAGATCGTCAGGCTGACGTCGTCCACGGCATGCTGGCCATCGAAAGATTTGGTGAGGTTACGAATTTCAAGCAGCGGGGTCAGCGCTTTACGGATTTTCGCCTGCGGGCGGGGGATCGCGTCATTCACGGGGTGTTCTCCGGTAGAGATCAAATCATGGTGCAGGCGCACCAGAACGGTGCGCCTGTTGCCGGGGGCGCTTCGCTTGCCCGGCCTGTGACAAAGGGTTATTTACCGCTTTTCACCTTGGTCCACGCGCGGGTACGCACGCGGTCAATTTTTGGATCCTGAACTTTCAGGGTGAAGAGCTTGGCGAACACATCCGCTGGCGGATAGATAGCCGGGTTATTACGGATTTCTTCGCTCACCAGCGGCACGGAGGCCTTGTTACCGTTCGCATAGTAAACGTGGTCGCTGATGTGGGCGATCACCTCAGGACGCATCAGGTAGTTGAGGAACTGATAGGCTTCGTCTTTGTTTTTCGCATCAGCCGGCATCGCGAAGACGTCGAAGAACGCCAGCGCCCCCTCTTTCGGAATGAAGTAGGAGACGTTCACGCCGTTTTTCGCTTCTTTCGCGCGGTTTGCCGCCTGCCATACGTCCCCTGCCCAGCCGATCGCGACGCAGATGTCGCCGTTCGCCAGGTCGTTAATGTACTGGGACGAGTGGAAGTAGCGAATGTTTGGACGCAGCTTCAGCAGCAGATCGGTCGCCGGGCCGGTGTAATCATCGGCCTTATTGCTGTTCGGATCTTTGCCCAGATAGTTCAGCACGGTCGCGAAAATCTCTTCCGGCGCATCGAGGAAGGAGACGCCGCAGCTTTTCAGCTTCTCGAGGTTTTCCGGCTTCAGCACCACGTCCCAGCTGTCCAGCTTCACGTCCGGGCCCAGCGCGGCTTTGACTTTATCCACGTTGTAGCCGATACCGGTGGTCGCCCAGAGATACGGCATCGCGTATTTGTTGTCCGGGTCGTGCTTAGCCACCAGCTTCAGCACTTCCGGATCGAGATTTTTCCAGTTCGGTAATTTGCTCTTATCCAGCGGCTGGAAGACGCCTGCCGTCAGCTGGCGCTCCAGGAAGCTTGCGGAAGGCACCACGAGGTCAAACCCGGTGCTGCCCGCCATCAGCTTTCCTTCCAGCACTTCGTTGGAATCGAACACGTCGTAGACGACTTTAATGCCGGTCTCTTTTTCAAAATTTGCCACCGTGTCCGGCGCAATATAGTCAGACCAGTTATAAACGTGCAGCGTTTTTTGTTCCGCAGCGAGCGTGCCGGCAGAGACGGCCATCAGAGCACCCGCAACCAGACCCGATAACCATTTTTTATTCAAGGCGATCATAGTGTTATTCCTTCTGAAAGCTCGTTAACAAACGAACTAAAACTGTGCAATCAGGATATATGCAAAAATCATGCATAGTTTGTCGCTCTGCTCAAAATAAAAAGAAACCTCTTTACCCGGCAGCTTCCGCTCGCTTTTTTAAGCATCGCAAGAATAACTGTAGCCCGTGTCCCCGGCTATAGCCCAGACGAAAAAACGCCTTTTATCAATTTTTTATGCAGGTTAAGTCTACGTGATAAGCCGAAACGGCCTTCAGGGAGGTGAAATATTCTTTAAAGAAAGGTTAAAAGCAGCAGAAAAAATGGCCTTCTGCAGCCGCTATGGCAGCGACTGCGCAAAAGTCAGACAGGCTTAGTGAAGAAAATTGGGAGATGCATCATTATTCTCTGCATCATCTTCCGCGCTATACAGCAGATGGTGTGCATTGGCTTCCATCATAACCATGGAAATTTGCTCTTCGCTCAAGCGCATAAACCAGGCGAACTGCTTGAACGACAGCCCTGCCCCGGAGAATAAAGACTGGCAAACGACCAGTTTTGGCAGATTATCATCCTGTATGTCGAGAAATGCCTTCACCGTCAAAGAACTGGCATTGATTGCCGACAGGTCGGAAGCCAGCGCCAGCAGCGCGGAGGGCTTCACTTCGGCCAGCGCGGAGAAAAGGATCACGTCGTTAATCAGATCGATTTTGGCATCGAAAATGCCGTCGAAATTCTGCATATGAGGCAGATGCAGCGCCTGGCAGGAATCACATTCGAAGAACGTAATTCCGGCATCATCAAGCCATTGACGTAACGTATCCAGTGTAGGTACGACCTGTAAATCCATCGCGATGCAGCCTCTTTAATAAAAACTTCGCATAGGGTACTTAAAAAGCGCGCGGTAATCCATTTAACCACCCGTTTTCAGACAGTAGCCCGGCGTCGCATGACGCTCGATCCATAAGATCATTTTACCCGCAATATCGACCCCTGTGGTTTTTTCCACACCTTCCAGCCCCGGCGAGGCGTTCACCTCCATGACCAGCGGCCCGCGCGTCGCGCGCAGAAGATCTACACCCGCCACGTCCAGCCCCAGGGTTTGCGCCGCTTTCACGGCAATTTCCCGTTCGCGATCGCTGATATCGGCAATTCTGGCAATGCCGCCGCGGTGAAGGTTAGAGCGGAAATCGCCCTCTTTGGCCTGACGTTCGATCGCCGCCACCACCTCGTTACCCACCACGAAGCAGCGAATATCGCGCCCTTTCGCCTCTTCGATATACTCCTGCACCAGAATGTGGGCATTGAGGCCCCGGAAGGCATCAATCACGCTCTCCGCCGCCTGACGGGTCTCCGCCAGCACCACGCCAATGCCCTGCGTGCCTTCCACCAGCTTGATCACCAAAGGCGCGCCGCCCACCATGTCGATCAGATCGCTGGTGTAGTCCGGGGAATGGGCAATCCCGGTGACGGGAAGATCGATCCCCTGACGGGCAAGAAGCTGCAGCGAGCGCAGCTTGTCCCGGGCGCGGGAAATGGCGACGGATTCGTTGAGCGGGTAGCTGCCCAGCATCTCGAACTGGCGCAGCGCGGCGGTGCCGTAATAGGTAATCTGGGAGCCGATGCGGGGGATCACCGCATCAAAGTGCGGCAGCTTGCGGCCTTTGTAGTGAATCGACGAGGCGGCCGGATCGATGTTCATATAGCAGGACATCGGGTCGAGGATTTCAACCTGATGCCCGCGTTTCGCCGCCGCTTCTCGCAGGCGCTTACATGAATAGAGCGTTCCATCCCGGGACAATATGGCAATTTTCACCCTGCACCTCTCTGAAGACATGGAAAAAGCCTGCGTATCATATACGCAGGCAGGCGCAGGATAAATGGACTATCGCGTCGCCCAGCCCTGTTTGTGCAGGTAATCAAGAATAAACGGGCGATTTTCTTTAATGATGGTGCGGCGAATATGGTCAGTCCAGGTGTCGCGGCGGTTATTACTGCCGCGCGTCATGTAGTAATTCGCCAGCTCTTCATCGTAGTGATTCAGGACGTCCTGATCGACCGGCTGGTAGTGGTTTTCATGCACCAGCATCGCCGCAGGAATGCGCGGCTTCAGATCCGGGTTATCCGCCGGCCAGCCAAGGCACAGGCCAAACAGCGGCAGCACGTGTTTTGGCAGCTTCAGCAGGTCGGTCACGCTTTGAATGTTGTTACGCAGGCCGCCAATGTAGACGCCGCCTAACCCCAGCGACTCCGCCGCCGTAAAGGCGTTTTGCGCCATCAGCGCGGTATCCACCACGCCCAGCAGCAGCTGTTCGGCCAGCCCCAGCTCGGCCTCAGGGCAGATCTGCAGGTGGCGGTTAAAGTCGGCGCAGAATACCCAGAACTCGGCTGCCTGAGCCACATGCTTCTGCCCGCCGGTCAGCGTCACCAGCTGTTCACGCATCGCCGGGTCGGTAATGCGGATAATGGAGCTGCACTGCAGGAAGCTGGAGCTGGAGGTCGCCCTTGCGCTGTTAATAATCGCTTCGCGCTGCGCATCGGTAATCGGCTCATCGGTGAAGTGACGAATGGAACGATGGGAAAGGAGCAGGTCTATGGTTGGCGTCATCTTGTCTCTCTTTGTCTTGCTTAAACCGTATGGCAGCCAGTATAGGCAATGATATGCGCGGTGTAATTGGCGAAACATAGCTCATAGATATTATAACGACAGGCGAAACCTTCTTTAATGACGACAGGTTATGGGGCACTATACGTGTCATTCGCCGTCAGGCTTGTTTTTTTGAGGAGAGAGAAATGTTTGCAGTTATTTTTGGTCGTCCAGGGTGCCCTTACTGTGTGCGCGCGAAAGAGCTGGCTGAGAAACTGACCGAAGAGCGCGATGACTTCAACTTCCGCTATGTGGACATCCACGCGGAAGGCATCACCAAAGCCGATCTGGAAAAAACTGTCGGTAAGCCGGTTGAAACCGTACCGCAGATCTTCCTCGATCAGAAACACATTGGCGGCTGCACCGACTTTGAAGCTTACGCCAAAGAGCACCTGGGCCTGTTTGCTGCCCAGTAATGAAATGAAAGGACGCCCTCACCGAGAGGGCGTTTTTATTTGTGGTGCCGTCGGTTATGAAGCAGACTGCGCACAAATAAGTAGCAGAGCGCGCCAAGGGCGCACCAGAAAACAGCGCTCATCAACCACGCCAGCTCCTGCCAGAAACTTCGCGTAGAGATATACAGCAAGCGCATCATCAGCAAACAGAGCGGCGCGGCCAGCATGGCGCCCAGCAGTGGCTTCACCACCTCCCCTTTACGGGAGAGAAAACTGGCAGCTGCCCCCGGCAGGGTAAAAAAGAGCAACCCGAGCTCCGGATGACCCGACGCCCTGAATGCCCCTTTCACGTTAAAAGCAAGCGACATGCATACGACCGTGAACAGCAAAAAGCAGCTGATCACCCCCGCCCAGTTTCGTTTCATATTCAACCTATCCTCCTGACTTATCTCTATCAAATACACTTTCGTCGGGTAGACGCCCAGTCAGATAAAGCAATGCGGCAATCCTTGCCAAAGTACGCACAGGGTGATGCGATAATCAGTAGCTGTCAGTAGCTAATGCGATTAAACTACACGCCAGCTAATGTTTTAGGGAATAAAGCAGGAAACAGGGAGCGTTAACGCTTTTCCCTGACCCAAAAAACAGTAGCCCAAAAAGTCCTTTCATTCAACAACTTACTGGTAAACAAGAAGTTAGCCTCCGTGAATATAAACGTCGCAGACTTGTTAAATGGGAATTACATCCTGTTATTATTTGTGGTACTGGCGCTGGGTCTTTGCCTGGGTAAATTGCGCCTGGGTTCGGTTCAACTCGGTAATTCCATTGGCGTTTTAGTCGTCTCCTTATTATTAGGCCAGCAGCACTTCAGCATTAACACGGACGCGCTCAACTTAGGTTTTATGCTGTTTATTTTTTGTGTTGGCGTGGAAGCGGGGCCGAACTTTTTTTCCATTTTCTTCCGCGACGGCAAAAATTATCTGATGCTGGCGCTGGTAATGGTCGGCAGCGCTCTGCTGATCGCGTTAGGGCTGGGTAAACTGTTTGGCTGGGATATCGGGCTAACGGCCGGTATGCTGGCAGGCTCGATGACCTCCACTCCGGTGCTGGTGGGTGCCGGTGATACCCTGCGCCACTCCGGTATGGCCGGGGAACAGCTCTCCACCGCCCTCGACCACCTGAGCCTGGGCTATGCCCTGACCTATCTGATTGGTCTGGTAAGCCTGATCGTTGGCGCACGCTACCTGCCAAAACTACAGCATCAGGATTTGCAGACCAGCGCCCAGCAAATCGCCCGCGAGCGCGGTCTGGATACCGACTCCAAACGTAAAGTTTATCTCCCGGTGATCCGCGCCTACCGCGTCGGGCCGGAGCTGGTGGCGTGGGCTGACGGCAAAAACCTGCGCGAACTGGGGATTTACCGCCAGACGGGCTGCTACATCGAACGTATCCGCCGCAACGGCATTCTGGCGAACCCGGACGGCGACGCGGTGCTGCAGATGGGCGACGACATCGCGCTGGTCGGTTACCCGGACGCCCACGCCCGTCTCGACCCGAGCTTCCGTAACGGCAAAGAGGTGTTCGACCGCGACCTGCTCGACATGCGCATCGTCACCGAAGAGATCGTGGTGAAAAACCATAACGCCGTGGGCCGCCGCCTGGCGCAGCTGAAGTTGACCGACCACGGCTGCTTCCTCAACCGCGTGATCCGCAGCCAGATTGAGATGCCTATCGACGACAACGTGGTGCTCAACAAAGGTGACGTGCTGCAGGTCAGCGGCGACGCGCGACGCGTAAAAACCGTGGCCGACCGCATCGGCTTTATCTCTATTCACAGCCAGGTCACCGACCTGCTGGCCTTCTGCGCCTTCTTTATCGTTGGCCTGATGATCGGGATGATCACCTTCCAGTTCAGCAACTTTAGCTTCGGCATCGGTAACGCCGCCGGGCTGCTGTTCGCCGGGATCATGCTGGGCTTCCTGCGAGCGAACCACCCGACCTTCGGTTACATTCCGCAGGGCGCGCTGAACATGGTGAAAGAGTTCGGTTTGATGGTCTTTATGGCGGGCGTGGGCTTAAGCGCGGGCAGCGGCATTGGCCACAGCCTGGGTGCCGTTGGCTGGCAGATGTTGGTTTCCGGACTTATCGTCAGCCTGGTGCCGGTGGTGATCTGCTTCCTGTTCGGCGCCTACGTGCTGCGCATGAACCGCGCCCTGCTCTTCGGGGCGATGATGGGGGCGCGTACCTGTGCGCCTGCTATGGAAATCATCAGCGACACCGCGCGCAGCAACATTCCGGCGCTGGGCTATGCGGGCACCTATGCTATCGCTAACGTACTGCTCACGCTGGCGGGTACGCTGATCATCATCATCTGGCCGGGGCTCGGATAACTCCTAAGAATGCGCGTGGCGGAAAATATTTTCGTTACGCGCAGAACTTTTTTATCAGGGGGCAGTCATAACTAGTGCCACTGCTTTTCTTTGATGTCCCCAATTTGTGGAGCCCATCAACCCCGCCGTTTTGGTTCAAGGTTGATGGGTTTTTTGTTGTCTGAAGTTCGTGCCTTGTGGCGAACAGCCATAGGCAAAGCCTTCCTACGCCGTTTCAATCGCATATAGCAGTTCAACCAGATCAACCGCACTTACATCATCCCAGCGAAGGTAGCTCGACAGAGAGCTTGTTCCCGAATCTTGCCCTAAAACGCGCTGGCATATTGCCTGGTGGTCAACGGATGCAGATACCCAGACAGCACCACTCTGCTGACAAAAGTAGGTCGAACCTTTCAACCCATCCCTTTGAATACGTTTCTTCCAGGTGTCTACCTGCTGTGTCGTTACTCTTAAACTCATCATTTCCCCTGAGTAAATCAAGCATTCCTACATGGTGATCAATAAAATATCAGGATGAATCAGCGTGGAAAATATACGTGTTTGATTTTTATCCTGACACAACATTCAGCAGAGCAGAAGCCATGCTTCATCCAACACCAGTTCCTGCTGTGAAAGATATCTATTTTTGGTGGTTTAAAGAAATCCCCCCCTGGTGTTCCAATTGAGGGATGCATTACTCAAGATGGATACACGTTGCTCTATGTCGGTATTTCACCCGATAAAAAATCAAACCTAATAGCCGCGCTAATCTTCGGCATCGCATCAAAACCCACTATAACGGTAACCCAGAAGGTTCAACACTCAGGCGCACACTGGAAGTTCTGCTTGTGGCGAAGAACAATTTCCCGCTCCGTCGTGTTGGTTCAGGCAAGAGAACGACATTTACTCATCCTAGCGAGCAATGGTTGGATCAATGGATGGAAAAGAATGCTAAGGTTTATTGGGTCGCAGATGAAGAACTTTGGGTGTTGGAAAAGACGTTGATTTCCAGCACTCCCTTACCATTAACCTTCAGGGGAAACAACCACGCCTTTACACCCATGCTCTCAGAAATGCTCAGTTAAGCCATGGCTGAAGCCAAAGTAATGGAGATCGCAGATGAAACAGGATCTAGCAGGAGTATAGTTGCAGAAATGATGAGGCAAGCTGTGGAAGTGGACTGAACCAAATATGAAATCCGCCGCTTTCTAAGCTAGTTCTTCACGATAATTTTGTTACATAAGCGGTGGGGAAGACTCAGTAAAAACAATGTTCCTGCATACCTTTGGGTATGAGTCGGTGATGCGCTGATCTTTTGCGGGCGGCAAACTTATCGAAAAAAGCCTAATGCGTCACGAAGGCATGCCCGCAATCGATATTAATGCACTGGTTGTACCGTTCCTATTTGGTATCAAAATCACCCTTTTTTCACACTACATATCCAGTTGTCCCGGTCCGCTTCGGTCAAAATCCCGGTGTGGATCATGTTGGAGAGAAGGCGTATGATTTTTGCGAATGGTACGTTCATTGCGGAATAATGACAACCACTAGCTGTTTTGTTATGTCTTGCAAATTGTGTCGTTGATGGTACAAATAGACTGAAGGATAAAAAGCTAACAGGAGGATGAATGAGCGTTATCAATCCAATAAGTTCTAATATATTTAATGCTGAATTATTAAACTCTCCAGCAGCGGCACTTGCAGCGTGGATATCCATCTTTGGAGCTGTTATAACCTTGCTCACAATCGTTGCCAGAGCATTATTCAAATATCGGAGGTCTCATGATTTAATACTTAAGAAATCCGGAATCCCAGCTTTTGTACTAAATTTCTTCTTTATTCGAATATCATTAAAAAAACTGCCTACTATCACATGGGTTGAAAAAACCGTAACCATTCTTTTTTCGCTTCTTTTTTTGTATTCTATTTATCTTTT
The DNA here is from genome assembly GCF_000286655.1 of Enterobacter sp. SST3. Classification (NCBI taxonomy): domain Bacteria; kingdom Pseudomonadati; phylum Pseudomonadota; class Gammaproteobacteria; order Enterobacterales; family Enterobacteriaceae; genus Enterobacter; species Enterobacter sp. SST3. The sequence continues at coordinate 11,323 of NZ_ALNS01000048.1, read as the reverse complement.
TGGACCAGCGCTCATCCAAGCCATTAAGACTCCGCCAAATAGTACGATACTTTACTGGAAAAGTTCAGGCGAGTCATTTTACATATCAAATAAAATCGCGACTGCGGCTACAATTTTCTCCGTTCCTGACTGGGAAATTTCAAAGGATGATTGCACGCAACCATTCCCTTCTTATACAGAGAAATACAAGTCATTAACAATTGAACAAAAAGAAGATCTTTGTAAATTGCTAAACACTGATGAAGGAAAGACTTTCATTGATAAATCGATTAAGAAGTTCATCAAAGACAAAATTTTTATTTAATCCATTACTCCAATGGGCATGTTTATTTTATTATGGCTATCCATGGGCTTAATGCTCACCATTCACTATTCTAGAAAAGTTAGAAAATACATTCTAACGGAACAAAAAAATGCAATTCTTTGGGTAAATGGCGAATTCAAGGCAGAAGGTATTTATGCAATATATCAAGAGTTAGAACGATAGACACTTTTTTACACTCAACAATTGTCATGTGTATAAAGAACTTCCAGCTCCTTACGGCTTACACGATCACATAAGGCGTAATGTTGTTTCCATTCAATATACTGTAACACCCCGGCTAACTCAACGCTGAAAGAGTTCGCAGCAGCAGCTTTTTCAGCGGTTTGGTGGTACATCACGCGTTGTACCTGCGAGAACTGGAAATGATGTATTTTCTGGTGGAATCTGCGTTTATGCGCGCGGGCGTGCTAACCCAGCAATGGACTAATAGTCAAAGCCCTTATGATGCTTTTGACACGATCCTGAAACTTATGGACAGGCACTAATGTGCTTTCTCAAACGCTGGCTCAAATCTCAGAACCAGTTTTTCTTCTGGACCTATATACCCATCATCCTCACGTTCATTTTTGGCTATGTCCTTGACATTTATTTCCCTGAGATTAGCCAGGGATTCACCCTCCTGTTTTACTTGGTTACACTGGGGCTGGCTTATTGGATATGACATTGAGGACCATAAAATCTTCACGTTTACTAATAAGGAAATGTCTACACCCACACATTTCTGACTTGGAGACGAGAACCGCTCGCCAAACTAATTTTGTAAAAGCTTCTTTTAATCCGCTTCTGTATGAGCTTTTTCTGTCCTTCCTGCTTTTCCCTCTTCTCTCACCGGCCATTAATATATATGATTTAATGCATATGATAAATGACATTCAGGATGACCGAATGCTCCACCCACTCCACCTCTTCAAAACCCTCTCCGACGAAACGCGGCTCGCCATCGTCATGCTGCTCCGCGAAGCGGGCGAGCTGTGCGTCTGCGATCTCTGCGCCGCCACCGCCGAATCTCAGCCGAAAGTCTCCCGCCATATGGCGCTGCTGCGCGAGTCCGGGCTGGTGATCGACCGTCGCGAGGGTAAGTGGGTCCATTACCGTCTCTCTCCCAACATGCCTGCATGGGCGGCAGCCGTTATCGACACCAGCTGGAACTGCCTGCGGGAAGAGACGCGCATGAAGCTGAAAAACCGGCTTCCGGGTTCGTGCTAATCAAAACACATTCACAAAAACAGATATAACGGAGTAAGCGATGTTTCTGGCAGGGGCAATTTTTCTGTTTACGCTGGTGCTGGTCATCTGGCAGCCCAAAGGACTGAGTATCGGCTGGAGCGCGACTATTGGCGCCGCGCTGGCGCTGGCCAGCGGCGTGATTCACATTAACGATATTCCGGTAGTCTGGAATATCGTCTGGAACGCCACGGCAACGTTTATCGCCGTCATCATCATCAGCCTGCTGCTGGATGAGTCCGGCTTTTTCGAATGGGCGGCACTGCACGTTGCCCGCTGGGGAAACGGTCGCGGGCGATTGCTGTTTACCTGGATTATCCTGCTGGGCGCAGCCGTCGCAGCGCTGTTTGCTAATGACGGCGCGGCGCTGATCCTCACGCCTATCGTCATCGCCATGCTGCTGGCGCTGGGGTTCAGCAAACAGGCCACGCTGGCGTTTGTGATGGCGGCAGGTTTTATCGCCGATACCGCCAGCCTGCCGCTGATTGTCTCCAACCTGGTCAACATCGTGTCGGCGGACTTCTTCGCGCTGGGGTTCAGCGAGTACGCTTCGGTGATGATCCCGGTGGATATCGCCGCGATTGCCGCAACGCTGGTGATGCTGCACCTGTTCTTTCGCAAGGAAATTCCTCCAGAATATGACCTGGCGAAACTCCAGGAGCCTGCGCGGGCCATTCACGACCTCCCGACGTTCAGAACGGGCTGGATCGTCCTCCTTCTTCTGCTCGTCGGTTTCTTCGTACTTGAACCTCTCGGCATTCCGGTCAGCGCCATTGCGACCGTCGGCGCGCTGATTTTATTCGCTGTCGCAAAACGCGGACATGCGATAAATACCGGAAAAGTGCTGCGCGGCGCGCCGTGGCAGATTGTCATCTTCTCGCTGGGGATGTATCTGGTGGTGTATGGCCTGCGTAATGCCGGGCTGACGGACTCTCTCACAGGCGTACTGAATAGCCTGGCCGGACACGGGCTGTGGGCCACCACGCTGGGAACCGGGTTCATCACCGCGTTCCTGTCATCCATAATGAACAATATGCCCACGGTGCTGATTGGCGCGCTCTCCATTGACGGCAGCACAGCAACAGGGTTGATAAAGGACGCGATGATTTACGCCAACGTGATTGGCTGCGATCTGGGGCCAAAAATCACGCCTATTGGTAGTCTCGCCACCCTGCTCTGGCTTCACGTGCTGGCGCAGAAAAACATGACGATTACCTGGGGCGGCTATTTCCGGACGGGCATCATCATGACGCTGCCGGTCCTGTTTGTGACGCTCGCCGCCCTGGCGCTACGTCTCTCCTTCACACTGTAATGAGCCACTGATATGAGCCACATCACGATTTACCACAACCCCGCCTGCGGCACCTCGCGCAACACGCTGGAGATGATCCGCAACAGCGGCGCGGAGCCAGAGATTATTCTCTATCTGGAAACGCCACCGTCGCGCGATACGCTGACCGCCCTGATTGCCGATATGGGCATTTCGGTGCGCGATTTGCTGCGTAAAAACGTGGAGCACTATGAACAGCTCGGCCTGGCCGAAGACAGCTTCACCGACGACCAGCTTATCGATTTTATGCTGCAACACCCGATCCTGATTAACCGTCCGATTGTGGTGACGCCGCTGGGCACCCGCCTGTGCCGCCCGTCTGAAGTCGTCCTCGACATTCTGCCGGACGCGCAGAAAGGGGCGTTTACGAAAGAGGATGGCGAAGCGGTGGTGGACGCCAGCGGGAAGAATATCCTGAAAAAATAATCCATCCTCAGGTGGACGACAGGGCCAGCGCCCGGCGGGCCCTGAACGCCTGGAGAAAACAACCGCCCGCTAGCTCGCCACGCAGACCCGGTTGCGCCCCTCACGTTTTGCACGATAAAGCTCACGATCGGCTCGCGCCAGGGCTGACTGCATGCCATGTTCAATCTCCAGTTCATCCGGCGTCATGCATACGAGCCCCATGCTGGCGGTGAAGCGGATCGTCTGCCCGTTGAAGTCGACGTTCTGGCTGGCAAGGCTCATCCGTACGCGCTCGGCGATCTCAGCGGCCGTCTCCAGAGAGGTCTGCGGCATTGCCACGACAAACTCTTCCCCGCCGAAGCGGGCGACAATGTCGCTGCCTCTCACCAGTGCCGGAAGCGCGTTGCCAATATGCTTCAGCACCGCATCGCCGCCGTCATGGCCCCAGGTGTCGTTAATACGCTTGAAGAAATCCAGATCCATGCTCATCAGGCACAGGGGCTGCTGATGCCGACGGGCAAGATTGCAGGCCCGCAAAGACCACTCATCAAACTGGCGACGGTTTGCCAGCCCGGTGAGCGGATCGAGCCGCGCCTCCTGCTGGAAACGCGCCCGCTGCAGGGCGTTGACGTGGATGTAATGCATCAGAAACCACTGCGTAATGGAGATAACCAGAATCGCCAGCGCCGTCCACAGAGCCTGATAATACCAGCCGTGCAGCACGTCTTTTCTGGCCAGCCCGACGGCCAGCACCCATTTGCGTTCGTTGAGGTTAAGAAATACTCCCATACGTTCAACGCCATCAATCGGAGAGGTATATCGTTGGACCTGTGCGGTATCGCTTGCGTATTCCAGCAGCTTCGCGAGGCGCGGGTCGGAGGTGTTCAATTGCGAACCGTCATTCGCCCCCATACGGGCAAGCTGCACCGCATTGTCACGGTCAAGGACCGCCATCGCCCCACCCTGACCTAAATCGAAGCCCTGCGCTTCCATTTTGCGAAACATATCGTTCATGGTGTTACCATTGAAGAAACCCAACGCACCACCAAGAAAGCGACCATGTGCATCGCGCACTGCACGGAACATCACGAAGCCCAACATGTTTTTATCCGTGCCGTTGCTCTGCCAGTAAAACAAACTTTCGGTAACTTCATCCCGGCGAAAATCGGTAAACAGAGGGTGCTGCCGAAAGCTGGCCTGCGCAAGCGTAGTGGCGTCCAGAGCGCGCTCAAAAGGAAATAGCGCGCGGCTGCTGAGAAAATCACCGTCTTCATCAAAGACGACAACGCCATCCAGCCAGGCACGCTTGAGCTCCCCTTGCAGGAATGGCTGCGCGTTTTCAGGCGTGACCGTATGGTTGAGCAGAAAGGCATTCCCGATAAAGCGCATCTGGTAGCGCATCGCGTTAAGGCTGGTATCAAACTGCTGGGACTGGAGTATGGCGGTATTGCGAAGGATACGTGCAGCGTTATCCTCGACATAGCCGCGCTGGTAGAGCAGATGCCCAATCAGCAGACTTGCCTGAACCAAAATCAACAGTACTAACAACGCTCTCTTTTTTGCCAGACTGACCTGTACGAACCATGTACTTACTTTTTCACCCAACGCCAACCTCAACCACTGAACAGTAAATAACCACCGCGGTGGATAGTCACGTGTTCGGTCCGGATTGTCAACATGGATAAAAATCGTAATACATTGAAAAATATGAACTAATTTTCTTTATTTAACGGTGTAATGCCCGCAATCCTCCCCACCATCGCCCGAATCTCCTCCCGGCTTAACGGCGCCCGGTCGGTGACATAGTGCAGCGTCATCCCTTCGATAAACGCGTCCAGCGCGCGGGTGGTGACCGGGTCGAACCACTGCTCCAGCGTGGACTGGCTCATCTTCATCCAGTCCTGCATTACCGTTTTGAGCGCCGCGCTACGGTGCATAAAGGCGTAAAGCTGATACATCAGCGCCATGTTGTGCGGCGTGGTCACCTGCGAGCTGTGGATGAGGGTGGTGATGGATTCGCACGCCATTTCCGGCCCGGTGACGCCCGCGAAGAAATCCCGGTACTGCTGCGACATCTGGCGGGTAAACCACGTGAAGGCCTCCTCCAGCAGCGGCTCCATGCCGTCGAAATAGTAGGTCATCGACCCCAGCGGCACGCCCGCGCAGGTGGCGATTTTACGGTGCGTGACGGCGTGAATACCGTGTTCAGCAATGGTGTCGAGCGTCGCCTGCAGGATCTTCTCCCGGCGATGCGGATCGTTGGGTGGTCTGCTCATCAATTCCTCACCTGGTTTGTGTACAAATGTACACAAACTTGCTAGTGTTGTCGCTATTGTTGTACTTCTGGTGCTACCCCAATGACGCTGAACTCTCCCCGCAAAGCCCTGCAGCTCCGCATGTGGGCGCTGTTTATGTTCTTCTTTATTCCCGGCCTGCTGATGGCCTCTTGGGCCACGCGCACCCCCGCCATTCGCGATATTTTGTCCGTCTCTACCGCGGAAATGGGCATCGTGCTGTTCGGCCTGTCGATAGGCTCCATGAGCGGCATTCTCTGCTCCGCGTGGCTGGTAAAGCGCTTCGGTACGCGGGCGGTGATCCGCACCACCATGTGCTTCGCGGTGTTCGGGATGATGGTGCTGAGCGCGGCGCTGTGGTTTGCCTCACCGGTGCTGTTTGCCCTCGGGCTGACGGTGTTTGGCGGCAGCTTTGGTTCGGCGGAAGTGGCGATAAATGTGGAAGGAGCAGCGGTCGAACGCGAGATGAACAAAACCGTGCTGCCAATGATGCACGGCTTCTATAGCCTCGGCACGCTGGCCGGTGCGGGCGTGGGGATGGCGCTGACGGCCACTGGCGTGAGTGCGAATCTGCATATTCTGCTGGCGGCGCTGGTGTGCATCATTCCCATTCTGACCGGCATCCGGGCCATCCCGGACGGCACCGGTAAAAACCCCGCGGACGAACAGCATTCTGCCGAAAAAGGGCTGCCCTTCTACCGCGATTTCCAGCTGATGCTGATCGGCGTGGTGGTGCTGGCGATGGCGTTCGCGGAAGGCTCCGCCAACGACTGGCTGCCGCTGCTGATGGTGGACGGTCACGGCTTTAGCCCGACCTCCGGCTCGCTGATTTACGCCGGGTTTACGCTGGGGATGACCGTCGGGCGCTTCACCGGCGGCTGGTTTATTGACCGCTACAGCCGCGTGGCGGTAGTGCGCGCCAGCGCCCTGCTCGGCGGGCTGGGTATCGCGATGATCGTCTTTGTGGATGTGGACTGGATTGCCGGCGTCTCGGTGATCCTCTGGGGGCTGGGCGCGTCCCTCGGCTTCCCGCTGACCATCTCTGCCGCCAGCGATACCGGCCCGGATGCCCCGACGCGCGTCAGCGTGGTGGCAACCACGGGCTATCTCGCCTTCCTGGTCGGGCCGCCGCTGCTCGGCTTCCTCGGGGAGCACTACGGGCTGCGCAGCGCCATGCTGGTGGTGTTAGGGTTGGTCATCATCGCGGCGCTGGTGGCGCGCGCGGTGGCAAAGCCGGAAACGAATCAAACGACACTGGAGAAGGGATATGAGCGTTAAACTGATCGCCGTCGACATGGATGGCACATTCCTGAGTGATGCCAAGACCTACAATCGCCCGCGCTTTCTGGCGCAGTACGCGCGCATGAAGGCGCAAGGCATTCGCTTCGTGGTCGCCAGCGGCAACCAGTACTACCAGCTGATCTCCTTTTTCCCGGAGATTGCGCATGAAATTTCATTCGTCGCCGAAAACGGCGGCTGGGTCGTGAGTGAGGGTGAAGACGTCTTCAACGGTGAACTGTCGAAAGCCCATTTCGAGACCGTCGCGAACGTGTTAAACGACGTGCCGGGCATTGAGATCATCGCCTGCGGGAAGAGCAGCGCCTACACGCTCAAGTGCTATGACGAGGGCTTTAAGGCCATCGCGGCAAAGTACTATCACCGTCTGGAAATGGTCAGCGATTTCGGCAACCTGAACGATATTTTCTTCAAGTTCGGGCTTAACGTATCCGATGATGAAATTCCGCGTATTCAGGCGCTGCTGCATGAAAAACTCAGCGACATCATGGTGCCCGTCACCACCGGTCACGGCAGTATCGACCTGATTATCCCCGGCGTGCATAAGGCCAACGGCCTGCGGATCCTGCAGCAGCGCTGGGGGATAGAGAACAGCGACGTGGTGGCCTTCGGCGACAGCGGCAACGACGTGGAGATGCTGCGCCAGTCCGGGTTCAGCTTTGCGATGGCGAATGCCAGACCGCATATCAAAGCGGCGGCGCGTTTTGAAGCGCCGCACAATAACGAGGAAGGCGTGCTGGATGTGATTGAGAAGGTGTTGAACGGGGAGGCACCGTTTAATTAACACAGTGCGGTCTGGTGCTCTCACCCTAACCCTCTCCCACCGGGAGAGGGAATAAACAGTTAAGGCTGCAGGGCGTTTCCGACACGCTTGTCTTTCAGGAACACGACCATCAGGCCAACCCACAACACGCCGTTGGCGAGGTTAAACAGACTGAACAGCCCGTTGCCTCCCATCGCGTAGGCATGCTTGCTCACCTCGATACCGACGGTAAAAATCAGCATCTGCAGCATCCCCATCGCCGCGGAGACCGTACCTTTACTCATCTCGCTGGCAAACAGCGTCAGGCGCACCAGCCCGGCGTTCGCCACGCCAATACCGAAGGCGTAAATGCTGAGTCCTGCCGTCATCCACAGATAAGCGTGTGATGACGCAACGGTCGCAACCGCCGCCAGAATAAGCCCGGCTGCAATCGGCCAGCCGCCCATGATAATCAGTGAACGCACGGTGCGGCGTGAGGTCAGACGCGCCAGCACCAGGTTACCGATAATCAGCGCGCCAAAGATCGGCACCTGCAACAGGCCGTACTCGTAGCTGCTCAGCTTTTCACCGCTGATGATAATGACCGGTGACTGGGCAATCCACGCCAGCAGCGGCAGGCTAACGAACCCGGTCGCCAGCGCGCCCGCCACAAAGCGGCCATTCTTCAGCACTTCTTTGTAATCCCGACCCAGCTCTTTCAGCGAGAGTTTCTCGCCGATGCGGGTGGCGGTTTCCGGCATTGCCCGGTGCAGACCAAAGAACGCGATGGCGGCGAGAACCGCAAAGAGCACAAACATCCCTTCCCACGGCGCAACATGCACCCATGCGGCGCCTACCAGCGGCCCGAGCAAGGGAGCGATCAGCGCCACGTTCGCCATCAGCGCGGTAATTTTGATACACACCGCCTCTTCAAACGACTCCTGAATGGCGGCATACCCCACGGCGCCGATAAAGCACAGGCTCACCCCCTGCAGGAAACGCAGCAGGGTAAATTGTTCAATGTTTTGTGCCAGTAGCGTGGCAAGGCAGGTGACAATAAACCACACGACGCCCGTCAGCATCACCGGACGACGGCCAATACGATCCGACAGCGGGCCTAACAGCCACTGCAAAAACATGCCGCCGGCCAGATAGGCGGTCATGGAGGTCGGTACCCACTCGATGCCGGCGTTGTACTGCGCCACCACGGCCAGCATCCCGGGCTGGATCATATCGTTACCGATATAGGTAGAAAATTCGTAGAGCACCAGACACAGAGGGAAAAGCAACGCCTGACGACCCAGACGTGAACCTGAAGAAGAACGGTTTAACATGCAATCTCTTTATAATGACAAAATCGCGACGAGTGTAATGAAATGCCGCAGCCCGAGATAGTGATTTATCGAGGATAAACAGAAATAAAGCACATATCGTCTTCGTTTAAGGTTTCCTTAATTTGACAGATTTATGATAGCCCCATTACTCGTCAACGACCCCAAATTATGGCACTCACCTCCAACCGTTCAGAATTGTCTAAGTTACAGACAAATAAGACAAAACGCCTTTACCGCTTACCGGCCCGCTTTTATGGTAATCAGCTTTTCATACTGATAGCCCTTGCCGTGGTGTTTACGTGGCTATCGCGCAATGAAGCGCTCGACAGATGGGTAACCGGCTTCTGGTATGACGCGGCGACGCAGAGCTTCCCGCTGCAGAAAGACCACCTGCTGGATCTGCTCAACCATCGTCTGGCGAAGTACATCGCCATCGCCTTAGGCGCCGTGGCGCTGTTTTACGGCGCTTACAAGCGTAACGCAAGGCTGGTGACGGCGGCGCTGCTGATGGGCGTTGGCGCGCTGGTGGTGGGCCTGCTGAAAAGCATGAGCCATCACAGCTGCCCGTGGGACCTGGTGGAATATGGCGGTAAGGCTGTCTCTTATCCCCTATTTAGCGCCGTCCCTGCAGACAGCGGTCCGGGGCGCTGTTTCCCCGGCGGTCATGCCTCCAGCGGCTTTATGGTGATGGGGCTGTTTTTTGCCTTCTGGCGCGAGCGTCCGCGTCTCGCCTGGAGCTTCGTCGCGCTGGGCGTGGTGCTAGGTCTGGTGATGGGTTATGGCCAGATCATGCGCGGGGCACATTTTTTCTCTCACAACCTGTGGGCTGGGTGGTGGGTCTGGTTTTCTCAGGTGGTGGTCTACGGCCTTGTTTCCACCCGGTTTGCTAAAGAGTGATAACGCTATGCTAGAGAATCTGAATTATCAGCTGTTCTATCTGATCAATGCCACCCCGGCCTCGCCCGAGTGGATGATCGACTTTGCCACCTTTCTGGCAAAAGATCTGATCAGCATCGTGCCCGCGCTGGCCGCCATCCTCTGGCTGTGGGGACCTCGTAGCCAGGTGAAAGCGCAGCGCCAGCTGGTGATCAAAGTGGCGATGGCGCTGGGCGTGAGCGTTCTGGTGAGCTACATTCTGGGCCACGCATTCCCGCGCGATCGTCCGTTTGTCGATCACGTGGGCTATACCTTCCTGCACCATGCGCCAGATGACTCTTTCCCGAGCGATCACGGGACGGTGATCTTCACCTTCGCGCTGGCCTTCCTGTTCTGGCATCGCCTGTGGTCAGGTGCGGTGCTGATGGTGGTCGCGGTGGCCATCGCCTGGTCTCGCGTTTATCTGGGCGTCCACTGGCCGCTGGACATGGTGGGTGGCTTCCTGGTGGGGCTGATTGGCTGCGTGAGCGCGGCTATCCTGTGGAGCCTCATTGGTGAGGCGCTCTATAGCGGGCTCTCTACCCTCTATCGCGCCATTTTCGCTATCCCGATCCGCAAAGGCTGGATACGTGACTAACCCCGACCTGACAGGTTACACTTGAACCCCCGCCCTGCGGGGGTTCACTTTTTTATCCCGAGGAACTATGGAAACACGTCGCGATGACCGCATTGCTCAGCTGCTTCAGGCGCTGAAGCGCAGCGATAAGCTGCATCTTAAGGAAGCCGCCAACCTCCTCGGCGTCTCAGAGATGACCATTCGTCGGGATCTGAACAGCGAGAGCGCGCCCGTCGTGCTGCTGGGCGGATATATTGTGCTTGAGCCACGCAGCGCCAGCCATTATCTGATCAGCGACCAGAAGACACGCCTGGTGGAGGAGAAACGCAAAGCCGCGCGGCTTGCGGCCTCACTGGTACAGCCGCACCAGACGCTGTTTTTTGACTGCGGTACCACCACGCCGTGGATTATCGAAGCCATCGACAGCAGCATCCCTTTCACTGCCGTGTGCTACTCCCTGAACACCTTTCTGGCGCTTCAGGAGAAACCCGAGTGCCGGGTGATCCTCTGCGGCGGTGAGTTTCACGCCAGCAACGCGATCTTTAAGCCGCTCAACCTGCAGGACACGCTCAGCAATCTCTGCCCGGATATCGCGTTTTATTCTGCCGCGGGCGTCAATGTGCGTCAGGGGGCAACCTGCTTTAATCTGGAAGAATTACCGGTCAAGCACTGGGCGTTGAGCGCCGCGCAGTACCATGTGCTGGTGGTCGATCACAGCAAGTTTGGTAAGGTACGTTCGGCAAGAATGGGCGAGCTGGCGCAGTTCGATGCCATCGTCAGCGATTGCCGCCCGGACGACGAGATTGTGGCCCACGCGAAGGCGCAGCAGGTGAAGTTGATGTATTGAGGTTATGCCGGGTGGCGCTGCGCTTACCCGGCCT
>NZ_ALNS01000047.1:0-28494 GCF_000286655.1 Enterobacter sp. SST3 | reverse complement strand
GTGATTCGCCCGGTGGCGCTGCGCTTACCGGGCCTACAAAAACCGTAGGCCGGGCAAACGCAGTGCCGCCCGGCGTGAAGCATCAGCGGAAGTTAATGTTCTTATCGCTGGTCATGTCGTACAGCTGGAACTTACGTCCAAGCTGTTGACCGCCGTCACGCGTCAGCGGCGTCCAGCCGATGGCCGCGCGGCTACGGGTTGGACCGGATGAGAACAGATCCAGCGGAATCGACACGTAAACTCCTTTGGTGAAGTCCCCTTCCCCATATTCGTCCGGCGAGACGTTGGTAATGGTGGCGTAGCCGCCCACCACGACGCCGCTGTCGAAGTGTTTGGAGATATCCAGCGTGCCGCCCTTATCGCCCGCCAGATACTGGCCGACGCTGGCTTTCACCAGCACGTCAGGCGCGAAAGACGGCGTCCAGTAGGCGGTCAGGTGACCGGTTTTAACGCTGTAGTCGGTGAACTTCATCATGTCCTGCGCGCTGCGCCAGTCACGCTGTTTAACGTAGTTGGCATCAATCCCGAACGCCCAGTTGCTGTCGACAGGACGATAAAGCACTTCTGCCCCCGCGCCGCCGTACATGGTTTCCAGATACCCGCCGTACACCTGGCCGTAGAACCCGTTGCCGAAGTACTGGAAGTAGTTGGCCTGCAGGTTGTTCACGTAAGCATCGTTCTGTACGTACTCACGCACGCGGGTACGCACGCGCGGCAGCGTCGAGTCTTTTGGCGGGTTAGTGTAGTTGAACTTGTCGTAGTTGTTGGCGATGTTGCCGAACAGGCTGCCGGTGGTCAGCAGGTGGTCGGTGAGCCACAGATCCGCCGTCGCCATGACGCCCAGCTGATACATGTAGAAGTTTTCCGGCCCGCCGACGGACTGGTTTAGCACCGGATCGATATGGAAATCGAAGCGCGACTTGTCGATATACCAGCCCTGCTCGGTGGTCTCCGGCACGATCGGCTCAACGCGTTTTTGCACCAGCTCGGTTTCATGTCCGAGCGGTTCGCCTTCCAGATGGCGCTTCAGGCTGGCAACGTCCGTTTCCGTCGTCACCTGCGGCAGGTTGAGACGGTTCTCCGTCACGCGGATCGTACGGATCCCGTCCGGGAGATCATTCATGACGATCCGGTTGGCGCGCTCAATCCCTTCCCGCGAGTCGCGGTATTTCACCTGCTCGCCGGTGACGTAAAGCGTATCGCCTTTCACCTGAATTTTTGGATCCGCCAGGCCGGCATTGTATTTCAGCAGCGTCAGCTGGTTTGCCACCACGGAGTGCTGCAGAATCGCATCCTGCGGCTCCGGCTGGTATGCAGGCCGCGCGTTGTCGTTGTAGTGCGGCCGCATGTCGTTGAAGTTGGTGCGCAGCGTAAAGCCAAACATCACCGTATTGCCGCGCTCGTAGCTGAGGTTAACGTCGGCCCAATCGGTGACGCGATAAATGGCGCCGACGTTAAACTTGCTCTTCTGCTCAATCTTCCCGGCGAAGTCCTGCGAGTAGTCATTCCCCTCGTACTCCAGCTTCAGGCGCAATGGCTGCCAGGGCGTCTGATACTCCACGCCGCCAAACAGCGAGGCCGGGCCGTGGAACATCTGGTCGCCGTTGATGGAGCCCGCTTTCTGATAGCTGTTATCACGGTAGCAGTATTTATCGCTGTAGGAGCAAAACGGGTTTTTCACGTTGCCGCTGGTGCCGAGATAGCCCCATCCCAGACCGAGCGAGAAGTCGAACGGCCCCCAGGCCTTGCTGGCCACGATGTATTCCGCATCAAACAGGCCGGTACCGCCAATATCTTTGGCGCCCACGGAGACCTGCGGCATCCAGTAGCTCTCTTCCCACAGGCGCAGCTTGACGTCGAAGGCTTTATCTTTGTAGGTCTGATCGCCTGAGAACGCCTCGACGCTGCTGTATTGTTTCGTCCGGACGTCGGTATAGCGCAGCGTGGTTTCAAGCCACGGGAACAACTGCACCGACGCCGAGTAGTAACGATACTGGTCGTTATCACGGTAGTTAAGGCTAATTTCCCCTTCGCGCGCCATACGCGCGGTGGGCGTTTGCAGTAAACCGACGCCGCCGAAGTCTGACTGAGACGGGCCAATGGGTGCCGGATACGTTTCTGCATGGCAGGCGGCACTCACGCAGAGCGCCAGCATGCTGTAGAGATAGGTTCTTTTCATTATTCCGGTATCCGCTGAATCAGGGAGTGAAGGATATCGGCGTTAAGCCCGTCATACGCCTTCGTCCAGAAATGGTCGGCAAAACCGACAAAAATAATGCTGCCCGGCATGGGTTCGATATGTCGTTTATTCCAGTAAGCGACGGGCGCTTTTTGCGTGTGGCCGTCAGGGTAAACCACCCAGGCGTAGCTGTTATCCGCACCGCTCAGCAGACTCTGCTCGTCGAGGTAGCTCGCCACGTCGCGGCCGGGAGTAAAGGGCTTGTTACCCGGGCTGCCGATCAGCCCCATCACGGTCACCGTCGTCGGCTTCGCCGGAAGCCAGAGCGTATAGTCCCCTTCCAGGGTCGGGTTGCCGTTTTCCGTGACACGCACCTCATCCGGGTCAAGATTGACGTTCTGTCGGCCCGTCACCTTCAGCGCCTGCAGCTGCTGACGGACGCTGTTAATGGCCGCCGCGTCGTCGCCGTCTTCCTGTTCCGCGAGTCCCGTTAGTCTGGCAAGAAGCGCCTTGTGCTGCTGTTCCGCTTCCACGGTCTTCTGCCGTTCAGCGATGACCGCGCCTGGCCACCAGCTGTTGGCAAGCCTTGGCTGTCCGACGAGATCGAGCAGACGTTCGGCGTGGGTTAAGGTTTTAGGTTTTTCACTGTCCGGCGTGTAGACCTTTACCGTTCCCGCGGACCATGCCAGCGGCGCGGCAAAACTGGCGATAAGCGCAGCGTGGATGAGCGTTTTCATGATTTCGCCGCCTTGATCAGGGTGGTTTTGACCGGGAAGAATCCGGCACCGAGATACTGTAAGGACTGGCGGATCTGCCCTTCCTCGTCGATCCAGAAGCGGTTATGCCAGGTGGCCTGGTCGGTGGTGACCTCTTCATCCAGCACGCGAACCTGCGTTTCGTCGCTGCCGACCTTCACGCTGTCGGTGCCGTCCCAGCGGAAGGTCGAGCGTGCCGTGGCGTAACGCACCTGCTTGTGTTCGGTCCAGCCCATCGTGCGCGTCCAGCCTGCGCCGTCGGCGATCTGGTTCGGCTTGATCAGCGGATCGTCAGCGAGATTATTCACCTCCAGCAGGTTATCGCCGCCCAACAGGGTTTTCACGATACGACCATGCTGCGTCACGATGGTGGCCTGATCCTGCGTCACCCATTTCTGCTGCCCGTTTTCATCGAAAGCGAGCACCACAAACAGTTGCGGGCCATCGTTAAGCTGCATGTACTGACTGGCATAAGGCATGTTCTGAAGCTCGTCATCGGTCAGATGCACGCCCGGTGTGCCGAACAGGCTTTCCCACAGTGAGTTTCCCAGCCCTTTAGTGGTGGCCGAGCACGCCTGCAGCAGCAGGCAAATCAGAATGATTGCTGGTCGCTTCACGACTCTTCTCCGAAGGGGCGAAATAACCACACCGAAGTGTGGTTATGATTAAAACACCCGCTATTACTGGGTGCTGGTTGTCGTGGTGGTCGTGGTTCCGGTGTTGGAGCCATCACCGCCACCGGTTGCCGCCAGCGCGACACCCACGGCTGAACTTACGGTGCTGGCGCTGGCTGCGGTAGAACTTCCCGCAGACGCAGACGTCGCAGCCGACCCTGCCGCTTCCCCGACCTGAACCGGAGCTGCATAGACAGATGTCGCCGCAAGCGCAGATATGGCAAAAATGCCATACAGTACTTTCTTCATAACAATTTCCCTTCAATGAATGAATGGAGATTTGCCCGAAAAGAATTTCAGGCGGAATCGAGTATACACAACTCATGCCGTGGGTTTGCCGTAAGGGGAAATAGAGGGTGGGTTTTCAGACTAATGGATAAAATCGAAATGAAAGACAAATAGAAAAAATATTAAATAACTATAAAACAATAGCTTATAATATTGAAATATTAAATTCCTTCTGCGTATTTTCTTAAAATAAACCGCAGCAATTAACGGGTTAAACGTCTTTTTCAGATTAAACTCAGAACCAGAATTTGCGTTAACTAACAGACATCAGGAATTATCTGATAAAAAAATGCCGGCATTAAGCCGGCACGTTTTCATGGCGTTTTAATTACGCACGCCATGCTTTATAACGGTTGATCAACCCATTGGTCGAGCTGTCATGGCTGGTAATCGCGTTATCGTCACCCAGCTCTGGCAGAATACGGTTTGCCAGCTGTTTACCCAGCTCAACGCCCCACTGGTCAAAGGTGAAGATGTTCAGGATCGCGCCCTGCGTGAAGATTTTGTGCTCGTACAGGGCAATCAGCGCGCCAAGGCTGAACGGCGTGATTTCGCGCAGCAGGATGGAGTTGGTTGGACGGTTGCCTTCGAACACTTTGAACGGCACCACGTGCTCCAGCGTTGCCGGATCTTTACCCTGGTCGCGGTATTCCTGCTCAACCACCTCGCGGGATTTACCGAACGCCAGCGCTTCGGTCTGGGCGAAGAAGTTGGACAGCAGCTTCGGATGGTGGTCGGACAGCGGATTATGGGTGATAGCCGGGGCGATGAAATCGCACGGTACCATTTTGGTGCCCTGGTGAATCAGCTGATAGAACGCGTGCTGACCGTTAGTGCCCGGCTCGCCCCAGATGATTGGGCCAGTCTGGTAATCCACCGCGTTGCCGTTACGGTCCACGTATTTACCGTTGGATTCCATGTTGCCCTGCTGGAAGTAAGCAGCAAAGCGGTGCATGTACTGGTCATACGGCAGGATCGCTTCGGTTTCAGCGCCAAAGAAGTTGTTGTACCAGATACCGATCAGCGCCAGCAGCACCGGCAGGTTTTTCTCAGGTGCGGTGGTGGAGAAGTGTTTGTCCATCGCGTGCGCGCCGGAGAGCAGCTCAACGAAGTTGTCGAAGCCCACGGACAGGATGATAGACAGACCGATTGCAGACCACAGAGAGTAGCGGCCACCGACCCAGTCCCAGAATTCGAACATGTTCGCGGTGTCGATACCGAACTCGCTGACGGCTTTACCGTTGGTGGACAGCGCAGCGAAGTGTTTCGCCACGTGCTTGTTGTCGCCCGCGGTTTTCAGGAACCAGTCGCGCGCGCTGTGGGCGTTGGTCATGGTTTCCTGAGTGGTAAAGGTTTTCGACGCAACCAGGAACAGGGTGGTTTCCGGGTTCACGTTCTTCAGCACTTCGGCGATGTGGGTACCATCGACGTTAGACACAAAGTGCATATTGAGGTGGTTTTTGTACGGGCGCAGCGCTTCGGTCACCATGAACGGGCCGAGGTCAGAACCGCCGATACCGATGTTAACCACGTCGGTGATCGCTTTGCCGGTGTAGCCTTTCCAGCTTCCGGAGATGATCGCTTCGGAGAAGGTTTTCATCTTTTCCAGCACCGCGTTCACTTCCGGCATGACGTCTTTGCCGTCAACGATGATTGGGGTATTGCTACGGTTACGCAGGGCTACGTGCAGCACGGCACGGTCTTCGGTGCGGTTGATCTTCTCACCGGAGAACATGGATTTGATGGCGTCCGCCAGCTCGGTCTCTTTCGCCAGATCCTGCAGTTTTGCCAGCGTCTCTTCGGTAATGCGGTTTTTAGAGAAATCCACCAGCATCAGGTCGTCGAAGGTCGCGGAGAACTTGCTGAAACGATCGGCATCTTTCGCGAACAGGTCCGCGATGGTGACATCTTTCATTTCATCAAAATGTTTCTGGAGTGCCTGCCAGGCAGCGGTCTGCGTTGGGTTGATGTTTTTCATTAGCAATACTCTTCTGATTTGAGAATTGTGACTGCGGTCGATTGTAGCGCCTGCAAATAAAAATTGTGATGGTTTTTATGCCATTGCCCTGGCCTGCATCAAACACAGGTGAAAAGACCCGAAAAGTATAGCTGCTGAAGCGCCCTCCTGGAGCGGAGAAATGTCGGTCAAAATGCCCTAAAACGAAGCATAAAATCTGGCCCTGTTATAAGTCCTGTTTCTCAGGGGTACCCCCCCATAAAAAATCCGCATAATCCCAGCATTGACAGGACCTCCCCCACATTTTATTTATAGGGCCGTATTTTGCGCCTGCACCTGTTTTCGTTTCATTCTTGTGCCATGGTCGCTTATTCATTCCCTGACACGAGGTTGTTATGACGAGTTTTGTGGTCGCCAAGTTTGGCGGCACCAGTGTGGCCGATTACGATGCCATGAACCGCAGCGCCGATGTGGTGCTGGCCGATCCGAATACCCGCCTGGTGGTGCTGTCTGCATCCGCCGGCGTGACGAACCTGCTGGTTTCTCTGTCTGAAGGACTGGAAGCGACAGAACGTTTCGTGAAGCTGGATGCACTGCGCAAAATTCAGTTCGACATCCTTGAGCGTCTGCAGAACCCGAACGTCATCCGCGAGGAAGTGGAACGCCTGCTGGAAAACATCACCACGCTGGCAGAAGCGGCCTCTCTGGCCACCTCCACCGCCCTGACCGATGAGCTGGTCAGCCACGGTGAGCTGATGTCCACCCTGCTGTTTGTTGAAATCATGCGCGAGCGTAACGTTCAGGCGCAGTGGTTTGACGTACGCAAAATCATGCGTACCAGCGACCGCTTTGGCCGCGCCGAGCCGGACGTTGAAGCGCTGGCCGAGCTGACCAATCAGCAGCTGGCCCCGCGCCTGGCAGACGGCATCGTGATCACTCAGGGCTTTATCGGCAGTGAAGCGAAAGGCCGCACGACCACGCTTGGCCGTGGCGGCAGCGACTATACCGCCGCGCTGCTGGGCGAGGCCCTGCATGCTACGCGCGTCGATATCTGGACTGACGTTCCGGGCATTTACACCACCGACCCGCGCGTTGTTTCCGCGGCGAAACGTATTGATGTGATCGCGTTTGAAGAAGCGGCGGAAATGGCCACCTTCGGCGCGAAAGTGCTGCACCCGGCCACGCTGCTGCCTGCTGTGCGCAGCGATATTCCGGTCTTCGTCGGCTCCAGTAAAGATCCAAAAGCGGGCGGCACGCTGGTCTGCAAGAAAACGGAAAACCCGCCGCTGTTCCGCGCCCTGGCCCTGCGCCGTCGCCAGACGCTGGTGACGCTCCACAGCCACAATATGCTGCACTCCCGCGGTTTCCTGGCGGAAGTGTTTGGCATTCTGGCGCGCCACAATATCTCCGTGGATCTGATCACCACCTCGGAAGTGAGCATTGCATTGACGCTGGACACCACCGGCTCCACATCAACCGGCGATACCCTGCTGACGCAGTCGCTGCTGATTGAGCTGTCCGAGCTGTGCCGCGTGGAAGTCGAAGAAGACCTGGCGCTGGTTGCTATCATCGGCAACAAGCTGTCCCGCGCCTGCGGCGTGGGCAAAGAGGTGTTTGGCGTGCTCGACCCGTTCAACATCCGCATGATTTGCTACGGTGCGTCCAGCTATAACCTCTGCTTCCTGGTGCCAGCCGATCAGGCTGAGCAGGTGGTGCAGAAACTTCATCAGAATTTGTTTGAATAAGCGCAAGAATGGCCCGGGCGTTTTCACTACCGGGCCATTCTTTAGCTCTTCATTACTGTTCTCATCAGCAGCGAATCCAGATCTTTTAAATTTCCTTCTCTGCTGTCGGGTAGTACCGGCGGCACTTCTCCTCTCACCAGCTCACTTTGCAAAAAAGCGTGGAGTAAGGGCCGTTTAGGACCATATTCCGCTTCACCTGCGCGCTGTTTTATTTCCAGTAATCCATCGATTTCCGCACGTAACGGCGCACACAGTTCGCTCCCGGCAAGCAGTTCGGCAAAACGCATCGGTGGAACGCCTTTCCCCGCTTCTACCCACCGCGCCGCCAGCAAAGGTCGCAGAACATAAAAGTACTTTTTCAGCCGAACCGTTTCCCCCTGTAAATATCCACGGAAGTTTTTTCGGGCCATTGAGTAGTAATGCCAGCGGGCGCGCAATGGCGAAAACCACGCAGGTATCAGCGCGCGCAACTCGGCCACTACCGTCTCATCTTCCTGATAAACAACGGGGGAATCCAGCCACTCGATAAGCGTCGGGTTTGCCCCCTTCAGCAGGCCCAGTACCTTGCGCCATTCCCAGCCACAAACGTCCAGTTCATCATCTATCGGCAGCTCGATCACATCCCGCTGGGCTTCGACGCGCAGATACCATTCTGGGCGGTGAACGTACAAAAACCGCACATCATAATCGCTATCCGGTGAGGCAAAACCCCATCCCCGGCTGCCCGATTCACAGGCGTAGAGCACGCGCACGTTATAGCGCTGCTCTATATCGCGAAGTTGCGCGCAGACACGTGCGCGCATCGCGCTATCAACATCGTTGTTGCTCATTTTTTTATCCTTTTACACACACTACCTGACGCAGGGTGTGAACGATCTCCACCAGCGACGATTGCGCGGCCATCACGGCATCAATGTCTTTATAGGCCATCGGCGTTTCATCGATCACCTCATTGTCTTTGCGACACTCTACGTGAGAGGTCGCCTGAATATGCTCGCTAAGGGTATAGCGTTTTTTGGCCGCCGTTCGGCTCATCACTCGCCCGGCGCCGTGGCTGCAGGAACAGAAGCTTTGCTCGTTGCCGAGGCCACGCACGATGAAGCTCTTTGCGCCCATTGAGCCCGGAATAATCCCCATCTGCCCTTTCTGCGCCGACACCGCACCTTTGCGCGTGATCAGTACCTCTTCCCCAAAGTGATGCTCTTTCTGCACATAGTTGTGATGGCAGTTAACCGCCTCCTGCTGCGTAATAAAGGGCTTTGTCACTTCGCGAGAGAGCGCCGCCAGCACGCGCGACATCATCACTTCCCGATTGTGGCGGGCAAAATCCTGCGCCCACTCCACCGCCTCGATGTAGTCCTCATAGTGACGACTCCCCTCCTGAAAATAGGCCAGATTTTTATCCGGCAGATGTCCCAGGTGATGCTGCATATCCTGCTGTGCCAGGGCGATAAACACATTACCGATGGCGTTTCCTACGCCGCGCGAGCCGCTGTGCAACATCACCCAGACGCGCTGCTGCTCATCGAGGCAAATTTCAATAAAGTGGTTTCCGGTACCCAGCGTGCCCAGATGCTGGTAGTTGTTGGTTTTCCGCAACTGCGGGTATTTATCCGTGAGTTGTTTAAAACGTGGGGCCAACACCAACCAGCGATCGTCCACTTCTTTCGGTGGCGTTTCCCACGCGCCTTTATCCCGTCGAGAACGGGTATTGGTTCTCCCATGCGGTACTGCCTGTTCAATGGCGCTACGTAAACCGCTGAGATTATCCGGCAAATCACCGGCCACCAGCGACGTGCGAACGGCAATCATCCCGCAACCAATATCCACGCCAACCGCCGCAGGAATAATTGCCCCTTTGGTCGGGATCACGCTGCCGATGGTAGAGCCTTTACCGAGATGAACGTCGGGCATCACCGCAAGGTGTTTGAAAATAAACGGCATCTTTGCGGTATTCAGTAACTGCGCCTGTGCCTCTGGCTCCACGGGCACACCGTGAGTCCACATTTTGATCGGGGCGCCGTTTGGCGCTGTCAGTAATTCAAAATCATTCTGTTGCATTGCGTTATCCTTTCAGGTTAACAAGGCCGTGTAATACCTGGTCCAGGCCACCAAATACTGAAATTTTGTCGATACGCTCCGCGACCCTTTCCAGGGTTTCCAGCTCTTTTAAACGCAGCGCCACCGGGTTGTTTTCCATCACCTTTGCGGTGTTTAACAGCGATCGTGTCGCCGCCGTTTCTTCACGTCGGCGAATAACATTCGCCTGGGCCGATTTTTCAGCCTCTACCAGACGGGATAAAATCGTTTTCATATCACCAGGTAAAACAATATCTTTTACCCCAAGCGACGCAATTTCCATTCCAAAGGATGACAGGCGGCCTTGCACCTGTTTGCTGACCACCTCGTCAATGATCTGCTTATCTTCCAGTAACTCATCGAGCGTGCGGGTGCCGACCGCTTCACGCAGTGCGAACTGGAGTTCGCGGTACAAATGTTCCAGCGGTTTCGTAAGCTGTCCGCAGGCCTGCAGCACGTCGCTGTAGCGCCAGTTAGCCGCCAGGTTCAGGCGCAGGTTAACTTTGTCCTTCGTCAGGATCTCCTGCCCGCTCACTTCCACCACCTGAAGGCGCGTATCCACTACCTCTGCCTCAACCAGATGGTTAATTTTCCAGTAAGCCGTCAGTCCCGGCGGTAACAGTGCCTGAATTTCTCCGTCGATTTTCACCACCCCGACGTGCCAGGCAGGTACCTGTACGACCAGCATCGCGTCACGCCCTTTTACCGCGCCATTGCGACGCGGCTGCAGAGCAGCATTCATCACGTCCACCGGCACCCGCACGTCGCGGGTATCGATTCTTTGCAGGGTCAACGCCGCATCCTGCTGCCAGTACAGACGACGAGTCGAAGGCGGCACAATTTCCTGCAATACGCCGTTGTTCGATAACACCCCGATTTCATCCGCAGTAAGGTCTACCGCAAGGCAGTAACGTACCACCCAGTCAGGCTGAAAGCGGCGCAGATAATCCGCCAGCGCACCCGGTACCTCGCTGCCGTCCTGGCTCACCACCAGCACGTCGTCAGTATTGAACCAACCCAGACGGTGTTCACCCGCCTCCAGTACCCGGTAATAATCGCCAGCTTTTGCTACCAGTCCTAACTGACCTTTTTTTATCGTGATTTTTTTAGCCATTTTATATTCCTTAAAGTCAGGCGCGGGTGCAGGCACGAAATCACAGGGGAATGCCTTTTCGCCTGCGATCCGGCGCCATTACCGGCGACCTTCATTGGGATTGCTGACTGCGCAATCCCCGTTTTTACTTTGATGTTTACAACCAGTTTTCATTGGGAGAATGAATCGGGAATCGAACCCTTCTGTCTGTCATTGGTTGACGGAACGCCCCCGGAAAACAGCCTTGCCGTTCCTGGTGCGCCGACGGGGCCTTAACCCCCAGTGTGCTCAACGTCGTGACGTTATCTGTATTGCCAGAAGCGTGCCAAAAACAAAAATCGCCGTTTTATTTTTTTATTTTATTGATAATTAATGATTTTTATTTATCACGCTTTTCATGCATTGCCGTTCGGCTCAACATTTCTTATCCTGCTATATCGACAATTATCTTTCTGGATAAACATGAAGAAGCGGAAGGTGGTGATCGGGGTGCTTGGCACCGTGATGGATAAACGGGGAAAGCGGGCTAATCGCTTTCGCAAATGGCGACCGACCGTCGGGCTGTGCCAACAGCCGGATTTCCCGGTCGACAGGCTGGAGCTGCTACATCAACCGCGAGATCTCGGCATGGCTCAGCAACTGGCGGAAGATATTGTGCTGGTTTCCCCCCACACCGAGGTGCGTCCCAGCACGGTAACCATTGAAGACCCGTGGGATTTCGAAGAGGTTTATGCCGCGTTTCTCGATTTCGCCACCCAGTACACTTTTGATACCGATCGCGAAGAGTATTTCGTCCACATCACCACCGGCACGCATGTGGCGCAGATCTGCTGGTTCCTGCTGACGGAAGCACGCTATCTTCCCGCCAGCCTTTTGCAGACTGGCCCTGCCAGAAAAGAAGCCTCTGCTGAGGAGACTGCAGCCGGAACTTACTCAATTATCGACCTGGATTTAAGCCGCTACACGACCCTTACCAACCGTTTTCAGCGCGAGCAGCAGCAGTCAATCTCATTTCTGAAAGCGGGCATTGAGACGCGAAACGCCACCTTTAACAGTCTGATCGACAAGATTGAACGCGTGGCGCTACGTTCAACAGCCCCGATCCTGCTGACCGGCCCCACCGGCGCGGGCAAGTCGTTCCTCGCGAACCGCATTTATCAGCTTAAGCAGTCACGCCATCAGGTATCCGGCAAACTGGTTTCCGTCAACTGCGCGACCCTGCGCGGTGATAACGCTATGTCCACGCTGTTCGGCCATGTGAAAGGGGCCTTTACCGGCGCACTGTCGGCGCGCAGCGGCCTGCTGCGTGAAGCCGATGGCGGCGTCCTTTTCCTCGACGAGATTGCCGAACTAGGCCTGGATGAACAGGCGATGCTGCTCAAAGCCATTGAAGAAAAAACTTTTTTCCCGTTTGGCTCCGATAAAGAAGTTCACAGCGATTTTCAACTTATCGCCGGAACCCACCGTGATATGCGCCAGTGGGTGGCAGAAGGACGTTTTCGTGAAGATCTCTATGCCCGTATTAATATGTGGAGCTTTGCCTTACCCGGCCTTGCCCAACGGAAAGAAGACATCACGCCGAATGTTGACTACGAACTTCAACGTTTCTCTCGCGAAAGCCAGACGCAAATCCGCTTCGATAAAGAGGCACGCGAAGGCTATCTGGCCTTTGCCTGTTCCAGCAGAGCGCTGTGGCGGGGCAACTTTCGCGAACTGAGCGCCAGCGTCGCACGCATGGCGACGCTGGCGGAACGAGGGCGTATTACTCAGGATCTGGTGCTGGAGGAGATTTCCCGGCTTCAGACCGACTGGCAAACTGACGTGACGCAGCCTGCAACTGACATGGAGATTGACCTCTTTGACCAGCGGCAACTTGAAACGGTGCTGGAGGTATGTCGCCGCAGCGCATCGTTGTCTGAAGCCGGACGTGAGCTGTTTGCCGTTTCACGGCTCAAAAAAGCCAATCCTAACGACGCCGACCGACTGCGCAAATATCTGGCTCGCTTTAGTCTGAGCTGGGAAAGCATCCGGTCATAATTCATTTGAATATTACTTCCTTACGCGATAAACAATAACTATAGCCGGGCTCGATCCCGGCTTTTTATAACAAACACATACAACATTCATCGCAAGGAAATCATTATGTTATCCGCTATTACGCGGCTGTTCCCGTTATGGGCGCTGCTGCTCTCCGTACTCGCGTATTACACGCCCACCACGTTCACCGGTATTGGTCCATGGGTCACCACGCTGCTGATGTTGATCATGTTCGGTATGGGCGTGCATCTGAAAGCCGACGACTTCAAACGCGTGCTGTCTCGCCCAGCGCCCGTCGCGGCAGGAATATTTCTGCACTACCTGGTGATGCCGCTCGCGGCGTGGCTGCTGGCGATGGCCTTTAAGATGCCGCCCGACCTTTCCGCCGGGATGGTGCTGGTGGGCAGCGTGGCCAGCGGCACGGCGTCCAACGTCATGATCTATCTGGCGAAAGGCGACGTGGCGCTCTCCGTCACTATCTCGTCCGTCTCGACGCTGGTGGGCGTGATTGCCACGCCGCTGTTAACCCGCCTGTACGTGGATGCGCATATTCAGGTGGACGTGATGGGCATGCTGCTGAGCATTCTGCAAATCGTGGTGATCCCGATTGCGCTGGGGCTGGTCATTCACCATCTTTTCCCGCGCGTGGTGAAGGCCGTTGAGCCATACCTGCCCGCATTTTCGATGGTCTGTATTCTGGCCATCATCAGCGCCGTGGTGGCGGGCTCCGCCTCGCACATTGCTTCCGTAGGCTTTGTGGTGATCGTCGCGGTGGTGCTGCATAACACCATTGGCCTGCTGGGCGGCTACTGGGGCGGGAAACTGTTTGGCTTCGACGAATCGACCTGCCGCACGCTGGCAATCGAGGTAGGGATGCAGAACTCCGGCCTGGCGGCGGCGCTCGGTAAAATCTACTTCTCACCGCTGGCGGCCCTGCCGGGTGCGCTGTTCTCCGTCTGGCATAACCTCTCCGGCTCGCTGCTGGCGGGCTACTGGTCCGGCAAACCGATTGAGGAACAAACGAAAAAAGATGCGGTGAAGCAGGGTTAATTGACTCAGCTTGCTTTACACTGAAGCCTCTCTCTCAGGAGGCTTCAGCAATGGCGACACCACGTTTGACCCAGAAAGACATGACGGAAGCCGAGCAGCGCGAACTTAAAACGCTTCTCGACCGCGCCCGCATCGCGCATGGCCGTACGCTGAGCAACGCCGAAACCAATCAGGTGAAAAAAGAGTACATCGACAAACTGATGGCGCAGCGTGACGCCGAGGCGAAAAAAGCCCGCAAACTGAAAAAGCAGCAGGCTTACAAGCCGGATACTGAAACGACCTTTTCCTGGTCGGCCAATACCTCTACCCGTGGAAGGCGCTAGCTAGCGTCCTTTCTTTTTACGGCCAGGCTGGGTAAATCGCTTCCCGTTGCCCGGTTTGCCGCGTCCTTTCTCTTCCGCCTGCGGTGCCTTCACGACCGGACGCTTAATCGCCTGGGTTTTCGGTTTTGCTTTGGCCTTCGGCTTCGCTTCGGACGAGGAGTTCTCGATAAGCTTGAACAGCTCGATCAGTTCGTCGTCCGTTAAGTCGCGCCATTCGCCCAGCGGAATGCCGGACAGGCTGACGTTCATGATGCGCGTGCGCTCCAGCTTCGTCACTTCATAACCGAAGTATTCGCACATGCGGCGGATCTGGCGGTTTAAGCCCTGCACAAGGGTAATACGGAACGCGAACGGCGCTTCTTTCTTCACCTTACACTTTTTCGTAACGGTACCGAGGATCGGCACACCGGCGCCCATACCGCGAATAAAGTCGTCCGTGACCGGCTTATTAACCGTCACAATGTACTCTTTCTCGTGATCGTTACCGGCACGCAGGATCTTATTGACCAGATCGCCGTGGTTAGTGAGGAAAATCAGCCCCTGAGAGTCTTTATCCAGACGGCCAATCGGGAAGATACGGCTGCTGTGGTTCACGAAATCAACGATGTTGTCCCGCTCGCCATCTTCCGTGGTGCTGACAATCCCAACCGGTTTGTTCAACGCGATAAACACCAGGTCTTCGGCATCACGCGGTTCGATGAGCTGACCATTCACTTTAACCACATCGCCAGGCATCACCTGGTCACCAATCGTGGCGCGTTTGCCGTTGAGGAACACATTACCTTGTTCAATGTAACGGTCCGCCTCGCGACGTGAGCAGATCCCGCTCTCGCTAATGTATTTGTTTAATCGGGTTGATTGAGTTGGCAGCATAGTTTCTCCTGTGAAGGGCGAAATATACCTTACCTTGTGGCTGACAAAAAAGTGTTAG
The DNA here is from genome assembly GCF_000286655.1 of Enterobacter sp. SST3. Classification (NCBI taxonomy): domain Bacteria; kingdom Pseudomonadati; phylum Pseudomonadota; class Gammaproteobacteria; order Enterobacterales; family Enterobacteriaceae; genus Enterobacter; species Enterobacter sp. SST3. Next base: position 13,383 of record NZ_ALNS01000047.1, on the reverse strand, counting down.
TAACCGTTGATCAAAAAATCGAGTGCATCCCGCAATGAAGTACGGTTTTGCGTAAGATCGGCGACACGCTCGCCTAACTCTTTTGGCGATATGCCTGCCATCATGTGCATCATTACCACACAGGGTTTACCCGCTATCTCAACGACAGGGCACACTTTCGCAGGTGGCTGAATGCCACCCAGATGGCTAAGTTCAACTGCGGGGGCGACCAGAACATGCTTCATCACATTGGCCACGGGATGCTGCATATTGATTAGCCAAGGATAGGCAGTTTTCCCCTTACCTTCATTCTCATAAGCAAAATATTGCTCCATCAGAACGACCTCTGAAAGTCACTAAAGGAGCCGTTTTCCTCAACCCACTGGTTAATGGCCTCGATAGACGCTTTATTTTCTGCTAACCACTCTGCGCGCTGATGCGCACGAAACTGCTCCTGCAGTGCAGCCGTGAGTACAGCGGAGAGATTAAGCTTAAGCCGTCGCGCCTCTTCAAGAATTTCAGGTGCTAACGACACGTTGACTGATTTTTTAATGCCACGAGTAGTGCGCATGAGAACCCCCATCGGAATGCGCATGAATTGGCGAAGTGTAGCGTAATAAACGAGCATTTTCTATTCCCTAAAAAACGTAAGGTCTGAAGGGTAAATGGCGTTTGATAAGGTGTCACGCCTCGCAACAAGGTTTTGCGAGGCGCTTTCAGAGATTAATACTCATCCCGCTGGTCATCTTCATCCGGCTGTTCCATCACGCTGTAGGCTACCGCACAGAACAACGAGTTGAGGCGCTTCATATCCCCCAGCAGTCCCAGGTGGAGTGAGCTGGTTTCGATACTTTGCACGTTTTGCTGATGCAGACGCTCAACGTGGGCGTGCGAGTAGCGGCGGTTAAGAATGCGGAATCGATGCTTGTTACGGCGCAGGCGGCGCGCGCTCGGGACGTCGCTGGAAAAGAAGACCAGCATCGCCAGCTTCAGGTTACTGACCAACTGCTCGTGCAGCGCTTCAAGCTCTTTTAAGCCTTCAACGGAGAACGCCCGGCGTGCGGCCAGCGACTTATCGGCTATCTCGCTGCCCATGCGCTCAACGATATCGGAGGCCTGCTCAAGGTTGAGCGACATCTCAATGATTTCCGCCCAGCGGCGGGACTCCTCCTCCGCCAGCTCGTCCTGCGGCATGCGGGCCAGGTAAAGCTTAATGGCGGTATAGAGCACGTTGATATCGTCCGCCAGTCTGCGCAGCTCTTTCTCCTCTCGCGGCTCGCCGTGCATCACCTTTTGCAGCCCTTCGAGCATGGTTTCCATGGCGTCGCCCATGCGCAGCGTCTCGCGCGCGGCATTCGCCAGCGCCAGCGCCGGGGTGTCCAGCGCGGAGGTATCCAGATGCTTTGGCTTCAGGCGGGCGTCCAGCTCCGGTTCGTCCTGAATGAGTCGCTCGCAGAAGCGAGCCATCGACCCGGCAAAAGGGACCATCGCCAGGCAGCGCACCAGGTTGTAGAACACGTGGAAGTAGATCACCAGCTCCGCCTTCGGCAGCGGGAGGTTATCCATCAGGTTCGCCAGCGGATGGATAAAGGGCAGAATAATCAGGCTGCCCACCAGCTTAAACAGCAGGCTACCGAGCGCCACGCGGCGGGCGGCGGCGTTGGCGGCGCTGTTATTGAGCATCGCCAGCAGGCCAGAGCCGAGGTTGGCACCGATCACCAGGCACAGCGCGACCGGGAAGGAGATCGCCCCGGCGGCAGTGAGCGTGGCCGTCAGCAGCACGGCGGCCAGGCTGGAGTAGCTGACGATGGCAAACACCGCGCCAATCAGCGCGTCCAGCATGATGTCCCCGGTCAGGGAGGCGAAGATGACCTGCACGCCGTTGGCCTCGGTAATCGGGGTGACCGCCTGCACAATCAGCTCCAGCGCCAGCAGAATCAGCCCCAGGCCAATCCCCACGCGTCCAAGCTGGCCCGCCCGCGTCTGTTTGCGGCCGAGGAAGAAGATGACGCCGACAAAAATCAGCAGCGGCGACAGCCAGGAGAGATCGAAGGTCAGGATACGCGCCATCAGCGCGGTACCCACATCAGCCCCCAGCACAATCACCAGCGCCGGGGCCAGCGCCACCAGATCCTGCGCCACAAAGGAGGTGACAAGCAGGGTTGTGGCGTTGCTGCTCTGAACGAGTGCCGTTACGCCAATGCCTGCGCAGAAGGCGAGCGGCTTCTTCTCAACGCTGCTGCTGAGAACGGTACGTAAACGGGCGCCAAATACGCGCATCACGCCGGTACGGACGATATGGGTGCCCCATACGAGCAGTGCGACTGCAGAGAGCAGATGTAACAGGGTCAGCACGGATGGTTTTCCTCCTTATCTTTATCGGTTTTCCTGAGGTTCCCTGCGCGTTGCCATGTCTGATGACGGCGACGCCTTATCCGACCTACGCACAGGCCCGGTAAGCGCACCGCCACCGGGTGCCAGGGATAGAACCTTATTTCAGTATAAGGGGTTAAGCGTAAGAAAGAGACAAGGCACCCATGAGGTGCCCTGTTTGTTGTAAGGAAAAGTGACGTTAGTCTGCGTCGTAGCCTAAATTCGGTGCCAGCCAGCGCTCTACTTCTGACACGCTCATGCCTTTGCGCAGGGCGTAATCTTCAATCTGATCGCGCTGAAGCTGCGCCACGGCGAAGTACTTGCTGTCCGGGTGGCTGAAGTACCAGCCGGAGACGGACGCGCCCGGCCACATGGCGTACGACTCGGTGAGCTTCATCCCGGTATGGGCTTCGACGTCCAGCAGTTGCCAGATCGTGCCCTTTTCGGTGTGTTCCGGGCAGGCCGGGTAGCCCGGCGCCGGACGAATCCCCTGGTAGTTTTCGCGGATCAGCTCCTCGTTGCTGAGGTTTTCGTTCGCCGCGTAGCCCCAGTGCACCTTACGCACGCGCTCGTGCAGGTACTCGGCGAAGGCTTCCGCCAGGCGGTCGGCGATCGCTTTCACCATGATTTTATTGTAATCATCGTACTGCGCTTCGAACGCGTCCGCCAGCGCATCTTCTTCCAGACCGCCGGTTACCGCAAAGGCGCCAATATAGTCGGCTTTACCGCTCAGCTTCGGCGCGACAAAATCGGCCAGGCAGTAGTTGGCAAAGCCCACTTTCTCGGTTTGCTGGCGCAGATGGCGGCTGACCGCCAGCACGTGAGTGCGGGTTTCATCGCGGTAAATTTCGATGTCGTCGCCCACGCGGTTGGCCGGGAACAGCCCCACCACGCCGCGTGGGTTGAGGGTTTTCTCCGCGCTTAGCCTGTCGAGCATGTCGTTGGCATCGTTAAACAGGCGTTTCGCCTCCTCGCCCACCACCTCATCTTCCAGGATGCGCGGATATTTGCCCGCGAGCGACCAGGTCATAAAGAACGGCGTCCAGTCGATGTAGTTACGCAGCGTTTCGATGCTGGCACTGACCTCCTGAACGCCCAGGCGATGCGCGACCGGCGGCGTATAGCTCGACCAGTCAAACGCCAGATCGTTATCGCGCGCCGCCTGGAGTGAAACTGGCGGGGTGCGCGGTTTCTTGCGCCCGTGCTGGATGCGAACGGTTTCGTACTCTTTGCGGGTGCGCTCAACAAACTCGTCGCGCTGGGTGTCAGAGAGCAGCGCGGAGACCACGCCCACCGTGCGCGAGGCGTTCTGCACGTAGACCGTCGGCCCGCTGTAGTTCTGCTCGATTTTCACCGCCGTGTGCGCCTTGGAGGTGGTCGCGCCGCCAATCAGCAGCGGAATGGTGAAGCCCTGACGCTCCATCTCCTTCGCCACGTTAACCATCTCGTCCAGCGACGGGGTGATCAGCCCGGAGAGGCCAATCAGGTCAGCATTCACTTCGCGCGCGGTCTTGAGGATTTTATCCGCCGGGACCATCACGCCAAGGTCGATAATCTCGTAGTTATTGCACTGCAGCACCACGCCGACGATGTTCTTGCCGATGTCGTGCACGTCGCCCTTCACGGTGGCGATGACCATTTTGCCGTTGCTGGAGCCTTTCTCTTTGCTGGCTTCGATAAACGGCTCCAGGTACGCCACGGCCTGCTTCATCACGCGGGCGGATTTCACCACCTGCGGCAGGAACATCTTGCCTTCGCCAAACAGATCGCCGACCACGTTCATGCCGTCCATCAGCGGGCCTTCAATGACCTCAATCGGGCGGGCTGACTGCTGGCGCGCCTCTTCGGTGTCCTGCTCGATAAACTCGGTGATGCCTTTTACCAGCGAATATTCCAGACGTTTTTTCACGTCCCAGGCGCGCCACTCGGCCTGCTGAACGTTGGCTGCGTCATCCGACTTGCTGCCGCGGTATTTTTCTGCCAGGTCAAGCAGCCGCTCCGTGGCGTCGTCGCGGCGGTTGAGGATCACGTCTTCCACCGCGTCGCGCAGCTCGGCGGGCAGGTCGTCGTAAATCGCCAGCTGGCCGGCGTTAACGATCCCCATGTCCATCCCGTTGCGGATAGCGTAGTAGAGGAACACGGCGTGAATCGCTTCACGCACCGGGTCGTTGCCGCGGAACGAGAACGAGACGTTCGATACGCCGCCGGAGATGAGGGCATGCGGCAGCTCGCGCTTGATGTCCTCGCACGCGCCGATAAAGTCCTGGGCGTAGTTGTTGTGCTCTTCGATGCCGGTCGCCACGGCGAAGATGTTCGGGTCAAAGATGATGTCTTCCGGCGGGAAGCCTACCTCTTCGGTCAGTATTTTGTACGCGCGGCGGCAAATCTCAATTTTACGCGCGCGAGTGTCGGCCTGGCCCACTTCGTCAAAGGCCATGACCACCACGGCAGCACCGTAGCGGCGGACCTGCTTCGCGTGATGAATAAAGGTATCAACGCCCTCTTTCATGGAGATGGAGTTGACGATGCCTTTACCCTGAATGCATTTCAGCCCCTTCTCGATCACCTCCCATTTGGAGGAGTCGATCATGATCGGCACGCGGGCGATGTCCGGCTCACCGGCAATCAGGTTGAGGAAACGCACCATCGCCGCTTCGGCGTCGAGCATCCCCTCATCCATGTTGATATCGATAATCTGCGCGCCGCTCTCAACCTGCTGGCGGGCAACATCCAGCGCTTCGCTGTACTTCTCTTCTTTGATCAGGCGTTTGAACTTCGCGGAGCCGGTGACGTTGGTACGCTCACCCACGTTCACAAACAGGCTGTCGTCGCCGATGGTTAACGGCTCAAGGCCCGAGAGGCGACAGGCAACCGGCAGCTCGGGCAGCTTGCGCGGCGGCAGTCCGGCCACGGCGTTGCTCATGGCGGCGATGTGCTCCGGCGTGGTGCCGCAGCAGCCGCCGACGATGTTGAGAAATCCAGACTCGGCCCACTCGCGGATTTGTGCCGCCATGGTGTCGGCATCCAGATCGTATTCACCGAAGGCGTTCGGCAGACCGGCGTTCGGGTGCGCGGTAACGTAGCATTCCGCAATGCGCGACAGCTCCTGCACGTACTGGCGCAGCTCGTCCGGGCCCAGCGCGCAGTTCAGGCCGAAGGAGAGCGCGTCGGCGTGGCGCAGGGAGTTATAAAACGCTTCGGTGGTCTGGCCGGACAGGGTACGGCCGGAGGCATCGGTGATGGTGCCGGAAATCATGATCGGAAGATCAACACCCAGCGCCTCGAACTCCTCTTTCACCGCGTAAATCGCGGCCTTGGCGTTGAGGGTGTCGAATACCGTTTCAATCAGGATCAGATCGGAACCGCCTTCCACCAGCGCTCTGGTCGATTCACGGTAGGCAACAACCAGCTGGTCAAAGGTGATATTACGAAACGCCGGGTCGTTGACGTCCGGTGAAATCGACGCGGTGCGGTTGGTTGGGCCAAGCACCCCGGCAACGTAGCGCGGCTTGTCCGGCGTGCGGGCCGTCCACTCGTCGGCGCAGGCGCGCGCAAGCTTTGCGGCTTCAAAGTTGATCTCCGCCGACAGGGATTCCATCTGGTAATCCGCCATGGCGATGGTTGTCGAGTTAAAGGTGTTGGTTTCAACGATATCCGCACCCGCTTCGAAGTAAGCGTTGTGAATATCCTTGATCACGGACGGCTTGCTGAGCACCAGCAGGTCGTTGTTCCCTTTCAGGTCGCAGGGCCAGTCGGCGAAACGTTCGCCGCGGAAATCGCCTTCGCTCAGACCATAGCCCTGGATCATGGTGCCCATGCCGCCGTCCAGCACCAGAATTCGTTCATTTAACTGCGCACGCAGTTGCTCTACTTTGCTGCTCACACTTGCTCCCGACAACGCTCAACAAGGCCAAAAGGCTGCGTTCCATACTGGCACAATCTCGCAGGGTGGAAAAGTCGCTCAGCGGTAACATGAGACATGTTCACTATCACTCCTCCGATCAGTCAGGATAACGGTTGCAAATTCACCAAATAAAACGAAAATGATTTCCACGATACAGAAAAAGGAGATCGTCATGGTCGCGACCGTTCCCGCTAAACGCGGCAGAAAACCTGCTGCCACCACCGCTGCCGCACAACAGGGTGGACAGGTTCAATCGCTCACGCGCGGTCTGAAGCTGCTGGAGTGGATAGCCGAGTCGCACAGCAGAGTGGCCCTGACGGAGCTGGCCCAGCAGGCTGGCCTGCCGAACTCCACGACGCACCGCCTGCTGACCACCATGCAGCAGCTGGGCTTTGTCCGCCAGGTAGGCGAGCTGGGGCACTGGGCGGTGGGCGCGCATGCGTTTATCGTGGGCAGCAGCTTCCTGCAGAGCCGTAACCTGCTGGCGATTGTGCACCCGATTCTGCGCAAATTGATGGAAGAGTCGGGCGAGACCGTGAATCTGGCCGTGCTCGACCAGAGCGACCATCAGGCGATTATCATCGACCAGGTGCAATGCACGCAGCTGATGCGCATGTCCGCGCCGATTGGCGGCAAGCTGCCGATGCATGCCTCAGGGGCGGGTAAAGCGTTCCTCTCGCAGCTGACCGAGGAGCAGGTGACGGGGCTGCTGCACCGTAAAGGACTGCATGCTTATACCCACGCCACGCTGGTTTCGCCGGTGCATCTGAAAGAAGATTTGGCCCTGACCCGCAAGCGCGGCTATTCGTTTGACGACGAGGAGCACGCCCTCGGCCTGCGCTGTATCGCAGCCTGCATTTTTGACGAGCACCGCGAGCCGTTTGCCGCCATCTCTATTTCCGGGCCGATTTCACGTATGACCGACGATCGGGTCACTGAGTTGGGTGCGCTGGTGATTAAGGCGGCGAAAGAGGTCACGCTGGCGTACGGTGGGATTCGTTAAGCATGCATTGCCGGGTGGCGGCTTCGCCTTACCCGGCCTACATGATGCCCTCTGAAAACCGGATGCAAAACCGCTGCTTGCGACGGTAAGCGTACACATCTTCCACGTGCCCGTTTTTGATCCGCGTTTGCAGTCCCCGCCAGTAGCTGGCGCGGAACAGATCGGCATGCATCTCTTCGAATAGCGGCCCGATGCGCGGATCGGCGCACAGCCAGTGTCGAAACTTTTCGGGAAACACATCGCCCGGCGAAACGCTGTACCACGGCTCGCTGGAAAGCTCATCTTCCGGGTAGCGGGGCGGTGGGATATCGCGGAAGTTCACCTCGGTCATGTAGCAAATTTCGTCGTAATCGTAGAACACTACCCGTCCGTGACGGGTGACGCCGAAGTTTTTGAACAGCATATCGCCCGGGAAGATATTGGCGGCGGCAAGCTGGCGAATCGCGTTGCCGTACTCTTCAATCGCATCTCTTAAAGCCTGACCGTCGGACTGCTCCAGCCAGATATTCAGCGGCACCATGCGACGTTCAATGTAGAGATGGCTGATCGCGATTTTATCGCCAAGATCGGTGATTTTGGCGGGTGCTTCCTGCAGTAAAAGCGCCATGAGCGCCGGATCGATCTGCTGCTTATCCAGCACAAAGTTTTCGAATTCCTGAGTATCCGCCATGCGCCCGACGCGGTCGTGCTCCTTAACCAGCTGGTAGCAGGCGCGGACGTGCGCGGCGGTCATCTCTTTCTGCGGCGCGAATCTGTCCTTAATCACCTTAAAGACCCGGTCGAAGCCCGGCAGGGTAAACACCAGCATCACCATGCCACGAATGCCGGGCGCTTCGATGAACTGCTCATCGGCCGTGGTGACATAGCGCAGGTACTCCCGGTAGCTTTCCGTTTTAGCGTGCTTCTGGCAGCCAATGGCCATATACAGCTCGGCTGTGGTTTTACCCGGCAGGATCTCGCGCAGCCACTCCACCAGCGCGGCGGGCAGCGGAGCGTACACCATAAAATAGGAACGGGCGAAGCCAAACACGATGCTGGCCTCGGCGCTGGTAGTCAGGCAGGTATCGACAAACAGTTCCCCGTCGTCGGTACGATGAATGGGCAGCAGAAACGGCACAATGGCCGTCGGCGTAACCAGTTTGCCCACCAGCCAGGCGGCTTTATTGCGGTAGAAAAGCTCGTTGGCCACCTGCAAATGGCTGTGGCTGAGCACCTCCGCGCCGAATGCTTCTTTGAGATGGGCGTGGATATACCCGATATCCCGGGCTTTATTCTCCCAGGGCAGACGCAGCGGCAAATCCGTCAGCACGCGATGCAGGAGCTTTTCCCATCCGTGCTCGGGAAAGAAATCTTTCGCCAGCGGACGCGGAATGGTACGAAAGCGCCGCTCGGGCTGGGAGCTAAAGATAAATAACCGCTCAGGAGATAATGAGCGGTGGTCAAATAACCGGCAATAGACGGAGTTGAAAAAACTCTCCGCAATCTCGAAGCGCGGGTAGTCGGGTAACAGATGGGTGTAATGCTCTTTTACGCGCAGTAAAAATTCCGCGTCCGGACTTTTACCGTCGGTAATACAGCGCAGCTGCTCCACCACCAGACCCACGTGGTGGTCATAAAGATGGATACGCTGCTTCATGGCCTGCTGAACCGCATGCCAGTCTGCGTGTTCGAAGCGCTGCTGGGCGCCGGAGGTTACTTCCAGAAAACGACCATACTGGGCATCGAAGCCCTGCAAAATAGTTTGGGCAATCAGTAATTCCAGGCCACGCGACATATATTCCCCCTCACCACCAACCCTCTCCCCAGGGGGGAGAGGGGGAAAAGATTAGAACTGTGCTTCTTCCGTTGAACCCGTTAAGGCGGTGACGGAGGAGGTGCCGCCCTGAATAATCGTGGTCACATTATCAAAGTAGCCGGTGCCCACCTCCTGCTGGTGTGAGACGAAGGTGTAACCATCTTTCCCCGCCGCAAATTCCGGCTGCTGCACCTTCTCAACGTAGTGCTTCATGCCCTCACCCTGCGCATAGGCGTGCGCCAGGTCGAACATGTTGAACCACATGCTGTGGATGCCTGCCAGCGTAATGAACTGGTATTTGTAGCCCATGTCGGACAGCTGCTGCTGGAAGCTGGCGATGGTTTTGTCATCCAGCTTTTTCTGCCAGTTGAAGGACGGCGAGCAGTTGTAGGCAAGCAGTTTGCCCGGGTACTTCGCATGAATGGCGTCGGCAAAGCGTTTTGCCAGCGCCAGATCCGGCGTAGAGGTTTCACACCAGACCAGGTCCGCGTACGGCGCGTACGCCAGACCGCGGCTGATCGCCTGCTCAATGCCCGCATGGGTGCGATAGAACCCTTCGCTGGTGCGCTCGCCGGTGATGAACTCGCTGTCGTACGGATCGCAGTCAGAGGTGATCAGGTCAGCCGCGTCCGCATCGGTACGGGCAATGACCAGCGTTGGCACGCCGAGCACGTCAGCAGCCAGACGCGCGGCAACCAGCTTCTGCACGGCTTCCTGAGTCGGAACGAGCACCTTACCGCCCATGTGTCCGCATTTCTTCACTGACGCCAGCTGATCTTCGAAGTGAACGGCCGCTGCACCGGCCTCAATCATCGATTTCATCAGCTCGAAGGCGTTCAGCACGCCGCCGAAGCCCGCTTCCGCATCTGCAACGATCGGCAGGAAATAGTCAATAAAGCGCGGATCGTTAGGTTCGATGCCCGCCGCCCACTGGATCTGATCTGCACGACGGAAGGTGTTGTTGATCCGATCCACGACCGACGGCACGGAGTTAGCCGGATAGAGCGACTGATCCGGGTACATGCTGGAGGCCAGGTTGGCGTCCGCCGCGACCTGCCAGCCGGAGAGGTAGATAGCCTCAATACCGGCCTTCGCCTGCTGCAGCGCCTGACCGCCGGTCAGCGCGCCGAGGCTGTTGATGTAGCCCTTTTTAGAGCCACCGTGCAGCAGCTTCCACATTTTCGCCGCGCCATTTTGCGCCAGCGTACATTCCGGATTGACCGAGCCGCGTAATTTCACCACGTCTTCCGCGCTGTACGGGCGGCGGATGCCTTCCCAGCGAGGTTGTGTCCACTCTTTCTTTAATTCTTCGATTTGTTGGGTACGGGTTTTCATGTGCAGATGCTCCATATTGTTATGTGGTGAGTTACGCCAGGAAGCGGTAGCCCGGCAGGGTCAGGAAGTCGATTAAGTCATCTGATGTGGTGATTTGCTCCATCAGGCGGGCAGCGTCGTCAAAACGCCCGCTGCTGAAGCGGTGTTCGCCCAGTTCGTCCTGGATCACCCGCATCTCTTCGGCCAGCATCTGGCGGAACAGGGTCTTGGTCACCGGTTTGCCGTTGCTGAGCGTTTTTTGATGGTGGATCCACTGCCAGATAGAGGTACGTGAGATCTCCGCCGTCGCAGCATCTTCCATCAGGCCGTAGATCGGCACGCAGCCGTTGCCGGAGATCCACGCTTCGATGTACTGCACCGCGACGCGAATGTTGGCCCGCATCCCCTCTTCCGTCCGTTCGCCCGCGCACGGCGCCAGCAGCTGTTCTTCTGCGATTGGTGCATCATCTTCACGGGTGACAAACAGCTGGTTTTTGTTGTCGCCGAGCACGCGGTTAAAGACCTCCATCGCCGTATCGGCCAAACCCGGATGGGCGATCCACGTCCCGTCGTGGCCGTTACGTGCTTCAAGCTCTTTGTCGGCTTTCACCTTGTTGAGCACCTGATTGTTGCGCTCTGCGTCTTTGCTCGGGATAAAGGCTGCCATGCCGCCCATCGCAAAGGCACCGCGCTTGTGGCAGGTTTTGATCAGCAGACGCGAATAGGCGCTCAGGAACGGTTTGTCCATGGTGACAACCTGACGATCGGGGAGCACGCGATCGGGATAATTTTTCAGGGTTTTGATGTAGCTGAAAATATAGTCCCAGCGTCCACAGTTCAGACCGACAATGTGGTCGCGCAGCGCATGCAGGATTTCATGCATCTGGAATACGGCGGGCAGCGTTTCAATCAGCAGGGTGGCTTTGATGGTGCCGCGCGGCAGGTTGAAACGATCTTCCGCATAGCTGAAGACCTCGCTCCACCAGGCCGCTTCCTGCCAGGCCTGCGTTTTAGGCAGGTAGAAATACGGGCCGCTGCCTTTCGCCAGCAGGGCTTTGTAGTTGTGGAAGAAATAGAGTGCAAAATCAAACAGGCTTCCTGGAATGGCTTCTCCACGCCAGGTGACATGTTTTTCGGGCAGGTGCAGGCCGCGCACGCGACAGATCAGCACCGCCGGGTTCGGTTTGAGCTGGTATATTTTGCCGGCTTCATTGGTATAGCTGATGGTGCCGTTTACGGCGTCGCGCAGGTTGATTTGCCCCTCGATGACCTTACGCCAGTCCGGTGCCAGCGAGTCTTCAAAATCGGCCATAAAGACTTTAACGTTCGCGTTCATGGCGTTGATCACCATTTTGCGTTCTACCGGACCGGTGATCTCAACGCGACGATCCTGTAAATCTTCAGGGATGCCGCGGATTTTCCACTCGCTACGACGAATGGAAGCAGTTTCCGAAATAAAACCAGGCAACTTGCCGTTATCAATTTCCTGCTGCTGATGAATACGTGCCGCCAGCAGCTTATTGCGCTGCGGCGTAAAGCGGGTCACCAGTTCAGTCAGAAATTCTACCGCTTCTGCCGTTAATACTTGCTGTTCTTGCTCGCCATACGGCTGGGTAAAGGCCAGTTCATCGACCGTCGTTGCCTGTTGAGTCATTACTCTGCTCCTCATCAAAGATCCAAAATCACACTCCCGACGCGAACGAAAGATCGTTGGGTAGTTTTCGCTCAGCAGAATTAAGACTATCTCTATTTTTTCTAAAATCAAAAACTATTTCCATTTTAATTATAAATTGCAATTAATTGATTGATTTTATTGAAATTAAAGTTTTAAAGAATGATGAGTGGCATTTCGGAAATAAAAAAGGCACCCGAAGGTGCCTGATTTGAATAGCTGAAACGCTTTAGGATCGTTTAGTGCAGACGATTACTCTAGCGTTGGATTCATGTGACGCAGATCGTATGGTGTTATCTGGTAGACGTAATAGTTGAGCCAGTTAGTAAAAAGCAAATTCCCGTGGCTGCGCCAGGTCGCTCTCGGTTTGTTTTGCGGATCGTCTTTCGGGAAATAGTTGTAAGGGACATCCGGGTTAAGACCCGCTTCAACATCACGGAAATACTCTGACGCAAGGGTGTGCGGATCGTACTCAGGATGTCCGGTCACAAAGGCAATGCGCTTATCTTTACTGGCAAACAGGTAAGCGTCCCCATCTTCCGTTTCGGCCAGGATCTCCAGATCGGTGTAATCACGAATCAGCTGGGCCGGGAAGTCAGCGTAGCGAGAATGCGGGGCCAGGAAAGAATCATCAAACCCGCGCGTCAGCAACGCATGGGGATGGAGAATATGGTGTTCGTATACGCCGGAGAGCTTTTCAGTGCGGGTTTGCTTGGGGATGCCATACAAAATATTCAGTGCGGCTTGTACCGCCCAACAGACAAACAGCGTGGACGTGACGTGATCTTTTGCCCATTCCAGCACCTGTTTGATCTGCGGCCAGTAAGCGACATCGTTAAATTCCACCAGGCCCAGCGGCGCGCCGGTCACAATCAGTCCGTCGAAGTTTTCACCCTGAATGTCATCAAAGTTGCAGTAGAAGTTGTTCAGGTGCTCAGAAGGCGTGTTGCGAGACTCACGGGCGTCGATCCGCAGCAGCTGAATATCAACCTGCAGAGGGGAGTTCGACAGCAGACGCAGGAACTGGTTTTCTGTTTCGATCTTTTTGGGCATCAGATTGAGAATAAGCACCTTCAGCGGGCGAATTTCCTGACCTGTCGCACGTGAAGTCGTCATCACAAAGACATTTTCTTCACGCAAGAAATTGACGGCTGGTAGCTCGTCCTGCACCCGAATCGGCATAGCTTTATATCCTCACAACATACGTATAAACGTTTAGACATCCAGACAGCTAACGATACCCAGAAATGATCGGAATGTCGAGTCTGCAAGGCGAAGGTGAGAAAGTTTCAGGGAGAGGGAGAGGGAGAGGAAGAAAAACAAAAGCAAAAAACCCCGCACCT
>NZ_ALNS01000046.1:0-5491 GCF_000286655.1 Enterobacter sp. SST3 | reverse complement strand
GCTTCGCCTTACCCGGCCTGCTCTCTGCTCAAATCTTCACCCAACTGCAATACAATCGACATCTGCGCCTTCTACTGTCTTCGCAAGACGGCAGGAGGAGTGACCATGTTTAGCCTCGATAGCGTTCTCGACGATCTTTGGCCTCAGGCGAGGCCCGCACCCTGGCAAAAAAGTCTGTTAAAAAGACTGTTCTACGAAGACGAGTTTCAGCAGTTTGCCGCCGCCCACCGCCATCTAAAAGGACTGGATATGGTGGAGCAGGTTCTGGAACACCTTGATATTCTCTGCACCGTTTCCGCCCGCGATCTCGAACAAATCCCCGAACATGGCCCGCTGGTCATTATTGCCAACCACCCGACGGGTACGCTGGACGGTCTGGCGTTGCTGTACGCCGTCTCCCGCGTGCGGCGCGACGTTAAAGTCGTGACCAACCGGATGCTGACCCACCTTGAGCCCCTCAGCTCGCTGTTTATTCCGGTGGACAATATGGGCGGCAGGACGGCGAAGTCGTCGCTGGTGCAGATGGAACAGCACCTGCAAAACGCGGGCGTACTGATCTTCTTCCCGGCAGGCGAAGTTTCCCGCCCCACGCGCAAAGGCATTCGCGATAAGAAATGGCACTCTGGCTTTATCAAACTCGCCGGCAAGCTGCGCGTCCCGCTGCTGCCGGTGCATATTCAGGCGCACAACAGCCTGATCTTTTACGCCAGCACGCTGGTCTCCCCGACGCTGTCGATGCTGCTGCTGATGCAGCAGATGTTCCGCCGCCGCCACAGCCAGCTGCCGATTAAAATCGGCCAGCAAATTGCGTGGCATCACTGGCACAGCGCCACCCTTTCGTCGCGTGAGATGGCCGAGCAGTGCCGTCAGCACGTGATGCGTCTTGGCAAGGGAGTGCCCGGCGTCTTTAAAACCCAGTGCGCGATTGCCCGTCCGGAAGACAGGGCCACTTTGAAGCGCGCGCTGGCGCAGGCCGAATCTCTGGGCAAAACCAGCGACGGGAAAACCATCTATCTTTGGCAGCGCAACGGTCAGGAAGACGCCCCGCTGCTGCGGGAGCTGGGCCGCCTGCGCGAGATTGCCTTTCGCGCGGTGGAGGAAGGGAGCGGCAAACGCCGGGACACCGACAGCTACGACGATGATTATCTGCACCTGATCCTGTGGGATGAGGAGGATCTGGAGATCGTCGGCGCGTATCGCTTTATGCCGACGGCCATGCAGATCGAAAAGCGCGGCGTTGAGGGGTTGTACAGCTATAGCCTGTTCCACTACGACGACAAAATGCAGGACGTGCTGGCACACGGCATTGAGCTGGGGCGCAGCTTTATTCAGCCGCGCTACTGGGGGCGCCGCGGCCTGGACTATTTATGGTCCGGCATTGGGGCGTATCTGGCGCGTTATCCGCACTACCGCTACCTGTTTGGCCCGGTCTCGATTTCCGGTGGCTTACCGCCTGCCGCGCGGGATCTGCTGGTGGCATTTTACCGCCTGTGGTTCCCGGCGACGCATCCGCTCGCCGCCTCGCGCCAGCCGTATCCCGCGTCCCTGCCGGACGTCCTGGCGCAGTTTGGCGGCGTGGATTACGTGGACGATCTGACGAAGCTGAAATCCCTGCTCGGCAATCTTGGCTGCGGCATTCCGCCGCTTTATAAGCAATATTCCGAGCTGTGCGAGCCCGGCGGCGTGCAGTTTATTGATTTTGGCAGCGACCCGGCGTTCAACAACTGCGTTGACGGGCTGGTGCTGGTGGATTTGTGTTACCTGAAGGCGAACCGCTATCAGCGGTATATTGAGGCGCACCTTTAAATGTGCGGTATTTTGTAGGCCGGGTAAGGCGTAGCCGCCACCCGGCAATTGTGCACCGTTTTCGCCGGGTGGCGCTGCGCTTACCCGGCCTACAGGTACTACAGGATCAGGGGCGGTAAAACGGCTTATCGCCCAAAATTGTCGCCCGCTGCATAATCCGGCGCTGCGGCAGATAGTCCGCATTGGCATAATGCTGCGTCACGCGGTTATCCCAGATCGCCAGATCGTTCTCCTGCCAGCGCCAGCGCACCTGGAACTCCGGCTTGGTGATATGCGCGAACAGGAAACTGAGCAGCGCCTCACTCTCTTTTTCCGTCACGTCCACAATGCGCGTCGTGAAACCTTCGTTCACAAACAGCGCCTGCTTGCCCGTGACCGGATGGGTCCGCACCACCGGGTGCAGCAGCGGAGGATGCTTCGCCACCGCCTCCTGCCAGCGCTGATGCTCCTCTTCCGTTTTACGGTACTTGTACTCCTGGAACGATTTTTTGAAATCGTGCTCCGCCCGCAGCCCGCTCAGCAGCGTCCGGAACGGCTCGGAGAGCGCCTCATACGCCGCAATGCCGCTGGCCCACAGCGTATCGCCCCCCGTCTCCGGCAGCAGCTTCGCCGCCAGAATCGCCCCGGCGGGCGGCGTCTCGATAAAGGTCACATCGGTGTGCCAGTTATCGTTATCCGGCGGGTTATCGTTATGGGTGTCGAGGACGATAATCTCCTCCACCCCTTCCGCATGCGGATAGACCGGGTGGATATGCAGATCGCCAAACCGCAGGGCCAGCGCGCGCTGCTGCTGCGGGGTGATCGCCTGTTCGCGCAGGAACACCACCTGATGACGCAGCACCGCGTGGTACAGCTGCTCGAACTGGTTATCGCTTAGCGGACGGGTCACATCCAGGCCCGATACCTGTGCGCCAATGTACGGCCCCAGCGGGGTAATGGTCAGACGTTCACTCATTGTATTTCTCCATGCCAGGGCGTCAGGCGGCGCTGTAACGCGCGCAGCCCCAGTTCTAATCCGAAGGCAATCGCGGCGATCACCGCGATCCCTGCCAGCACCACGTCAGTCGCCAGGAACTCACCCGCCGACTGCACCATAAACCCTAACCCTCGCGTGGCGGCAATCAGCTCAGCCGCCACCAGCGTGGACCAGCCCACGCCGAGGCCGATGCGCAGCCCGGTTAAAATCTCCGGCAGTGCGCCCGGTAAAATCACGAACAGCAGCACCTGCGTACGGCTGGCCCCCAGCGACTGCGCCGCGCGGATCCGCACCTGCTGGGCGCTCTTCACGCCCGCCAGGGCCGACATGGCCACCGGGGCGAAAATCGCCAGATAAATCAGCAGGATTTTTGAGGTTTCACCGATGCCGAACCAGATCACCATCAGCGGCAGATAGGCCAGCGGCGGGACCGGACGATAAAGCTCAATCAGCGGGTCGAGGATGCCGCGCACCGTCGGGCTCAGCCCCATCGCAATCCCCACGGGAATGCCGATAATCACCGCCGCCAGCAGCGCCACCAGAATACGCGCCAGGCTGGCACCTAAGTGCTGCCAGAGCGTGGCATCCATAAAGCCCTGCGGGCCGGCGATGGTAATGAGTTTGGTCAGCACCTGTCCCGGCGGCGGCAGAAACAGCGGGCTGACCCACTGCAGGGCAGCAACTGCCCACCACACCGCCAGCAGCACCAGCAGCGTACCGACGCTCAACGTGATTTGACGTGAGAAAGGCCAGCGCAGCGCCAGACGCGTGCGGCGCGTTTTTTCACTGAAGACGATGCTCATGAGAAAGCCTCCCGCTGTTCAAACACGCGGCTTAAGACGTATTCACGCTGTTCGATAAACAGCGGGTCGGATTTGATGCTGCGCACGGGTTCTCCCGCGACGTAGCGGCGGGCAAAATCCAGCGGCAAACGCTCCAGCACGCGGCCCGGCGCGGGCGAGAGCAGCACCAGCTCGGTCGCCATAAACACCGCCTCTTCGATATCGTGGGTAATCAACAGCACCTGCTTGCCCGTCTCATGCCAGAGGCGCAGCAGCAGGGTTTGCATCTGCTCGCGGGTGAAGGCATCCAGCGCCCCGAACGGCTCGTCCAGCAGCAACAGCTGCGGATTCGCGGCCAGCGCGCGGGCAATCCCGACACGCTGCCGCTGGCCGCCGGAAAGCTGCCAGATATAGCGTTTTTCCGCGCCTTCCAGCCCCACTTTTTTCAGCATCGCCCGCGCGGTTTCCAGCCGCTGTTCACGATGGATGCCCGCAAGCTGCAGCCCAAACGCCACGTTTTCCTGCACGTTGCGCCACGGGAGCAGGCCTTCATTCTGGAAGACCACGCCGCGCTCGGCGCCGGGGCCCTCCACCTTTTTGCCTTCCAGTTGAATGGTGCCATGCTGATAAGGGACAAACCCGGCGATGAGATTCAGCAGGGTGGTTTTTCCGCACCCGGACGGGCCCAGCACCACCAGCAGCTCACCGCTGTCCAGCGTCAGGTTGATGTCCTGTAAGGCGGGTTTACCACCGTAATCGGCAGACAGATTTGTAATATTCAGCATGGCGAACTCCTTATTTCACAAAACGATCGGTCACGTACTGGCTGTAATCCGCCGCTACCGCGGGCACTTTGCCCTGCT
This sequence comes from Enterobacter sp. SST3, assembly GCF_000286655.1. Lineage (NCBI taxonomy): Bacteria > Pseudomonadati > Pseudomonadota > Gammaproteobacteria > Enterobacterales > Enterobacteriaceae > Enterobacter > Enterobacter sp. SST3. The sequence continues at coordinate 1,064 of NZ_ALNS01000046.1, read as the reverse complement.
CCTTCAGGAAGGTGGCGGTATCCACAATCGCTTTGTTAACCGGCCCGCTCAGCTGCTGCACCTGCTGCGCGGGCGTCAGATAGGTATTGCCCTTCACCAGCCCCGGCACGTCCGCTTCCGGCACGCCGCTCAGGCGGGAGAGTTTCTCCAGGTTGGCGGGCTGCTTCAGCCATTCATCCGGGTTACTGATGTACGGCTGCTGGGCGTCAATCGCGCTTTTCGCGAAGGCTTTCACCACCTCAGGATGTTTCTCGGCGAAGTCTTTGCGCACGACCCACACGTCGAGGGTTGGCGCACCCCACTGGCCCACTTTTTCGGAGTCGGTCAGCACGGTGCCGTCTTTTTCCAGCTCGTTCACCGCAGGCGCCCACACATAGGCCCCGTCAATGTCGCCACGCTGCCAGGCCGCGATAATCGCCGGCGGCTGGAGGTTGATGATTTGAACCTGACCCGGCTTGATGCCCCAGTGTTTCAGCGCCGCCAGCAGGCTGTAGTGGGTGGTGGAGATAAACGGCACGGCGATGCGTTTGCCGATCAGGTCTTCCGGTTTGGTGATGTTTTTCTTCACCACCAGCGCTTCAGAGTTACCGAGCTGCGAGGCGAGCAGGAACACCTCAATCGGCACCTGCTGGCTGGCCGCAACCGCCAGCGGGCTGGAACCGATATTGCCGATCTGCACGTCGCCGGAGGCTAACGCACGCACCACGGACGCGCCGCTGTCGAACTTGCGCCAGTCGACCTTCGCGCCGCTCTCTTTGGCAAAGGTGTTATCCGCCTGCGCGACTTTCGCCGGTTCCGCAGAAGTTTGATACGCGACGGTGACGTCCACCGCCTGCGTCTGAAATGCCCACAGCGCCAGTGCGCCGAGTAGTGTGATTCGCGATGAAATTGCCATAGTACCTGCTCCCCTTGTTGTTATGAGGGCAGTATTTCCAACGCGGGAATTTTGATAAAGGAATAAAAATGAATCGCTCATAACGATTCGTTTTTAGATAAAAAATGGGAAAGGATAGTTGGTTTTGTGCGGTTGTTTTATGCCGGGTGGCGCTGCGCTTACCCGGCCT
>NZ_ALNS01000045.1:0-49139 GCF_000286655.1 Enterobacter sp. SST3 | reverse complement strand
AGCCGCCACCCGGCTTTTACATCACTGGTCAGCCGTCTTATCAAAACGACCCAGCACCTCGCGTTCATACGCCAGCGCCTTTTTACGGTCGAATTTGTGTTCCCACTTGGCGATAACCAGCACCGCCAGCGCATTCCCCACCACGTTCAGCGCCGTACGCGCCATGTCGAGGATACGGTCCACACCCGCGATAAAGGCCAGGCCTTCCAGCGGAATGCCTACGCTGCCCAGCGTCGCCAGCAGTACCACGAACGAAACGCCCGGTACGCCTGCGATACCTTTAGACGTCACCATCAGGGTCAGCACCAGGACGATCTCCTGCCACAGCGACAGGTCAATGCCGTACAGCTGGGCAATAAAGATAGCGGCGATACTCTGATACAGCGTGGAACCATCCAGGTTAAAGGAGTAACCCGTCGGCACCACGAAGCTGGTGATCGACGCTGGCGCGCCGTAGGCTTCCATCTTCTCAATAATACGCGGCAGCACGCTCTCAGAGCTTGCCGTGGAGTAGGCCAGAATCAGCTCATCTTTGAGGATACGAATCAGGATCCAGATGCTCAGCCCACACAGACGCGCCACAATTCCCAGCACCACCAGCGCAAAGAACAGGATGGCAAAGTGCACCAGGAGCACCAGCTTCGCCAGCGGCCAGAGGGAGGCAAAACCGAAGTTCGCCACGGTGACGGCGATAAGCGCAAACACCCCTACCGGCGCGTAACGCATCACCATGTGGGTCACTTTAAACATGGTTTCGGAGATCGAGCGGAACACGGTCACCAGCGGTTCGCGGTGCGTCGCGGGCAGTGAAGAGAGCCCCAGACCAAACAGGACCGAGAAGAAGATAATAGGCAGCATCTCGCCCTTCGCCATCGACGCCACGATGTTGGTCGGTACCAGAGAAAGGATCGTGCCCATCAGGCCGTGTGCATGGCTTTGCACGTCAGCGGTCGTACTTTGGTATTTCGAAATATCCACCGTCGCCAGCTGCGACATATCAATCCCGGAACCCGGCTGGAAAACGTTCGCCAGGGTGATGCCGAGAATGATCGCAACCGTAGTGATCACTTCGAAATAGATAATGGTTTTCGCACCAATACGGCCTAACTGCTTCGCATCGCCGACGCCTGCAATACCCACCACCAGCGTCGAGATCACAATCGGTACTACGATCATCTTGATCAGGTGAATAAAGATATCCCCTGCCGGTGAAAGCAGGTTCGCAATCAGCCAGTCGCGGCTGTCGCTGTGATAGTGGAGGTAACTGCCCAGCAGGATGCCCAGCACAAGGGCGATTAAGATCTGCCAGGCCAGGCTGACTTTAACGTTTTTCATAGAAACTGACTTCCTCAATGAAGCGCCTTATTCACTTAAACTGCATGAATATGGGGACATACTGAAAGGGTATGAATTGTGTTGCGTCGATTTATGGGATTTTTTAACGCGGCGTATGAGTATCATTTGCGCGGCCTGTTGCGCAAGCCTTAAAGAACGACGCATTTCACTCGTAAAAGCGTCTGTGACGGGAGTTTCTCCTGATTCTAATAAATAACCTTTTGTTATAAAAAACCTTTTTTAAACATAAATGTAAATAATCGTCAGCATAAATTATTTTCCTTCAAAGTTTCATTCGCTCATTTTTCAACCTGTTCAAACAATGCGTGATCTGTCGCCCAAATAATAAACAAAGCTTGTAAAGCCCCTACTATTAACGTTTTTGCGACATATTATTAACATCTTACAAGGAGAAAAAAAGCCATGAGCCAAATACACAAACATGACATTCCCGCAAACATTGCGGACCGTTGCCTGATCAACCCGGAGCAGTACCACGAGAAATATCAGCAATCTATCACCGCCCCGGACACCTTCTGGGGTGAGCAGGGCCATATCCTTGACTGGATCAAACCTTATCAGAAGGTAAAGAACACCTCCTTTGCGCCCGGTAACGTCTCCATTAAATGGTATGAAGATGGCACGCTGAACCTGGCGGCAAACTGTCTGGACCGTCACCTTGCCGCGCGCGGGAACGAGACGGCGATTATCTGGGAAGGCGATGATGCCTCGCAGAGCAAACACATTACCTATAAAGAACTGCACCGCGACGTGTGCCGCTTTGCCAACGTCCTGCTGGATAAAGGCATTAAAAAAGGCGACGTGGTCGCTATCTATATGCCGATGGTGCCGGAAGCGGCGGTGGCCATGCTGGCCTGTGCGCGTATCGGCGCGATTCATTCCGTTATTTTCGGTGGGTTCTCGCCAGAGGCGGTTGCGGGTCGTATTGTCGATTCAAGCTCAAAACTAGTGATCACCGCCGATGAAGGCGTGCGCGCAGGACGCAGTATCCCCCTGAAAAAAAACGTCGACGAAGCGCTGAAAAACCCGAACGTCAACACGGTCAGCAACGTCATCGTCCTTAAGCGTACCGGCGGCAAAATCGACTGGCACGAGGGGCGCGACCTGTGGTGGAGCGATCTGATTGAAAAGGCGAGCGACCAGCATCAGCCGGAAGAGATGAATGCGGAAGATCCGCTCTTCATTCTTTATACCTCTGGCTCAACCGGCAAACCGAAAGGCGTGCTGCACACCACCGGCGGTTATCTGGTCTACGCGGCCACTACCTTCAAATACGTCTTCGACTACCACCCGGGCGACATCTACTGGTGTACCGCTGACGTGGGCTGGGTCACCGGGCACAGCTACCTGCTGTACGGTCCGCTGGCCTGTGGCGCAACAACGCTGATGTTTGAAGGCGTGCCGAACTGGCCGACCCCGGCGCGCATGTGCCAGGTGGTCGACAAACATCAGGTCAACATTCTCTACACCGCACCAACGGCCATCCGCGCGTTAATGGCGGAAGGCGACAAAGCCATCGAAGGCACCGACCGCTCTTCATTGCGCATCCTCGGTTCCGTGGGTGAGCCAATCAACCCGGAAGCCTGGGAGTGGTACTGGAAGAAAATCGGCAACGAGAAATGCCCGGTCATGGACACCTGGTGGCAGACCGAAACCGGCGGCTTTATGATCACCCCGATGCCGGGCGCCACGCAGCTGAAAGCGGGCTCGGCAACCCGTCCGTTCTTCGGCGTACAGCCTGCGCTGGTGGATAACGAAGGCAACCCGCTGGAAGGGGCCACCGAAGGCAACCTGGTGATCACGGACTCGTGGCCGGGTCAGGCGCGTACCCTGTTCGGCGATCACGATCGCTTCGAGCAGACCTACTTCTCGACCTTTAAAAACATGTACTTCAGCGGTGACGGCGCGCGTCGTGATGAAGACGGTTATTACTGGATCACCGGACGCGTGGACGACGTGCTGAACGTCTCCGGCCACCGTCTGGGCACCGCGGAGATTGAATCGGCGCTGGTGTCGCATCCGAAGATTGCCGAAGCCGCCGTTGTCGGCATTCCGCACAACATCAAGGGCCAGGCAATTTACGCTTACGTCACCCTGAACCACGGGGAAGAGCCGTCGCCAGAGCTCTATGCTGAGGTGCGCAACTGGGTGCGTAAAGAGATTGGCCCGCTGGCAACGCCGGACGTGCTGCACTGGACCGACTCGCTGCCGAAAACCCGCTCCGGCAAAATCATGCGCCGTATCTTGCGCAAAATCGCGGCAGGGGACACCAGCAACCTCGGTGATACCTCAACGCTCGCAGATCCTGGCGTGGTGGAAAAACTGCTCGAAGAGAAGCAGGCCATCGCAATGCCTTCCTAGTGTTTTCTCCCTCTCCCCTCACCCTCTCCCCATAGGGGAGAGGGGATAAAAACAAACCAACCTTACCTTTGGAGACTCTGTGATGAATGACCATATTTGTCAGCAGATAGAGAATAGTGCGCACTACAGGGAGCTCGTCGATAAGCGGCAACGGTTTGCCTTCACCCTTTCCATCATCATGCTGATTATCTATGTCGGCTTTATTCTGCTGATCGCCTTTGCGCCGCACTGGCTGGGCACCCCGCTGCACGAGGGCACCAGCGTGACGCGCGGTATTCCCATTGGCATTGGCGTCATCGTGATTTCATTTGTGCTGACCGGCGTCTACGTCTGGCGCGCGAACGGTGAATTCGATCGCCTTAATAAAGCGGTACTGCAAGAGGTAAAAGCATCATGAAGAGAATTCTGACGGCGCTCGCCGCCACGCTTCCCTTTGCCGCCCACGCGGCAGATGCGATTACCGGCGAGGTACAGCGCCAGCCAACCAACTGGCAGGCGATTGTGATGTTCCTGATTTTCGTGGTGCTGACGCTGTATATCACTTACTGGGCGTCGAAACGCGTGCGCTCCCGTAACGATTACTACACCGCAGGCGGCAACATTACCGGCTTCCAGAACGGGCTGGCGATTGCGGGTGACTTTATGTCCGCCGCCTCGTTCCTCGGGATCTCCGCGCTGGTCTACACCTCCGGCTATGACGGCCTGATTTACTCCCTCGGCTTCCTCGTCGGCTGGCCGATCATTCTGTTCCTGATTGCCGAGCGCCTGCGCAATCTGGGCCGCTACACCTTCGCCGACGTGGCCTCGTATCGCCTGAAGCAGGGACCGATTCGCACCCTCTCCGCCTGCGGTTCGCTGGTGGTGGTGGCGCTGTACCTGATTGCGCAGATGGTGGGCGCGGGTAAACTGATCCAACTGCTGTTCGGCCTGAACTACCACATCGCGGTGGTGCTGGTGGGCGTGCTGATGGTGATGTACGTTCTGTTCGGCGGCATGCTGGCGACGACCTGGGTGCAGATCATCAAAGCCGTGCTGCTGCTGTTCGGCGCCAGCTTTATGGCCTTTATGGTGATGAAGCACGTCGGGTTCAGCTTCAATAACCTGTTCACTGAAGCCATGGCGGTCCACCCGAAAGGGGAAGCCATCATGAGCCCGGGCGGGCTGGTGAAAGACCCGATATCGGCCCTGTCGCTCGGTCTGGGCCTGATGTTTGGTACCGCAGGCTTACCGCATATCCTGATGCGCTTCTTCACCGTGAGCGACGCGCGTGAAGCGCGCAAGAGCGTCTTCTACGCGACCGGCTTCATGGGCTACTTCTATATCCTGACCTTTATCATCGGCTTTGGCGCGATCATGCTGGTAGGGGCGAACCCGGCGTTTAAAGACGCGGCGGGCGCGCTGATTGGCGGCAATAACATGGCGGCGGTGCATCTGGCCGACGCGGTGGGCGGCAACCTGTTCCTCGGCTTTATCTCCGCCGTGGCCTTCGCCACCATTCTTGCGGTGGTTGCGGGTTTAACGCTGGCCGGCGCGTCGGCGGTCTCGCATGACCTCTACGCCAACGTCTTCCGCAAAGGCGCGAGCGAGCGCGATGAGCTGAAGGTCTCCAAAATCACCGTGCTGGTGCTGGGCGTTGTGGCGATCCTGCTGGGCATTCTGTTCGAGAAGCAAAATATCGCCTTTATGGTGGGGCTGGCCTTCTCCATCGCGGCAAGCTGTAACTTCCCGATCATCCTGCTCTCCATGTACTGGTCGAAGCTGACCACCCGTGGCGCGATGATTGGCGGCTGGCTGGGGCTGCTGACGGCGGTGATCCTGATGATTCTGGGCCCAACGATTTGGGTGCAGATCCTCGGTCACGCCAGCGCCATCTTCCCGTATGAATATCCGGCGCTGTTCTCCATTGCCGTGGCGTTTATCGGTATCTGGGTCTTCTCGGCTACCGACAATTCGCCGGAAGGTAACCTGGAGCGCGAGAAATTCCGCGCCCAGTTTATTCGTTCACAAACCGGTCTTGGCGTTGAGCAGGGCCGCGCGCACTAAACCTTTCTCCCCGGCCATTCTGGCCGGGGAGCTTAAAACATCACCCACGCCACCAGCGGCGCAATCAGCACCATTACCACGCCCGACAGCATCATCACCAGGCTCGCGACAACGCCCTCCTGCTGGCCCAGCTCATAGGAGCGTGCCGTGCCCGCGCCGTGCGACGCCGCGCCAAACCCCGCGCCTTTGGCCATCCCTTCCCGAATAGAAAGCCGCAGAAAGAGCATATCGCCCACCGCCATCCCAAAGACGCCCGTCACCACCACAAACAGCGCCACCAGGTCCGGCTGTCCGCCGAGGGGTTTCGCCGCCGCGAGCGCAAACGGCGTGGTCACCGAGCGCACGGCCAGGCTGCGCTGAATTTCATCGGGCAGCGTAAACAGTCTCGCCAGCCAGACGGAGCTACAGACCGCGACCACCGTAGCGGTGATCACGCCTGCGCTGAGCGACATCCAGTGGCGCCTGATAATCGCCAGGTTGTCGTAAACGGGCACGGCAAAGGCGATGGTCGCCGGGCCGAGCAGCCACAGCAGCCAGTGGGATTCACCAATGTAGTTCTGCCAGGAGATATGGCCGAAGACCAGCATCAGCACCAGCAGGATCGGCGTGAAGACCAGCGGCATCAGCGGCAGCGCATGAAACCGGCGATACAGCCGCTTGTTGGCAAAGTAGATCGCCAGCGTCGCGATCAGGCACAAGACGCTGATCTGAAAGTTAGTCATGTTTGTGCCTGCTGATTTCAAAGCGATACACTTTATCCACCACCCAGGCGGTCGCTCCCAGCACCATCAGCGTACTCAGCGCAATCACCGCGAAGATGCGCCAGCCGTCCACCATCAGCAGCTGCGCATAGTTCACCACCGCCACCACGGCAGGCACAAAGAACAGCAGCATCTCCGCCAGCAGCCAGCGCGCCCCGGCGCGCACCCAGTTAAGGGGGATCACGCGACAGAGGATGAGCGTCAACATCAGCAGCATCCCCACCAGGTTGGCAGGCAGCGGCAGGTGGAGCCAGCCGACAAGATATTCGGCGAAAACAAACAGTCCCGCGTAAAGCAGTACCTGAGCCGGGACCTGGAGTCGTTGTACAACGGCAGGCGTAACACGGCTTAACGCCACGGCCATGGGGGTTTTCCTCAAAAATGAGACGAGGCGCCAGTATAGTGAGCGCACGGTATGGACTGAAATGAATTAAAATCATCACAGGTATAGTTTCGAGGAATAATCATGGACATAAGAACGCTGCGCTATTTTGTCGAAGTGGTTCGCCAGCAAAGTTTTACCCGCGCAGCGGAGAAGTTATTTGTTACCCAGCCCACCATCAGCAAGATGCTGAAAAACCTCGAAGATGAACTGAACTGTACCCTGCTGATCCGCGACGGGCGCAAGCTGCTGCTGACCGACACCGGACGCGTGGTGTTCGAACGCGGGCTGGCCATTCTGGCGGAGTTCCGCCAGCTGGAAGCGGAGCTGGACGATATTAATCATCTGACCAAAGGGGTGCTTCGCCTCGGCATTCCACCGATGGTGGGGATGATGATGGCCGGGCCGATCGGCCTGTTTCGCCAGCGCTATCCTGGCGTAGAGCTGAAGATTTCGGAGTTTGGTGGCTTAACCGTCCAGCAGGCCGTCACTAACGGCGAGCTCGACGTGGCCATGACCGCCCTCCCCGTTGAGGAAGAGAGCGGCCTGGCGACGCTTCCGCTTTTTAGCCACCCGCTGTGCGTGCTGGTTCCCCGCTCCGGCGACTGGCTGAAAAGGGACGCGGTGAAGCCTGAGCTGCTCGGCGAACACCCTCTGCTGATCTACAACGAAGACTTCGCTCTTAGCCGCCAGCTAATGACGCTGTTTAACCAACATAACGTCAAGCCGCGCATCGCGGTGCGCAGCGGTCAGTGGGATTTCCTGGCCGCGATGGTGCAGGCGGGCGTGGGGATTGCCATTCTGCCGCAGCCGATTTGCGAGCATCTGGACAAAAACACGCTGCGCTGGATCCCGCTGGAGAGCGATCTGCACTGGCAGTTAGGGATGATCTGGCGTGAAGGGGTCTATTTGTCGCAGAGCGCGCAGGCGTGGCTGCAGTGTTGTGAGGGGTTTTGGGTGCGGTCTGAATAGTGCCGGGTGGCGCTGCGCTTACCGGGCCTACGTTCGAACCGTAGGCCGGGTAAGGCGAAGCCGCCACCCGGCAAAACAGCGCTACTGATTCTCTATCAACAGCGCTTCCAGCAGGTCCAGATCGTGCAGCAGCTTTTGCAGCGTCTCGTTGCTGATCTGGCGCGTGGCGCGCAGGTGATACAGTTCGGCACGCTCTGAGCGCAGCGCGGCCAGACGGAACCGGCGTTCCAGGTTCTCCTCCTGCAGCGAGCTTTCCACATCGTTACGCCCGTCCGCGCGGCGACGCAGGTTACCAATTACGCGGGAACTCACCTCCGTCAGCAGCTGATTGTCGATGTTCTCTTCCGCATCCGCGGCCAGGCGCTCTTCCATTTTCTGGATGGCGACAATCGCCACTTCGGCGGTGGCCGCACGCGCAATACGCTCTTCCTTGTGCTGCTGGGTCGAATCGCCAACATCAATATGCTGGAGCAAAATCGGCAGCATAATCACGCCGACGAACAGGGAGAACAAAATCACCCCCGCCGCCAGGAACACCAGTTCGTAACGCGCCGGGAAGACATCGCCCGTCGGCAGCAGCAGCGGAATGGAGAGCACACCGGCGAGGGTTATCGCCCCGCGTACGCCCGCAAAAGAGGCAATCAGCAGCTCACGCGTTGTCCACGAGCCGAACTCCATCGGTTTTTTCTTCAGGAAGCGGACGCTGAAGTTTTTCATCGTCCACAGCCAGCCGAAACGCACCAGCATCAGCGCCAGGTAGATCAGCACGATGTCGGTAAACAGCATCCAGACCTCAACGTTCGGATCGGCCTCCGCCGCCACCAGCGAGGATTCCATAATGCCCGGCAGCTGCAGGCCCAATAGCAGGAATACCATGCCGTTAAAGACAAACTCCAGCATCGCCCAGGTGCTGTTAGCACGCAGGCGCATCGCCAGCGGCGCGCGGCGCATCACGCCGGAGCGGGTGATGGTCATCCCTGCCGCGACCGCGGCCAGAATGCCCGACACGCCGATATGTTCGGCAATCAGATAAGAGGCGAACGGCAGCAGGAACAGCAGCACGATCTGCGTCGCGGGTTCATCGCCGCCCCAGCGGCTGAGGAAGCGCAATGAGCGGCCGTACAGCCAGCTCACCACGAAGCCCGCGAGAATACCGCCGATGGCTACCTTAAAGAACTCCAGCGTCGCGCCGCCGACGGTAAAGACCATCGTGCCCATCGCAACGGCCACGGCAAACTTCAGGGCAACCAGGCCGGAGGCGTCATTCATCAGCGCCTCACCCTGTAAAATCCCCATGATTTTCTTCGGAATGCGGCCTTCGCCCACAATGCCGGACAGCGCCACGGCATCGGTTGGCGACAGCACGGCGGCCAGCGCAAAGGCAGGAATTAACGGGATACCCGGTACCGTCCAGTAGATCAGGAAACCAATCCCGACGACGGTGACCACCACCAGCGCAAGCGCCAGGCCGAAGATCTCTCGCCCGTGCTCAAGGAACTCGCGCGTGGGCGTTTTCCAGCCATCGGCAAACAGCAGTGGCGGGATGAACAGCACGAGGAACAGTTCGGGGTCAAATTCCACGTGCAGGCCAAACGTTGGCCACGCCAGCAGCGCGCCGATGGCAATTTGCATTAATGGCAGGGGGACCTGAAAGGGCAGTACGCGTGTAACCACCCCGGATAGCGAGACCACAAGGGTCATGATGAGTATTGTGAAGAAGATTTCCATGCGTTCCCTGTTTGCTGTGTTGCTTATGTACTCCGGAAGGCGTCGTGCCTTTTATTCTATCTTCCCCAGAGTAACGCAAAAGGCAACAGGATGAGTCCTGAAAATAAAAACGGGCGGCCTGAGCCACCCGTTTTCGCATCAAAGGACAACTCAGATTGCCCAGCCGCCCGCGTAAAACGCCACCAGCGCAACGGCAATCACAACGGTGCCAACGTTCAGCTTGCGCCATTCACCGGAGACCAGACGACCAATCACCAGCGACGCGAAGCCGATCATAATGCCGGTCACGATGTTACAGGTCAGTACGATGAAGACCGCGGTAATCAGGCCAGACATCGCGTCAACGAAATCCGCAAAGTCGATTTTCGCCACGTTGCTCAGCATCAGCAGGCCAACGTACATCAGCGCTGGCGCGGTCGCGTACGCCGGAACCAGATAGGAGAGCGGGGAGAGGAACAGGATCAGCATGAACAGCACGCCCACGGTGATCGCCGTCAGGCCGGTTTTACCGCCCGCCGCCGTACCCGCTGCGGACTCGATGTACACCGCCGCAGGCGCTGCGCCCACCAGGCCCGAGAAGACGCTGCTCAGGGAGTCCGTAGTCAGCGCTTTGCCGCCGTCAATAATCTGACCGTCTTTATCCAGCAGGTTCGCCTGACCGGCCACCGCACGAATGGTACCGGTCGCGTCAAACACGGCGGTCATCACCAGCGCCAGCACGCTTGGCAGGATCACCGGGTTGAGCGCGCCAACGATATCCAGGCTGCCAATCAGAGAGTTGCCTTTGTCATCGCTCAGCGACGGCATGGCGAAAATGCCGGAGAAGTGGACGTTCGGATCGAAAATCAGGCCCACAATGGACACGCCGATAATGGTCAGCAGAATGCCGCCCGGGACTTTCAGTTTTTCCAGACCGATAATCACCGCCAGGCCGATCAGCGACATGATCACCGGGAAGCTGGCGAAGTGGCCCAGCGCAACCGGCAGGCCGTCGAGCGGGTTCTTGATAACCAGACCGACGCCATTGGCGGCGATCAGCAGCAGGAACAGGCCGATGCCGATGCCGGTACCGTGCGCCACGCCCTGCGGCAGGTTGCGCAAGATCCAGCTACGGATGCCGGTCGCTGAAATAACGGTAAACAGCACACCCATCAGGAACACGGCGCCAAGCGCAACCGGTACGCTGATGTGCTGGCCCAGCACCAGGCTGAACGCGGTAAACGCGGTCAGGGAGATGGCGCAACCAATCGCCAGCGGCAGGTTCGCCCACAGGCCCATCACGATAGAGCCCACGCCGGCCACAAGGCAGGTCGCCACAAAGACAGCCGCTGGCGGGAAGCCCGCTTTGCCCAGCATACCCGGCACAACGATGACGGAATAAACCATCGCCAGAAACGTTGTCAAACCGGCAACGATTTCCTGGCGCACGGTGCTGCCGCGGGCCGAAATTTTAAACATGGCGTCAAGTGAACCGCCAGTACGCGCAGATGGCGTAGACATAGAAAACATCCCCTGAGAGTTTTTTAGGAAGTCCGTAAGCGAGGTGGAGACGCCACTGCCAGCTAAACGTCAAATCCTTGTGTTGCGTTTGCGACGAAAGGGCGTCACATAAAAAGCAAACGTTTAGCTCCGCGCTTACAAACGGGTGGTCAAATTAAGGCAAACGATTATCTAGCCTAATCCCCGCCCTTTTCAACTGAACTTTATCGTTTTTCGCTAAAATTCCCTTATGACGCTGAAGAAATAAACAGAGGATGCGCAAACGTTATCGTCTATGCGCAATTTGTTTACATTTCAATCCTCACCCGGGATGGATAACGGTCCCCCTTGTGCCAGGGTTCGTTGCCAGCCGGGGCTGTTTTCAACTTTCGTTTTCCATGCCTGACTATGCGGCAGGTTGTCGATACCGCCGCGCGCCAGCAGGGCAAAGATCGGGAAGCTCATTTGAATGTCGGCCATGCTGAGCGAATCCCCGGCAAACCAGCTGTTTTTAGCAAGGTGCGACTCAATAAAGCGCGCATGGGTTTCCAGCTGGCGGTTAAGGTACGCTTTCTGCACCCCCTGCCCAAGCGCTTTGCCCAGGGTTCGGATACCAAACGGCACCGGCGGCTTGCCGAGACTGCTGAAGACCAGCTTCATTAGCAGCAGCGGCATCAGCGATCCTTCCGCGTAGTGCAGCCAGAAGCGATACTGCACCTTATGCGCCGGATCTAAAGGCTTAAGCCGCGACTCGGCATCGTATGTTTCCTGCAGATACTCCAGAATGGCGCCAGACTCCGCGAGGATCAGCCCGTTATCTTCGATGACTGGCGATTTGCCCAGCGGATGCACCTTTTTGAGAGCCTCCGGCGCAAGCATGTTCTTTTCGCGCTGATAGTGAACGATCTCATAAGGCAGACCGAGTTCTTCCAGCGCCCAGATCACGCGGTGCGAGCGCGACTGGTTAAGGTGGTGTACCGTGAGCATGGTTTTCTCCTGTTATTCATACTTTTTAACTATAGAAAATCGAACAACACCGCGAAAAAAATTCGGCTAAAAACCGGTCAGCGACGCTGGCGAAAAAACGGGTCTTGCATAGAATTAAAGTGTCAGCACAATCCGGAACCTCCCCAACCAGCTCGACACGAGGGGTGCTGATGTCGGGGGAAACCCTCCCGTGAACCAGCGGGATAGAGAGAAAGACAAAGACCGGGAAAAACTAAAGCGCCCTTCGTGGCGCTTTAGTTCTTTATTATGCGGGGTTTTGCCGGGTGGCGCTTCGCTTACCCGGCCTACGTTCTCGGTGTTGTAGGCCGGGTAAGGCGCAGCCGCCACCCGGCAAACCGATCTCAATCCTCTTCCAGCAACCGCGCTCCCGTCCCCTGTTCGCCCAGTTTGTCGCCGGGGTTACGCAACGGGCAGTCGCTGCGCGACAGGCAGCCGCAGCCGATACAACCATCCAGCTCATCGCGCAGCGCGACCAGCGTATGGATACGCCTGTCCAGCTCTTCTCGCCACTGGGATGAAAGCTCTTTCCACTCTTTCGGGCTCAGCGTATGCCCTTCCGGCAGCACGCCAAATGCCTCGCCAATGGTAGCCAGGGGAATGCCGATTCGTTGCGCAATTTTGATAATCGCCACGTAGCGGAGCACGTCGCGGGTATAGCGACGCTGGTTGCCGCCGTTGCGGATGCTTTTAATTAACCCTTTGCTTTCATAGAAGTGGAGCGCCGACACCGCAACGCCGCTTCGCTTTGCCACTTCGCCGGGGGTTAACAGCGCTTTAATGCGCGGCAATCTCTTTTCCATAAAACCTCTTTACCTCAAGTTAACCTGAGGAATTATACTCCCCCGCAGAGAAAACGACGAATCAACCGAGAAAGTTGTATCTACAGAGGGGCAACCTTATGTCGCATCAGCAGATTATTCAGACGCTTATTGAATGGATTGACGATCATATCGACCAACCGTTGAACATTGATGTGGTCGCGAAAAAGTCGGGCTATTCGAAATGGTATTTACAGAGAATGTTCCGCACGGTCATGCATCAGACGCTGGGTGAGTACATTCGTCAGCGCAGGCTGCTGCTGGCGGCGCAGGCGCTACGCTCAACGCAGCGGCCGATTTTTGATATCGCGATGGATCTTGGCTATGTGTCGCAACAAACCTTTTCCCGCGTGTTTCGCCGCGAGTTTGACCGCACGCCGAGCGACTATCGCCACCAGTTGAATTAATTACTCTCAGTGCAAAGGTTGCTGCTGCCAGGTCATAAATTCCTGGGGCGGCATCGCTTTCGCGAAGTGCCATCCCTGACAAAACTGGACGCCGCGCTTCAACAGCCAGCTCACCTGCTCTGCCGTCTCGACCCCTTCCGCAATGGTTTTCAGCCGCAGGCTTTGCGCCATCTCGATAATATGCTCGGCGATCAGGTGGCTGGTGCTGTTGGTCGTTAAGGTATCGATAAACGATTTATCGATTTTCAGAATATCGACGTTCAGCGAGTAGAGGTTGTGCAGGTTCGAATAGCCGGTACCGAAATCATCGATCGCCACTTCATACCCCGCCTGACGGAAAGCCTGAATCACCGGCGTGGTTTTAGGCACATCGATAAAACCGCGTTCCGTCACTTCAATTTTGATTTGCTGCGCGCGGACGGCGTAGTGGCGAACCTTCTCAGAAATCATGGCGATCAGCCGCGAGGAGTGGAAATCCGTGGCCGACAGGTTAATCGAAATATAGAGATGCGGATGCTCGGCCAGGAAATGGCCCAAATCGCTGAACACTTCCTCAACGACGTAATCCGTAATCCGCTCGCTCATCCCCTCATTTTCAGCCAGCGGAATAAACTCAGCCGGGCTCATCACCTGACCGTTAAAACCCGGCCAGCGTAACAACGCCTCCGCGCCGACACACCGGTTGTTCTTAATATCAATAATCGGTTGATAGTGCACGCAAAGCTGGCGTTTGTTCAGCGCCCGGTGCAGTAAACGCCCCGGCGAATTAAGCTCACGATGAGTACGGGACCAGACCAGCAAAATAATAATGCTGCAGATCATGCCCAGCGGCAGCGTTAATGTCGCCTGATGATAAAGCGTTTCATAAAAGCGTTTATTCGATGTCGACACGATGGCCGCAATCGGTCTTTTAGGGGATGTGACGATCGTATAAAAGCGGTTATCTTTTTGAAATACCGATTCCTTATCCCGAATCAGCGAATTTAATAACGAAACGTTGGCTTTCTGACTGACGGAAAAGAAAGCATTGGTTACCGTGTCGTAAACCCCCCACGAGAGAGAATGATCCGCGGACATGACTTCGCTGTATGAAAGTGGATTAACGACCACTACATAATTTCCGCGCTGCATATATGTCATTTTATAGCCAGTATAAAATGGGGTGTCGCGATAATAATAGATAGCGACGTCAGGTTTTCGCGTGTAATTAGCGACGGGTATGGCGTAGGGTTGATCCGGTGTGAAAACGGTCGAACAAAGAAAATTCTGACCTTCAGCGTAAATTAAATCGGCAACAAACAGGCGACCACGAACAACGTTCAACATATATTGACGGTGTCCCGGGGTACAGAGCTCGCCCCGATATTTTTCTGCCTCGTCCCGGGCCAGATCAACCTGTTGTATAACCAGCTCAGTTTTGTCTAAAGCCAGTTCAGCAAATGTCCGTAGCTGGGCGCTTGTTTCAGACACGGCTCTTAGCTGGGCAAACCATAGCGCAAGCATCACCGGCAGCATAACTACCATGATGATCCCTACCACCCTGAGCATCTTGCGCCGCGCGCTACGATTCATTTCCCGCCCTATATCCCTGCATGTTGTACGCCTGTAGTAATGAAGGCCGGATGCTGTGTTAAACAGGTGATTACGTTGCATGAATCATGCGAAGTTAGCAACTGACTTTTCGTATTAAAAATCTTAAATTTCGTTATGACGATAATATTTTCCCGTAAGTGAAACTGTAAGTATTCGTTCCGTTTCAATTAAGGAAAATAATTATCCAGCCCTCGAAGGCGGAGGGAAGATAACACAACAGACGATCGTTGATTAAGCCAAACTTCTGGCAGCATGAAAAAAGCGCACCTTTATCATGACGTTTTATGCTATTTACTGTGGGGCATTGTGTGCGTTGATTTATAAATAATCAGTCTTCGCCGCACTATTTTATGATTCGACTGAGCCCCTCTTATAAAAACCGAATTTGAGGTATCACCACTAGCCCGATGGACGTTTCCGGCACGCTGGGGGGCGCCTCCTCGCGCGCCGAAGGCAGGGCCAGCCTGCACACACTCTTTACCTGAGGAATAAAAACCGTTTTTTGATCACACAGACACTGGCGAATAAATCAACAAATGTGATATAGTTCACACATATTCTGTAACGAGAAACACCGTTTCATTCAGGTCGTCTGTTTTGTAGAGGATGGGTTTATGGCAACCATTACTACCAGCATGGTTCTCCTGCGCTGGCCTTTGTTGAGTGCGGTACTGATGTTTTTGGCCAGCACGCTGAACATTCAGTTTCGTAAATCTGACTACGCGGGTCTCGCTGTCATCAGCACCCTGTTGGGGCTGGGTGCAGCATGTTGGTTTGCAACGGGGTTGCTTGGCATTACCCTGCTGGATATCGCCGCCGTCTGGGAAAATATCAAAGTGGTGATGGTTGAAGCGATGAGCCACACGCCACCAGACTGGCCAATGGTGATTACCTGATCCCTTTATGGAATAAAAAAACCCAGACGATGTCTGGGTTTTTTGTTTGAAGGACGCACAAATCAGAACGGAATGTCGTCGTCGAAATCCATTGGCGGTTCGTTAGACGGCGCCGGAGCAGACTGCTGCTGCGGACGAGACTGCGCGCCGCCGCTGAACTGGTTGCCGCCCTGTGGCTGCTGAGGCTGCCCCCAACCGCCCTGCTGCTGGCCGCCACCTGCTGGTGCGCCACCGCCCTGACGGCCACCCAGCATCTGCATGGTGCCGCCGACGTTAACCACGACTTCAGTGGTGTACTTCTCAGCACCGGACTGATCGGTCCATTTGCGGGTACGCAGCTGGCCTTCGATATAGACCTGAGAACCTTTACGCAGATACTCACCGGCCACTTCTGCCAGTTTGCCAAACAGCACAACGCGGTGCCATTCGGTCTGCTCTTTCATCTCACCGGTCGCTTTATCACGCCAGGATTCGGAAGTAGCCAGCGTAATGTTGGCAACTGCGCCACCACTCGGCATGTAGCGTACTTCCGGGTCCTGGCCCAGATTACCGACGAGAATCACCTTGTTTACGCCTCTGCTGGCCATGTTCGTGTCTCCTGAATACGTTTCTTAATAGTGTAAACGCGCGAGTGTACCATTTCCACGCTGCATTTTGATAGCTGCGAGATGGATTCCAGAGTTCTCGTGCGAACATAACATTGTTACACACAGTCCGTCAGAAAATGCATTCCAATACTGTATATTCAAACAGGTCAAATTGTGTCATAATTAGCCGTTTCTGACAGCCGTTTGTCCTTCAAACAAACCAGGCAATCCGTGTTCCAACCGGGAAAGGTGAATGGATAAGATCGAAGTTCGGGGCGCCCGCACCCACAATCTCAAGAATATCAACCTCATAATCCCTCGCGACAAACTCATTGTCGTGACCGGGCTTTCGGGGTCTGGCAAATCCTCACTGGCTTTCGACACTCTGTATGCCGAAGGACAGCGTCGTTACGTTGAATCGCTCTCGGCGTACGCGCGTCAGTTCCTGTCGCTGATGGAAAAACCGGATGTCGACCACATTGAAGGGTTGTCTCCTGCTATCTCTATCGAGCAGAAGTCCACGTCGCATAACCCGCGCTCCACGGTCGGTACCATTACTGAAATTCATGACTACCTGCGTCTGCTGTATGCCCGCGTGGGTGAGCCGCGCTGCCCGGACCACGACGTCCCGCTGGCGGCACAGACCGTGAGCCAGATGGTGGATAACGTGCTGTCTCAGCCGGAAGGCAAACGCCTGATGCTGCTGGCGCCAATCATTAAAGAGCGTAAGGGCGAACACACCAAAACGCTGGAGAACCTGGCAAGCCAGGGCTATATCCGCGCCCGTATTGACGGCGAGGTGTGTGACCTGTCCGACCCTCCCAAGCTGGAACTGCAGAAGAAGCACACCATCGAGGTGGTGATTGACCGCTTTAAGGTGCGTGACGATCTCGCCACGCGTCTCGCAGAATCGTTTGAAACGGCGCTGGAGCTCTCCGGCGGCACGGCCGTGGTTTCCGACATGGACGACCCGCAGGCGGAAGAGCTGCTCTTCTCCGCCAACTTTGCCTGCCCGATTTGCGGCTACAGCATGCGCGAGCTGGAACCGCGCCTGTTCTCGTTTAACAACCCGGCGGGCGCCTGCCCGACGTGTGACGGCCTGGGCGTCCAGCAGTATTTCGACCCGGACCGCGTGATCCAGAATCCGGAGCTGTCGCTGGCGGGTGGCGCCATTCGCGGCTGGGACAAGCGTAACTTCTATTACTTCCAGATGCTGAAGTCGCTGGCGGAGCACTACAAGTTTGACGTGGAAGCGCCGTGGGCGAGCCTGAGCCCGAACGTACACAAAGTGATCCTGTTCGGTTCTGGCAAAGAGAACATCGAGTTCAAGTATATGAACGATCGCGGCGATACCTCCGTGCGTCGCCACCCGTTCGAAGGGGTGCTGCACAATATGGAGCGCCGCTACAAAGAGACCGAATCCAGCGCGGTGCGCGAGGAGCTGGCGAAGTTCATCAGCAACCGCTCCTGCGCCACCTGCGAGGGCACGCGCCTGCGTCGCGAAGCGCGCCACGTGTTTGTGGAAAATACGGCGCTGCCGACCATCTCAGACATGAGCATCGGCCACGCGATGGACTTCTTCAATAACCTGAAGCTCTCCGGCCAGCGCGCCAAAATTGCCGAAAAAGTCTTGAAAGAGATTGGCGATCGCCTGAAGTTCCTGGTGAACGTCGGACTGAACTACCTGACGCTTTCACGCTCGGCAGAAACGCTCTCCGGCGGTGAAGCCCAGCGTATTCGTCTGGCGAGCCAGATTGGTGCGGGCCTGGTGGGCGTGATGTACGTGCTCGATGAGCCGTCCATCGGCCTGCACCAGCGCGATAACGAACGTCTGCTCGGCACCCTGGTTCACCTGCGTAACCTCGGTAACACGGTGATCGTGGTGGAGCACGACGAAGACGCGATCCGCGCCGCAGACCACGTGATCGACATCGGCCCGGGCGCTGGCGTGCACGGCGGCCAGGTGGTGGCGGAAGGCACGCTGAAGGACATTATGGCGGTGCCCGAGTCGCTGACCGGCCAGTACATGAGCGGCAAGCGCAAGATTGAAGTACCAAAACAGCGCGTGGCGGCGAACCCGGAAAAAGTGCTGAAGCTGACCGGCGCGCGCGGCAACAACCTGAAAGACGTTACCCTGACGCTGCCGGTGGGCCTGTTTACCTGCATTACCGGCGTGTCCGGTTCCGGTAAGTCGACGCTGATCAACGATACGCTGTTCCCGATTGCTCAGACGGCGCTGAACGGCGCGACGCTGGCCGAACCGGCACCGTACCGTGACATCCAGGGGCTGGAGCATTTCGATAAGGTTATCGACATCGACCAGAGCCCGATTGGCCGTACGCCGCGCTCTAACCCGGCAACCTATACCGGTGTTTTCACGCCCGTACGTGAACTTTTTGCCGGTGTGCCGGAAGCGCGTTCACGCGGCTACACGCCGGGACGTTTCAGCTTTAACGTGCGCGGCGGTCGCTGTGAAGCGTGCCAGGGCGACGGCGTGATCAAGGTTGAGATGCACTTCCTGCCGGATATCTACGTGCCGTGCGACCAGTGCAAAGGCAAGCGCTATAACCGCGAAACGCTGGAGATTAAGTACAAGGGCAAGACCATCCACGAAGTGCTGGATATGACCATCGAAGAGGCGCGCGAGTTCTTTGACGCCGTTCCCGCGCTGGCGCGTAAGCTGCAGACGCTGATGGACGTCGGCCTGACCTATATTCGTCTGGGGCAGTCCGCCACAACGCTGTCCGGCGGTGAAGCGCAGCGCGTGAAGCTGGCGCGCGAGCTGTCAAAACGCGGTACCGGCCAGACGCTGTATATCCTGGATGAGCCGACCACCGGTCTGCACTTTGCCGACATCCAGCAGCTGCTGGACGTGCTGCATCAGCTGCGCGATCAGGGCAACACCATCGTGGTCATCGAACATAACCTGGACGTGATTAAAACCGCGGACTGGATTGTCGATCTTGGCCCGGAAGGCGGCAGCGGCGGCGGTGAAATCCTCGTCTCCGGTACGCCAGAGACCGTTGCAGAGTGCGAAGCCTCGCACACCGCGCGCTTCCTTAAACCGTTGCTGTAATTGTCACACGGAGAGTTGCTGTCGGGTCGTTTCCGGCAGCAGCTCAACCGCCTGCTGATAGGACGCGTCCACCAGGTAGTAAATTTGCGAGCCTGGAATCGATCCATCCAGATAGACGGTGCTCCAGTGCGCCTTATTGAGGTGCTGGCTCGGCCTCACGTCATCATGCTGCTGACGCAGTAAATCCGCCAGTTCAGGGCTGGTTTTCAGCGACGCCGCCGGACGGCCCTCCACCTCTTTCACCATCGCAAACAGCACATCCCCCACCTTAACCTGCGTGGCTTTCCAGTCGCTATGGACGCTCTGCTCCGCGCCGGGCTTGCTCATGCAGTACTGAAGTATCTCCGAAATTGTCATCTTTATTCCCCTTGTAGCGTGGCGATAATTTTACGCGAACCACCGTGAATGCGATGCTCTCCCAGCCAGATCCCCTGCCACGTGCCCAACAGCAGCCGTCCGTTGTGGACCGGCAGCATCAGCGATACACCCAGCAGGGAAGATTTGATATGCGAAGGCATATCGTCCGCCCCCTCATAGTCATGCTCGTAGGGCGCGTTGTCCGGGACGCTCTTCAGAAAATGACGCTCCATGTCAGACCGGACGGTGGGATCGCAATTTTCATTCAGCGTGAGAGAGGCTGACGTGTGCTGAAGCAGCAGATGCAGCAAACCCGTTTTGACCCGCGACAGGTCGCGGAGCTGCCCGATGACTTCATCCGTCACCAGGTGAAAACCGCGTGGTTTAGCGCTTAAGGTCAGGGTCTGTTGGTACCACATCTGCTGCTCCGTAATGAAAGATGAATCTTTCTAAGTGTGCAGCAAGAAGGCGAAAGGTAAAACCCGCAGCAGCGAGATTTGATTAAAAAAGAGTCAAACTCGCTGCTAGCGGCTTAATACTCCGAGTTGACGATCACCTCTTCACCAAACTTTCCGGCCATCGGCAGCGGTCGATAGGTCGAGTTAGACGCGCGTAACACCCTGATCCCTCTGGCACCTGCATCCTGCGCGGCGGTAATGTCATTATCCGAATCGCCATAAAACACTTTGATGTTTTTCTTTTCCAGCCACTGGATTTTGGTGTTTTGCCCCTCTTTGTCACCCGCAAAAATGACCGGATTCATATTGGCAACCGGGATCTGGAAATCGTCCTGCAGTGTTCTGGAGACGGTTTCCGTTTTGGTCTGGCTACGGCCGGTAACGAAGTAAATGCTGTCACCGCGCTTAACGTGCATAGCAATAAGCGCCCGGGCGACCTCTTTCGGGATGCTGTACTCGTCCCAGCCGTTATTCATTTTTTCCCAGAACTCCGGATTCTTTAGATACGCTTCGCTGTCCGGTGAATACATTTTTTTGCCGCGCCAGAAGCCAGGGCTTGAGAACAGCACGGTATCGTCAATGTCGAAGCCCACGGCCATTGGCGCGCGTCCCATCAGGCTGTTTTCGATTTGGGCCACGGAGACCCAGTGAATGGGCGCCTGTTCGGCAAGCATGGCGGCGGTGGTGCCGGTGTAAAGCGGCGTCGGTGCCGAGGCACGTGCGACGACGGCGCTATTAAGTGAGAACAATAAGCAGGCGGCGCTGAGCGCCAGTGTGATCTTGCGCATGTTTTCCCCTGAATATTCAGCTTGTTATCGTTTTATTTTGAGTGAATGGTCAAAAAACTATCCGACCTTAACCCCAGCGGGAGGTGAAGGGAAGGAGTTTTTGCTTATGAAGCGGAATAAAAAGAAGACGATCACAAAGTGTGGATGAGTGATGTAGGCCCGGTAAGGCGCAGCCGCCACCGGGCAAGATTTTCTGCGGCCTGATGCCCTCACCCCAGCCCTCTCCCACAGGGAGAGGGAGATAAAAAGTAGTGAGTACTTACATCACAGCTGCAAACGCCTGCGCCACGCGGTGAACGTTGCTGGCATTCAGGCCCGCCACGCACATACGGCCGCTGGCGATCAGGTAGACACCGAACTCTTCGCGCAGGCGATCGACCTGCGCCGCGCTCAGTCCGGTATAGCTGAACATCCCGCGCTGCTTGAGCAGATAATCAAAGTTATGCCCTGGCACAGCCTCTTTCAGGACGTTAACCAGCGCCTGACGCATCGACAGGATGCGCTTACGCATCGCTTCCACTTCGGCAAGCCAGGATGCTTTCAGCGTTTCGTCACCGAGAACCGTCGCCACCACCTGAGCACCAAAGTTTGGCGGGCTGGAGTAGATACGGCGCACCGTCGCTTTCAGCTGGCCCAGCACGCGGCCCGCCGCTTCGGCGTCTTCACACACCACGGACAGGCCACCAACGCGTTCACCGTACAGGGAGAAGATCTTAGAGAAGGAGTTACTCACCAGTACAGGCAGCCCGGCGCTGGCAGCGGCACGGATGGCATAGGCGTCTTCTTCCATACCCGCGCCAAAGCCCTGGTAGGCAATGTCGAGGAACGGGATCAGGTCGCGGGTCTTCAGCACCTCGATCACCGCATCCCACTGGGCATTGGTGAGATCCGCCCCGGTTGGGTTATGGCAGCATGGGTGCAGCAGCACAATACTGCGCGCTGGCAGCGTGTTCAGCTTTTCCAGCAGCGCGTCAACGCGCACGCCGTTCGTTTCGCTGTCGAACCACGGATAGGTCGCCACCTTAAAGCCCGCGCCCTCGAAGATCGCAACGTGGTTTTCCCACGTCGGGTCGCTGACCCACACGCCTGAATCCGGGAAATATTTTTTCAGGAAGTCTGCACCGACTTTCAGCGCACCCGAGCCGCCCAGCGTCTGGATAGTCGCCACGCGTTTTTGCGCGAGCACTGCGTGATCGGCGCCGAACAGCAGCGGTGCAATGGTGTTGCGATAAGCGTTTAGCCCTTCCATCGGCAGATAAAGAGACGCGCCGTGTGGAACCGCGTTCAGACGCGCTTCGGCTTCGGCAACGGCTTTTAATTGAGGAATAATGCCATCCTCGTTGTAATACAGACCGATGCTGAGGTTCACTTTGTCGCTGCGAGGATCTTCTTTGAAACGCTCCATTAAGGAGAGGATAGGGTCGCCGGCATAGGCGTCAACTTTCTGAAACACGCGATGGTTCTCCGGAATTCGATGAGGCAGGGATTTCAACAATAAACCGGAAGCAGATGAAGGTCGAGAGCGATATCAGATCGGTCCCTGGATATATCGGCAAATGTGATCGATTCGCTCAGGCAGTGAGCCCCGCACGCGCAGAAAAGGAATATTTCGTGCCGACAGCTCTGCTTCATACCATACTTGCTGTCGATGGCGAAACGCCTCGCCCTGCCGGGTGCCATCCTGCACAAACGGAAATTCATCTCCGCAAAGTACGACCAGTGCATAGTCTCGTTCAGCTAACTCCTTTAACGCCTGCGGCGCGCTGCCAAACTGATCGAGTGCGTAAAACAGGGTCGTTAAAGGTGAGGTATCACAGACCAGATAAGGCGCCGTGCAGGCTAATGCTTCCCGACGTACTTGCTCGCGGGCAATATGCAGCAAATCCTCCCGATCCAGGATACCGTTCTTCGCTTCCCAGTGTTCACGGCCATACTCTGCAACGTACGGAACGTTTAGCGTCTGCGCCAGAGCCTTTGCTAGCGTGCTTTTGCCCGTCGATTCTCCACCTAATAAGCAGATACGAAAAACAAAGCTGCGGTACACCTCTGGGGACATCATCTTACGATAACGATGAACATCAGAACGGATGAGCGTTCCCGAAGGGGCCTCTGGTCCCCGTTGGCGCTGGAGACGCACGTGCGCAACCGGTCGTCCGAAACGCTGGCTCAGGACAGCGGCAAACCCGTCTCCATAGTCTTCGGCAGTAAATACCGCCTCTGGCTGACAGTGCAAAATGTCCTCACACAGCGTTGCAACATAATGCCGGTGAAGATCGTCATCAGCGTCATTCGGTGGCGGTGGCGCAAGGCCATATGCAGCCAACACATGCGGCGAAAGCACGAGGTGGCGACATTGCGGAAAGCGCGTTGTTAACCAGTTAAGCCGCTTTTCAGGTTCGTAACCGCGTATTTCCGGCGACGAATAGCTGATGATACAGACCGTCTCGCACTGCTCAAGTGCCGTATTGATAAGCGCTTCATGGCCTGCATGTAATGGTGCGAATTTGCCTACCACCAGGCCGTTGGCATACAGCGTCATTGCGCACGGATCTCCTTGCGCCACTGATACAGTCCGTGCCACGCATTAAACCAAAACACCAGATATAAACCGGCGGTCAGATACAGTTCTCTCGTCGCGTACAGCGGTACTGCCAGCGTGTTAACGGCAAGCCAGATGTACCAGTTTTCCAGACGCCGTCCCATCAACATAAACTGAGCAAGAATACTGAATGTCAAAATGATGGAGTCCAGCCAGGGGGCCCATGCGTTGGTATAGAGATGCAATATCCACCCGTACGCCGCTGCTACGCTTACGGCGCAGGCTAAAAGCATAAAAAAATGTCCCGGTCTGGTACGACGGACAGACAAGACCTCTCCATGATTGCCTTTAAGCCAATGCAGCCAGCCGGTTATGCTCGTTATGATGAAAAAGAACTGAAGGGTAACGTCAGCATAAAGCTGCACAGAATAGAAGACCCAGGCATAAAGCCCGCTACCGATGATGCCTATCCACCACGTATGGATATTATTTCTGGCGGCCAGCCAGACTGAGAGAGCATAGGCCAGACACGCAGCGATTTCTGAAAGGGACATTATCCTTCCCTGGAATGAAATGTTAGTCGATGTACTTCATCGCCACCCGAGACGTCAGGCGGGTGATAAGTTCGTAAGCACTCACTTTAGTGATTTCAGCAATACGTTCAACGGGTAAACCTTCCCCCCACATCACCACATCGTCGCCGGGTTTATCCTGCGCTTCTGGCCCCAGATCGACGCAAATCATGTCCATCGCCACGCGGCCAACGATCTTCACCTCGCGACCGTTGACCAGCACCGGCGTACCCGTTGGTGCTGCGCGCGGATAGCCGTCGCCGTAGCCCATCGCCACCACGCCGAGACGCGTGTCGCGCTCGCTGGTCCAGGTGCCACCATAGCCCACCGGTTCACCGGCTTTGTGTTCTCGCACGGCAATCAGAGTAGACACCAGAGACATCACCGGCTGGAAACCCATGTCCGGCCCCCAGGGTTTATTCTCCAGCGGCGACACGCCGTAAAGAATGATGCCCGGTCGCGCCCAGTCGAAATGCGACTGCGGCCACAGCAGAATACCGCCGGATGCGGCGATCGAGCGCATCCCCGGCTTGCCTTCGCAGAAGGTATTAAAGATATCCAGCTGTCGCTCGGTCGCACCGCACTCGGGCTCATCGGCACGGGCGAAGTGGCTGACAATATTCACCGGCTGGCGCACGTTTTTGCACCGGCATAAACGCTGATAAAACGCTTCGGCGCTTTCCGGACGCACGCCCAGACGGTGCATGCCCGTATCAAGCTTCATCCACACGGTCACCGGCTCGCTCAGCTCAGCGGTTTCCAGCGCGGCCAGCTGTTCTTCGTTGTGTACCGCCGTGTGCAGATGCTGATCCGCGATAGTTGGCAGATCGGCGGCTTCGAAAAAGCCTTCGAGGAGCAGAATCGGCTGGGTAATCCCCCCCGCGCGCAGGCGGAGGGCTTCTTCAAGACGGGCGACGCCAAAGGCGTCGGCATCGGGGAGCGTTCGCGCGGTCTCAAGAAGACCGTGTCCGTAAGCGTTCGCTTTCACGACTGCAACGAGCTTGCTGGCGGGTGCCAGTTCACGCAGACGTTGCAGGTTGTGTCGCAGAGCGCGGCGGTTAATGACAACAGTTGCCGCTTGCATTTGAATTCCTTAGAAATTACTCATCATCATATTGAGGACCGGCATAGTTGTCGAAACGCGACCACTGGCCGTTAAAGGTCAGACGCACCGTCCCGATCGGGCCGTTACGTTGTTTACCAATAATAATTTCGGCGATCCCTTTCAGGTCGCTGTTCTCGTGATAAACCTCATCACGGTAGATAAACATGATTAAGTCGGCATCCTGCTCGATGGAGCCGGATTCACGCAGGTCGGAGTTGACCGGGCGCTTGTCGGCACGTTGTTCCAGAGAGCGGTTAAGCTGCGACAGCGCCACCACCGGCACGTGCAGTTCTTTGGCTAACGCCTTGAGCGAGCGGGAAATTTCGGCGATCTCCAGCGTACGGTTGTCGGAGAGCGACGGGACGCGCATCAGCTGAAGGTAGTCGATCATGATAAGGCCGATACCGCCGTGTTCGCGGGCGATACGACGCGCGCGGGAACGGACTTCCGTCGGCGTCAGGCCGGAAGAGTCATCAATATAGATGTTACGTTTTTCCAGCAGAATGCCCATGGTGCCGGAGATGCGCGCCCAGTCCTCATCGTCGAGCTGACCGGTACGGATGCGGGTCTGGTCCACGCGCGACAGCGATGCCAGAGAACGCATCATGATCTGCTCGGAGGGCATCTCAAGGCTGAAAATCAGTACCGGCTTATCCTGCAACATCGCCGCATTTTCGACGAGGTTCATCGCAAATGTCGTTTTACCCATCGACGGACGCGCGGCGACGATAATCAAATCCGACGGCTGCAGACCGGCGGTTTTTTTGTTGAGATCGTCATAACCGGTGTTCACCCCGGTCACACCGTCGTGCGGCTGCTGGAACAGCTGTTCGATACGGGCAACGGTGGCGTCGAGGACGTCGGCGATGTTTTTGGGGCCTTCGTCTTTGTTGGCGCGGCTTTCGGCGATTTTGAAGACGCGGGACTCGGCAAGGTCGAGCAGGTCTTCACTGGTGCGACCCTGCGGATCAAAACCCGCTTCGGCGATCTCATTCGCCACCGAGATCATCTCGCGGACAACGGCGCGTTCACGCACGATGTCAGCATAAGCGCTGATGTTCGCCGCACTTGGCGTGTTTTTTGACAGTTCTGCCAGATAGGCAAACCCGCCAACGCTGTCCAGCTGTCCCTGACGCTCCAGCGACTCCGCGAGCGTGATCAGGTCAATCGGGCTACCCGACTCCTGCAGGCGCGCCATTTCGGTAAAGATATGACGGTGCGGACGGGTGTAGAAATCCTCAGACACCACGCGCTCGGCGACGTCGTCCCAGCGCTCGTTATCCAGCATTAAACCGCCCAACACCGACTGTTCCGCTTCAATCGAGTGCGGCGGGACTTTTAACCCTGCGACCTGGAAATCACGCTCGCGAGGTTCAGTCTGTTTGTTGAAGGGTTTGTTTCCTGCCATAGTGAATGGAGTTACCGAGATAAAGAGTGGGTCGAAAGATTACCACATTCTGGAGGAAGCATGGCAACACGTATTGAATTTCATAAGCATGGTGGCCCTGACGTACTCAACGCGGTGGAGTTCACCCCCACCGCGCCTGGCGAAAACGAAGTGCAGGTTGAAAACAAAGCCATCGGCATAAACTACATCGACACCTATATTCGCGGCGGGCTCTACCCGCCTCCATCGATGCCGAGTGGACTGGGCACCGAGGCGGCCGGCGTCGTCGTCAAAGTGGGCAGCGCGGTTAAGCATATTAAAGAAGGCGACCGCGTGGTGTACGCGCAATCTCCGCTGGGCGCTTACAGCTCCGTCCACAACGTCCCGGCGGATAAAGCCGCCCTGCTGCCCAACGCCATCTCCTTTGAGCAGGCGGCGGCCTCCTTTCTGAAAGGGTTAACCGTTTACTACCTGCTGCGCAAAACCTATGAAATTAAACCCGACGAGCAGTTCCTGTTTCATGCCGCGGCGGGTGGCGTCGGGCTCATCGCCTGTCAGTGGGCAAAAGCGCTGGGCGCAAAACTGATCGGCACCGTGGGCAATGCCCAAAAAGCCCAGCGCGCGCTGCAGGCGGGCGCCTGGCAGGTGATTAACTACCGTGAAGAGAGCATTGTCGAACGGCTGAAGGAGATCACCAGCGGCAAAAAGGTGCGCGTGGTGTATGACTCGGTAGGGAAAGACACCTGGGAAGCGTCGCTGGACTGCCTGCAGCGTCGTGGGCTGATGGTGAGCTTCGGGAATGCGTCAGGCGCAGTCACCGGCGTGAATCTGGGCATCCTTAACCAGAAAGGCTCGCTGTACGTCACGCGCCCTTCCCTGCAAGGCTACATCACCAACCGGGAAGAACTTGAGGAAGCCAGCAACGAGCTGTTCTCGCTGATCGCCAGCGGCGTCATTAAGGTGGATGTGGCAGAAGCGCAGAAATACCCGCTAGCCGATGCGCAGCGTGCGCATGAGGTGCTGGAGAGCCGGGCAACGCAGGGGTCGAGTTTATTGATTCCCTGAGCCCCAAAAAGAAATTGGGCTTCCCGTGGGAAGCCCTTTCTTTTTTTAGTTCGGCTGTATGTAGGGTACAGCGCGATGAATTCTTTAACGGCAGTCATAGTGACAGATTCGATAAGTAAATCCTATTCTGTTCTAAGCCAGGCTGCCGGAAAAGTTACAACTCTGTGACGAACCCCTCAATACCTTAGTAACGGAAGCGGTTATTGCGCTGATAACTGGGCACTTTTGGCGATTTAATCGCCCGTATCACCCATACCACCGCCACGGCCAGCAGTAACCACGGCAGCAGTTTGATCGTCAGGGCAAACAATCCGCCAATAAACATGACGACCGTCGCCACCACGATAGCCGCCAGAATGCCAAGCAGCGAAATGCCCGTTGCTAACAGCATGACAAAAAAGCCAATCACAAAAAGTAGTTCCAGCATGGTGCTCTCCCACGAGTTCCCGAATGATGCAGCAAACATTACAAGAATCATGCCAGACATAACGTGTTGTTCTTAAAGCAAAACGCCCCGCGAGAATTCGCAGGGCGTGGTGAATTTGACGAACTTTTAGCGAAAGTTATCGCTTGTCCGCCACCAGGCGCAACGCATGTTCCAGCACCTCAATATCGGCCCCGGCTTTATGCGCGTTTTCGCTCAGGTAGCGACGCCACTGACGCGCGCCCGGAATGCCCTGGAACAGCCCAAGCATATGGCGAGTGATATGGCCGAGATACGTACCGTTGCTCAGCTCGCGCTCAATGTAAGGATACATCGCCCGCACGACGGCAACCGGATCGGTGTCTGCACCTTCGATGCCAAAGATTTCGCGATCGACCGTCGCCAGAATGCCCGGGTTCTGATACGCCTCGCGCCCGACCATCACCCCATCCATATGTTCAAGATGCGCTTTGGCCTCTTCCAGCGACTTGATGCCGCCGTTAATGGACATCGTCAGGTGCGGGAAGTCACGCTTCAGCTGATACACGCGCGGGTAGTCCAGCGGCGGGATCTCACGGTTCTCTTTCGGGCTCAGGCCAGAGAGCCAGGCTTTTCGCGCATGGATGATGAACATCTCGCATTCGCCCTTGCCGGAGACCGTATTGATGAAATCGCACAGGAATTCGTAGCTGTCCTGGTCGTCAATCCCGATACGGGTTTTGACCGTCACCGGAATGGAAACGACGTCGCGCATCGCCTTGATACAGTCCGCCACCAGCTGCGCGTTCCCCATCAGGCAGGCGCCGAACATGCCGTTTTGCACGCGATCGGACGGGCAGCCAACGTTGAGGTTGATCTCGTCGTAGCCGCGCGCTTCAGCCAGCTTCGCGCACTGCGCCAGGGCGGCCGGATCGCTGCCGCCCAGCTGCAGGGCAACCGGATGCTCTTCTTCGCTATAGGCCAGATAGTCGCCCTTGCCGTGAATGATTGCGCCTGTGGTCACCATTTCGGTGTACAGCAGCGTATGGCGGGAGAGCTGGCGCAGGAAATAGCGGCAGTGTCTGTCCGTCCAGTCGAGCATTGGCGCAATGGAAAAACGGTGTGCAGGGAAAGCGGTCTGTAATTCTGACGACATGGCGAAGTTTTAAGCATCTGGTGGAAAAGGGGCGCTACTATAGCACAAAGAAAAGCCGGAGGCGCAGCGCCTCCGGTGGACTTTAGAACGTCATGCTCAGCTGAGCCCCTGCGCCCCAGGTTTCGTCTTCACCGTACAGGCCCATCAGGTCAACATGCACGGTGCTAAACGGCGCGAAACCGACACCGCCGGTAAAGACATTGCTGTCGTTACCCTTCACGTCGGCACGATAACCCGCACGCACCGCCAGCCAGCTCAGCGGCGTCACCTCGGCACCGACACCCACGTACTGCGACGTATCTTCGCTCTTGAAGCCTTTGGTTTCGGTCAGATCGCCATCGGCGGTCAGCGTCACCAGGTCGTTGTGCCAGGCAGCACCGGCGGTCACCAGCGGACGGATCTGGTAGGTGTCTTTATAGCTCACCACTTCTCCCGTACGGCCGTTGCGGATACGGATGTCTTTGGTGTCGATATCACGCGACATCAGGTTTTGTCCGCTCACGCCCACGGTCCAGTGTTCGCCGAAATCGGCCGCAATACCGGCATCCACGTTGAAGCCCGTATCGTCAGTGCGGTAGCGGCTGTCGTTCCATTTGTTACTGTCGTAATCGTAGATTGACGTGGTGTAGTTATAGACCCAGGTTTTTTGCAGTTTTGGCGTAACCCCCACGGAAACCGGGACGCCACCCAGATCGAACTGACGGGCAACAGCAACACCGTAATCGGAGACTATCGCCGCCCGGCCGGATGCCGTTGAGTTGAGGTTTTTGGTGATCTGATCCGTACCATTCAGCGCAGCGTCCAGCGCGACACCGGCAGCCACGACATTGCTTCGTTGAATACGGCGAAGGTAATCAATATCTTGCTGATCGATAGACGAGCTCACCCGGCCATGGGCATAGCCTTTCGCCATGAAGGCTACCGAAAGGACATCGTTAGGGATACTCACCGCAAGCCCTGCCCCTGCCGTTGCGCGTGCGGTTTTGCCTTTGAGATAGTCCAACTCATCGGCCAGATCTTTGGCCGCGCCCTGGAATTGATTAATGGAACCTAATGGATTGGTGATAATTTCTCGTGGCGTGAGATTATCAACCACATCCTTGTAGTGATTAATTTTGTCGTTGATGTTATCAATCTCGTCCTGAAGATTGTCTTCATCCGTGATTTGCGCGCCAACCGAAGGCAATATGACCGTCACATCATCGTCCGGTTTTGCCTTTGCCAGCAGCGCGGGGTTGATTAACGCCCCACTACCATAGCTTCCCGAAGCCACGCCGGTGCCACCCATTGCGTCGCTGCGTGATTCTGTCCAGGTATTGGCTGCTCCCGCCTGATTTGCCATAAACAAGGAGACAGCAATGCTAACCACCGAAAATTTAAAATTTTTTTTCACAGTATGCCCGTTATAGTCTGTTATGAAATAACCCCTGTCTGTTATCACCCAAACAGGAACGAACTATTGCTGTGAATAAGTAGTAAAAGACCCGCTATTTCTTTCCCTAAGTAAAACTCCCTTACGGCCTGTTATATTTTGTGACGGCCCTCAATATTTATAGAAGAGGAAATTATTTTTTCCCAGGTTTTCCATCATGCGGCCCAAAAAACTGCGGGGGATGATCTACCCAGCGATCTTCCCGCGTGGCGGCATACACGGGGTTGAGCGGGTAGTAGATGCGGTTGTGCTTCTTGTTGGCCTCGCCAACGAC
Organism: Enterobacter sp. SST3; assembly: GCF_000286655.1. Lineage (NCBI taxonomy): Bacteria > Pseudomonadati > Pseudomonadota > Gammaproteobacteria > Enterobacterales > Enterobacteriaceae > Enterobacter > Enterobacter sp. SST3. Next base: position 18,136 of record NZ_ALNS01000045.1, on the reverse strand, counting down.
CAGGAGCCGAACCTCATCGTCCGTGTTGTTGATAAAGGTATGACAGATGCCGGTTCCGGCGGGAAAGCCTACGCTGTCGCCAGGCTCCAGTTTCCACAAGTAGCCGTTAATCCAGGCTTCAGGGTAGCCTTCGAGCACGTAAACAAACTCTTCTTCGTCGCTCTCCGCATGCGGATAGGACGTTCTGCGCCCAGGCGGCAGGCGCTCATGATGGATGCCAATACGCCCGAGCCCAAGCTTGCGAGCCAGCGGAGCACCAATGGAAAACAGCTCATCGCTGTCGGGGTAGGTCGAGTCATCCGCGCCTTCCACGTCGCGCCAGTGTCGAATGCAGTCAGGTCTTTTCATTCTGGTTCTCCCGGTTTTCGATGGGTCAGGTATAGCACAGACTGGCGGATCTCGGTGTTTTTAGCAGAACATGATAAAGTGAAGGTTTTCCGTCCTATAACATCCGGGGTGCTACATGGATAAGTCCACAAAAGAGCTGTTAGCGCAGGCCGAAAAGCTGTGTGCGCAACGCAATGTGCGCCTGACTCCGCAGCGCCTTGAAGTATTACGTCTGATGAGCCTGCAGCAGGGTGCCATCAGCGCCTACGATCTGCTGGATCTGCTGCGCGAAAGCGAGCCGCAGGCAAAGCCGCCGACGGTCTATCGCGCGCTGGATTTCCTGCTTGAACAAGGGTTCGTGCACAAGGTGGAATCCACCAACAGCTATGTGCTATGCCATCTGTTCGATCAGCCCACCCACACATCGGCGATGTTTATCTGTGACCGCTGCGGCGTGGTGAAAGAAGAGGCTGCGGAAGGCGTGGAAGATATTATGCATACGCTGGCAGCGAAAATGGGCTTTGCCCTGCGTCATAACGTGATTGAAGCGCACGGGCTCTGTTCCGCGTGCGTGGAGGTGGAAGCCTGTCGCCATCAGGACGCGTGTCAGCACGACCACTCTATCCTGGTGAAGAAAAAGCCGCGTTAGCGGCAAAAGAAAAGGCGGCTCATGGCCGCCCTCAGGGTGTACTTCCTTGTACTTTCGGGTGTAGCCCGGTTACCAGCGGTAGTCGTTGCGTTTTTCCCAGTCGCCCACTTCTTTTTCCGCCTGGTCTTTTGCGTAGCCGTAACGCTCCTGGATTTTACCGACAAGCTGATCGCGTTTACCTTCGATGACGGTCATGTCGTCATCCGTCAGCTTACCCCACTGTTCTTTCGCTTTACCTTTGAACTGCTTCCAGTTGCCGCCGATTTCGTCTTTATTCATCATCGTGTCCTCTTCGTTAAGCGTCGGGTCGTAACGTCCGTTACGTTCTTTTCTGCTGGACGTGATAATTATTGTAGTTAAGGATTCCGTGGTTAATTTCATATTCGGAATCTTTAACCGTCACGATATATCGGAGCGCGAGGGAAACCAGGTATTGTTTTGCCAGTGTCGGTGCCAGATAAACGCCAGCGATAATCCGCGCAACGAGAGGAAGACGGCCAGGGCCAGCCATAAACCATGATTCCCCAGCCAGGGGAGCGTCAGGAGCGTCAGGCCAAATCCGGCCGCCGCGACAGCCATACTGTTGCGCATTTCGGCTCCGCGCGTCGCCCCAATAAACATGCCGTCCAGCAGATAACACCAGACGCCAACCACCGGTAAGACGACTTGCCAGATGAGATAGTGGCTCGCCAGCTCGCGCAGCGCAGGGAGAGAGGTAAGCAATGCAACGATTTGCTCACCGAAGCAGGCGTAAACCAGACCAAAGGCCAGCGCCACCAGCCCCGACTGACGGCAGGCAGCCCGCCACACCTCCCGAAGCTGCCCGCTTTCGCGCGCGCCGTACGCCTGCCCGGAATGCGCTTCAACCGCGTAGGCAAATCCGTCCAGCGCATAGGCGGTAAAGGTCAGAAGCGTCATCAATACCGCATTCACCGCAACGATTTCCGGCCCCAGTCGAGCCCCGAAAACCGTCAGCGCGCCGAAGCAGAGCTGAAGAAGAAGCGAGCGCAGCATGATGTCACGGTTGAGCGCCAGCAGCTTACGGATATTGCCGCGCCATGCGGTTTTGAGCAGCGCCAGGGAGATCCCGCGCATGGCCAGCACACGCCGGACCATCCACAAGCCAATGATAAAGGTCCCGTATTCGGCAATCGCCGTCGCCAGCGCCGCGCCCTGCACGTTCATATGCAGACCCATGACCAGCCAGACGTCCAGAACAATGTTGAGCAGATTACCCACCACCAGCAAAATCACGGGCGCGCGGGCGTACTGCACGCCCAGTAGCCACCCCAGCAGAACCAGGTTTGCCAGCGAGGCAGGTGCGCTGAGCCAGCGGATTTCCAGGAACCGTCGCGCCTGCGCCAGTACCGCTTCGCTGCCACCGACGATATGAAGCGCAAGATCGATCAGGGGGGCCCGCAATACAACGATTAACGCACCCGCGCCAACCGCGAGGATTAGCGGCTGCACCAGTGCGCGCGCCAGACGCAGCGGATCTTTCGCGCCATAAGCCTGTGCGGTAAGACCGGTGGTACTCATGCGCAAAAAGAGCAGCAGCATAAACAGGAAGCTGGTTGCCGTCGCGCCAATCGCCACGCCGCCAAGATAAACCGGTGAATCAAGATGGCCTATAACGGCAGTATCGACCAGCCCCAGCAAGGGCACGGTAATATTGGAGAAAATCATCGGCAGAGCAAGACGCCACAATGCCTTATCGGATGCCGTCAGCAGTGACATGAAAGATACCGGGAGTGGGGAATGAATCAGGCTACAGCGGTGCCATAGCCTGTCAGGAAGAGATTACAGCCATTCACCGTTGCGAATCACGCCTACCGCCAGACCTTCAATAGAGAAGCTCTGTTCGCGGAGGTCGACCACAATCGGGGTGAACTCGCTGTTTTCGGGCAGCAACTGAACAGTGTTACCCTGCTTTTTCAGACGCTTAACGGTCACTTCGTCATCAATGCGTGCGACCACGACCTGGCCGTTTCGCACGTCCTGGGTTTTATGCACCGCAAGCAGATCGCCATCAAGAATGCCGATGTCTTTCATCGACATGCCGCTGACGCGCAGCAGGAAATCAGCGCTCGGTTTGAACATGCCGGGATCGACCTGGTAGTGACCTTCAATATGCTGTTGTGCCAGCAGCGGCTCACCTGCAGCAACGCGGCCTATCAGCGGAATGCCCGTCTCTTCTTCCACCAGCAGGCGGATACCACGCGACGCGCCTGACACAATCTCAATCACACCCTTACGCGCCAGCGCTTTCAGGTGTTCCTCGGCAGCATTCGGAGAACGGAAGCCCAGACGCTGCGCGATTTCCGCACGCGTGGGTGGCATACCCGTCTGGCCGATATGATCCCGAATGAGATCAAACACCTCTTGCTGCCTGGTCGTTAACGCTTTCATTCCGCCCCCTGGGTGTATATACAGTTATGCTGTGAGTATATACAGTCAAAGGCGATTTTGGAACCAAAAACTGCACAAAAAACCAGGGACTTAATTATTCCTCGAGGCTCATAGGAAATGTGACCAAAGCAGGGTGACCCAGGTGATAACGGCAGTGATAATCGCCAGCAACACGGCAGCAGAGCCCATGTCTTTTGCACGGCCAGAAAGCTCATGGAAATCGGAACCAATGCGATCAACAACGGCCTCAATAGCGCTATTAAGAATTTCCACTATCATCACCAGAAGTACGGAACCGATAAGCAGTACGCGGGTAATAGCATCAACATCAAGGAAACAGGCGACGATCACCGCGATGATTGCGGCGACGCCCTCCTGGCGAAAAGCGGCTTCGTTGACCCATGCGGCACGGAAACCTTTCCATGAATAGCCGGCGGCTTTGATGATACGCGTTAACCCAGTGGTATTATTGGCCATTAAAAGAACCTTTTTTAAAAAAGAGCGTCATTAACATGAGGCGGAGCGCGTTTCGCTACAGCCTGAAGTATGACGGGTAACAACAGAAATTTTGCGCGCTTTCTGTTATCCTTGCGCCGCAATTGCATTATTAACCAGAGGCTTTACATCGTTTATGTCCGGCTGGCCACGAATTTACTACAAATTACTTAATTTACCATTAAGCATCCTGGTAAAAAGCAAGTCTATCCCAGCAGAACCCGCGCTGGAACTGGGGCTCGATACGTCGCGCCCTATTATGTACGTTTTGCCTTATAACTCGAAGGCAGACTTACTGACGCTTCGCGCCCAGTGTCTGGCGCATGACTTACCTGACCCGCTTGAACCGCTGGAAGTTGACGGTACGCTGCTGCCGCGCTACGTCTTCATCCACGGCGGGCCGCGCGTATTTACCTATTACACGCCGAAAGAAGAGTCCATCAAGCTGTTCCATGACTATCTCGACCTGCACCGCAGCAACCCCGAGCTGGATGTGCAGATGGTGCCGGTATCGGTGATGTTTGGTCGTCGTCCGGGTCGTGAAAAAGGCGAAGAGAATCCGCCGCTGCGCATGCTTAACGGCATCCAGAAGTTCTTCGCGGTCTCCTGGCTGGGACGCGACAGCTTTGTGCGTTTCTCCCCTTCCGTTTCGCTGCGTCGCATGGCGGACGAGCACGGCACCGACAAGATCATCGCGCAAAAACTGGCGCGCGTGGCGCGTATGCACTTCGCTCGTCAGCGCCTGGCGGCCGTAGGGCCACGCCTCCCGGCGCGTCAGGATCTGTTCAACAAGCTGCTGGCCTCCAAAGCGATCGCCCGCGCCGTTGAAGACGAAGCGCGCAGCAAGAAAATTTCGCATGAGAAAGCTCAGCAGAACGCCATTGCGCTGATGGAAGAGATCGCAGCGAACTTCTCTTACGAGATGATTCGCCTGTCCGATCGTATTCTCGGCTTTACATGGAACCGCCTGTATCAGGGCATCAACGTGCATAACGCTGAGCGTGTACGTCAGCTGGCGCACGATGGCCATGAGATTGTCTATGTCCCCTGCCACCGCAGCCACATGGACTACCTGCTCCTTTCCTACGTGCTCTATCACCAGGGGCTGGTGCCACCGCACATCGCAGCCGGTATCAACCTGAACTTCTGGCCCGCGGGCCCGATTTTCCGCCGCCTGGGCGCGTTCTTTATTCGTCGTACCTTCAAGGGCAACAAGCTCTACTCCACCGTGTTCCGCGAGTATCTGGGCGAGCTGTTCAGCCGCGGCTATTCCGTGGAGTACTTCGTGGAGGGTGGGCGTTCCCGTACCGGTCGTCTGCTCGATCCGAAGACCGGCACGCTGTCGATGACCATCCAGGCCATGCTGCGCGGCGGTACCCGTCCGATCACGCTGGTGCCTATCTACATCGGCTATGAGCACGTGATGGAAGTGGGCACGTACGCGAAAGAGCTGCGCGGTGCGACCAAAGAGAAAGAGAGCCTGCCGCAGATGCTGCGCGGCTTGAGCAAGCTGCGCAATCTCGGTCAGGGCTACGTGAACTTCGGCGAGCCGATGCCGCTGATGACCTACCTGAACCATCATGTGCCGGAATGGCGCGAGTCCATCGATCCTATCGAAGCGGTGCGTCCTGCCTGGCTGACGCCAACGGTTAACGGCATCGCGTCCGAGCTGATGGTGCGCATTAACAACGCCGGTGCGGCTAACGCCATGAACCTCTGCTGTACGGCACTTCTGGCTTCACGTCAGCGTTCCCTGACCCGTGAACAGCTTACGGAGCAGCTGGATTGCTATCTGGACATGATGCGTAACGTGCCGTATTCGGTTGACTCGACCGTGCCTTCTGCAACCGCCAGTGAACTTATCGATCACGCGTTGCAGATGAACAAGTTTGAAGTGGAGAAGGACACGATCGGCGACATCATCATTCTGCCGCGCGAGCAGGCCGTTCTGATGACCTACTACCGCAACAACATCACGCATATGCTGATGCTGCCGTCGCTCATGGCCGCCATTATTACCCAGCATCGTCATATCTCCCGTCAGGAGCTATTGCGCCATCTTGAGACCATCTATCCAATGCTGAAAGCGGAGCTGTTCCTGCGCTGGAGTAAGGATGAGCTGGCGACAGAACTGGATAAGATGACGGAAGAGATGCGTCGCCAGGGGCTGATTACCCTGAACAACGACGAGCTGCACATCAATCCGTCACGCTCCCGCACCCTGCAGCTGCTGGCGGCCGGTGCGCGCGAAACGCTGCAGCGCTACGCCATCACGTTCTGGCTGCTGAGCGCGAACCCGTCCATCAACCGCGGTACGCTGGAGAAAGAGAGCCGGACGCTGGCCCAGCGCCTGTCCGTTCTGCACGGCATTAACGCCCCTGAATTCTTCGACAAAGCGGTCTTCAGTTCTCTGGTGCTGACGCTGCGCGATGAAGGCTTCATCAGCGATACGGGTGATGCCGAGCCGGAAGAGACGTTGAAGGTGTACCAGATGCTGGCAGAGCTGATTACCTCGGACGTGCGCTTAACGATTGAGAGCGCCACGCAGGGCGAGTAACACAATGCCGGGTTATGGCCCGGCCTGACGCCCTGGATAATAAAAAGGCCCGGTAAGCGCTGACGCTACCGGGCCTTTTTTTGCCTTGTTAAATCAGTGCATTTAGCTGAGCAGCGTAAAGGCAATCATCCCGACAATTGCACCCGTCGTGCCGAGGATAGTTTCCATCAGCGTCCAGGTTTTCAGGGTTTGCGCTTCGGTGGCACCGGTAAACTTACCGAACAGCCAGAAGCCGGCGTCGTTAACGTGAGAGACCACAATCGAACCGCCCGCGATACAGATAGAGAGCGCGGCCATCTGGGCACCGGAGTAGTTCAGCTGTTCAATCACCGGCATCACCAGACCCACGGCGGTTAAACACGCCACGGTGGCGGAACCCTGGATGATACGCACCGCCGCAGCCAGCACAAAGCAGGTGACCGCAATCGGCAAGCCCATCCCGGTCAGCGCTTCGCCCAGAGCCGGGCCCACGCCGGAATCCACCAGCACCTGCTTGAACACGCCGCCTGCGCCGATAACCAGCAGGATAATCCCCGCAGGCTGCAGCGCCGCACCGCAGATCTCCATCACCCGGTCTTTTGGCATCCCCTGACGCATCGCCAGACCGTAAATCGCCACCAGGCACGCCACCAGGATCGCCGTGAACGGATGACCAATGAACTCAAACCATTCGTAGGCGGTAGAACCGACCGGCACAAAGCGCGCGGCGATGGTTTTCAGGCCCACCAGCACCAGCGGCAGCAGGATCAGCGACAGGCTGAAGCCAAAGGATGGCATTTTGCCCTCGCCCAGGTGCGGCTCGGTAATGTCGTCCGGAATGTGCAGCTCAACGTAACGGCTGATGAAGTTGCCCCACAGCGGACCGGCAATAATCATCCCCGGGATTGCCGCGCACAGGCCAATCAGGATCATCCAGCCAAAGTCAGCGTGCATCTGGGACGCCAGCAGCATCGGCGCAGGCCCCGGCAGCAGAAACGCTGCGGCTGCCGCCACGCCCGCAAACAGCGGAATGACCAGCTTGACGAGGTTAGTGCCGGTATGGCGCGCCATAGAAAACGCGACGCTGATGAGCAGCACAACGGCCACTTCGAAGAACAGCGGCAGCGCGCAAATCAGCCCTGCCAGACCAATCGCGTAGTGCGCGCGGCTGTGGCCGAAGGATTTCAGCATCTTGACGGCAATCTGGTCGACCGCGCCCGTCTCGTGCAAAATCTTGCCAAACATCGCGCCCAGCGCTACCACAATCGCCAGGAAGCCCAGCGTACCGCCCATCCCTTTTTCCATTGTCGCGGCGATCTTGTCGAGCGGCATACCGGAAAAGAGACCAGCACCAATAGAAACCACCATCAAAGCAACAAAGGCGTGCATGCGCGCCTTCATCACTAAAAACAACAGCAGCAATACCGAACCTACTGCTGTCAAAACTAGCGTTAATGTACTCAAAACTTACTGCCTTTTATTAATGACCTCGATGGTGCTGGCAACAACACCCTCCAGTGACTGATCGATATCAACCACTAAGACGTCTTTTTCGTCTTCACCCGGCTCCTGCAGTGCTTCAAACTGCGTCACCAGCATCTGGGTTTTGAAGAAGTGACCTTTACGCGCCTTCAGGCGGCTTTCAATCACCTCGAAATCCCCTTTCAGGTAGATGAAAGAGAGGTTCGGATTGCCGTCACGCAGCAGATCGCGGTAGGTTTTTTTCAGCGCGGAGCAGACGATCAGGGAGACTTTATTGGTGCGCTGCATCGCGAACGCGGCGTCGTTCAGCGCCTGCAACCACGGTTTACGGTCGTCGTCGTTCAGCGGCTCGCCGGAGGCCATTTTCATGATGTTGCTGCGCGGATGGAGGAAGTCGCCATCAAGAAACGCAGCCTGGAGTTGATGCGCCACTTCGCTGGCCACGGCTGATTTCCCGCTACCGGAAACGCCCATCAGGACGTAGACGTGGTGATCGTGATTAGTCGTGCTCAAAGGGTGTCCCTCAGTCAATTGTTACGGGTAACAGTTATCGGTAACATTGTCCTGCCGGGGCAAAAGAGAAGCAATATCCAAACGTGCGCGAAGTGAATAAGTGTGAGCTACTTCAAATTTGTCAGTTCAAATAGATCCACCCGGTGACAAGGTGAAACCTAAATCTAACATTTTCGGCGTAACCGTCTCGCCACGAATGCGCGCCAGCAGGCGTTCTGCGCCAATGCGGCCCATACGTTCACGCGGCGTCAGGACGCTCGCCAGACGCGGCTCCATCACCTGACCGATGTCATGGCCGTGGAAACCGGCGATCGCCATATCATCAGGGATCTTCAGCCCCAGACGCTGGCACTCAAACGCTGCGCCGACCGCAAGGTCATCGTTGGTACAGAAAATACCGTCCAGTTGCGGATACTCGCGTCGCGCCTGACGCATCAGCTCAATACCCGACGTATAGGAAGAGGACTGCTCCACCATCACGCTGTACGGGGTTAAGTTCGCGTCGAGCATCGCCTGCTCGTATCCCTTCTGTTTGATGATAGTACGTTCATCAAGACGCGCACCCAGATAGGCGATATGACGATGCCCGCGGGCGATAATGGCCGCCGTCATCTGGCGCGCCGCTTCGAAGTTATCAAAGCCGACGGCGATGTCGAGGCACGGCGACTGGCTGTCCATCAGCTCCACGACCGGAATACCGGCCACTTCAATCATTTTGAGCGTGCGGGCAGTGTGGGTACGTTCGGTTAAAATCAGGCCGTCAATGTTCCAGGAAAGCATCGATTCAAGACGTTCCTCTTCGAGTTCCGGCTTGTACCCGTAGTGGGCGAGCATGGTCTGGTAACCAAACGCATCGGTGACGCTTTCAATTCCACGTAATACTTCGGCGAAAACCTGGTTGGTCAAAGAAGGAAGCAGAACGCCCACCGCGCGGCTGGTCGCATTCGAGAGAATATCGGGTGCACGGTTGGGGATGTAACCCAGTTCATCAAGGGCAGCGGCAATCTTGCCACGTAACGCCACGGAAACCTGTTCCGGGTTACGTAAAAAACGGCTGACCGTCATTTTGGTCACACCGACGCGATCGGCGACATCCTGAAGTACGGGGCGTTTCTTTTTCATCGTCCTGAGAAATCTTGAAGTGAGAGATTCGCTCAGTTTACCACGGACAAAGCCCATCCTTCCCCTGTCAAAGGGAAGGATGGGGATTTATTTATGTTTTATTACACCGGCGGCAGGTCAAACAGCAGAATTTCGCTTTCGCTGTCGGCATGCACGGAGATCGCCTGCTCATCCCAGATGGCCAGACCATCGGCGGTTGTCGCTTTGGTGCCGTTGATGGACACCTCCCCTTTCACCACCTGGATCCAGACGCGGCGGTTAGCGGCAATCTGATGCACGGACTGTTCATCTTTCGCCAGCGCCCAGCGGTACAGCTCCATATCCTGATGCACTTTCAGGGAGCCTTCACGCGCATCCGGGGAGAGCACCAGCTGTTTACCCTGTTTGGCGTCGAAGCGGCGCTGCTCGTAGCGCGGCGTGATGCCGGTCTCTTCTGGAATGATCCAGATTTGATACAGGTGCAGTTTTTCCGTTTTGCTTGGGTTGTACTCGGAGTGACGCACCCCGGTACCCGCGCTCATAATCTGGAACTCGCCCGCCGGAACCTGCTCTTTGTTGCCCATGCTGTCCTGGTGCTCAACCGCGCCTTCCAGCACATAGGTCAGGATTTCCATGTCTTTGTGCGGGTGGGTACCGAAGCCCTGGCCTGCATCAATCACGTCGTCGTTAATCACCCGCAGTGCGGAGAAGCCCATGAAGTTCGGGTCGTAGTAGTCGGCAAACGAGAATGAATGCCATGAGTCCAGCCAGCCATGATTCGCGTGACCACGTTCGTTTGCTTTGCGTAAGTAGATCATTGTTTTCACCCTCAGTTCGTTTCGATGGAGTAAGTGTGGACGCAAACGGCCTGGGATCATAGGGGGTGAAAATTGACTCCTCTGTTCAAAAATTGTGAACAAGTGCAGAGGAGCCGTTTTTGCTTATTTTGCGAGGGTTACCGTGGCAGGAGAAGCCTGTTCGAAGGCCCGCTCAAGGATTTCGAGGTTGGTCAGAACGTCAGATTCCTTGACGTAATTCGCCGTGCCGTTTGTGAGGGTCTCAAACAGCGCATCATAGACGCGGCCATAGTCGCCGGTTTCCGGCTTCAACGTTTCTTTGACCGTCACGCCCTCGTCGTTCACATACTCCAGCACGCCCACGGAATCGTCCGCGGCAAAGCCTGGTTCACCCGGCATGATATTGGCCTTCAGGCTGGTCTCCTGCTGGTCGATACCGTATTTGATAAACGAACCTTTAGTGCCGTGAACGATAAATTTCGGGTAGTCGATCTTCACCAGGTGGCTGGTTTTGACGATGGCTTTAAGGTCGCCGTAGAACAGCTGGGCTTCGAAGGTATCGTCCGGGTTGGCTTTATTGCGCAGGCTGCGAATGTCATACGTCACGTGGTCCGGGCGGCCAAACAGGGAGATGATCTGGTCCATGGTGTGCACCCCCAGCCCGTAGAACGAACCATCCTGCGGCAGTCCGGGTTGCGTTTCCGCCACCGGGCGGTAGTAATCGAAGTGACTTTCGATCTCCACAATGTCGCCGAGCTTGCCGCTTTCAATCGCTTTTTTTGCCGTCAGGAAGCAGCTGTCAAAGCGACGGTTCTGATACGGCGTGACGGTCAACCCTTTACTTTTCGCCAGCGCGAACAGCGCTTTCGCTTCGGCGATGGTCGGGGTGAACGGCTTTTCTACCAGCACGTTTTTGCCCGCTTCCAGCGCGCGTTTCGCATAGTCAAAATGGCTGTCGGCGTGGGTGCAGACAACCACCAGCGTGACCTGCGGATCGTTAAGCACCTCATCGAGATCGCTGGTGAAATGGATGTGGGAGTACTGCGGAGACTGCTCCTCCGGCTTCGCGCGGCGGCGGTAGATATGGGCCACATGCCAGGTATCTTTACGGTTGAGGACATACGGCAGGTGATAGCGGGTGGTGCTTTTGCCAAATCCAATAAATGCACAGTGTAGTGTCATGGCTCAGTCCTTTTGGAAGGTTACTGAGTCTAACCATAACAAAAAAAAAGCCAGCTAAAAGCTGGCTAAAGTAATACTGGAAGCAATGTGAGCAATGTCGTGCTTTCAGGTTCCCGTAGCGGTCTTCCTGAATGCAGAGCAATAATAATCATTCTCATTCGCACTTGTCCAATACTTTTTGCAAAAAATAGCGGTTGACTCAAATTTTAAAGTCATTGATGTTGGAAGGGCCTTTTAACTGACTGAGGAACAAGGAATGAGTGAGATAGTGATACGCCACATCGAACCCAGCGATGCAGAAGCTTTACGTGACATCATGTCGCATCCTGATGTGTATCACGACACGCTACAGCTCCCTCATCCTTCTATGGAAATGTGGCACGAACGCGTTGCGACAAAACCAGGCCGGCGCCATCTCGTTGCCTGTCTGGACCAGCGCGTTATTGGACATATGGCACTGGACGTAATGGAAAACCCGCGTCGCAGCCATGTTGCCACATTCGGCATCAGCGTGGCTGCGGATATGCAGGGACGCGGCGTAGGCCGCAGGCTCATGAGCGAGATGATCAACCTGTGTGACAACTGGTTGCGTATTGAACGTATCGAACTGACGGTCTTTGCCGATAACCCCTCGGCAGTTGCCCTCTATAAAAATTTTGGTTTTGAAATCGAAGGAACCGGCAAGAAATTTGCCCTGCGCAACGGCGAATATGTGGACGCGTATTATATGGCGAGAATGAAGTAATGATTTGCCGGGTGGCGGCTTCGCCTTACCCGGCCTACGTTCGTGCAGTTGTAGGCCCGGTAAGCGCAGCGCCACCGGGCAACACATCAATACCCCGCCGTCAAATCATCCACCGAACGCGGATCTGATGCGCCAAACAGCGCTCCGTCCGGCCCCACCATAATGCTCTGGGTGCTGCCCATCGCCTCTTTCACCGCCACCTTCTGCCCACGCTGCTCAAGCAGTTTAATGGTGTCCGGGCTAAAGCCCTTCTCGACGCGCAGCTCGTCCGGCAGCCACTGGTGGTGGAAACGCGGGGCGTTAGTCGCTTCGGCGACGTTCATCCCAAAGTCGATACTGTTTACCACCATCTGTAATACGGTGGTGATAATCCGGCTGCCGCCCGGGCTACCGGTTACCAGCCAGGTTTTGCCCTCTTTCACCACGATGGTGGGCGACATGGACGACAGCGGACGTTTCTTCGGCCCTACCGCATTCGCATCGCCGCCGACCAGCCCGTAGACGTTCGGCACGCCCGGCTTGGCGGAGAAGTCATCCATCTCGTTGTTCAGCAGAATGCCGCTGTTGCCCGCCACAATCCCGGTGCCGAAGGTGGTGTTGAGCGTATAGGTCACCGCCACCGCGTTACCGTCTTTATCCACCACCGAGAAGTGGGTGGTCTGGTTGCTTTCATACGGCGCCAGCTTGCCGGGACGGATCTCGCTCGACGGCCTGGCCTTGTTGATATCAATCTGATCGGCAATGGATTTGGCGTACGCCTTGTTGGTCAGCGCCTGCCACGGCACCTTCACGAAGTCCGGGTCGCCGAGATATTCCGAGCGGTCAGCGTAGGCGCGTTTTTCCGCTTCCGCCATTATCTGCATGGCATCCGCGCTGCCGAAGCCGAACTTGTGCATATCGAAGTTTTCAAGAATGTTGAGGATCTGCACGATGTGAATGCCCCCGGAAGACGGCGGCGGCATGGAGAAGACCTCGTACCCGCGGTAGGTGCCGCTAATCGGCTCGCGCTCCACCGCCCTGTAGTCCGCCAGATCCGCTTTGGTGATGAGCCCGCCGTTCTTCTGCATCTCTTGTGCAATCTGGTCGGCAATCGCCCCTTTGTAGAAAGCGTCCGGACCGTGCTCCGCAATCAGCTCCAGGCTTTTGGCGAGGTTCTTCTGCACCAGCTTATCGCCCTTCTTCAGCGGTTCACCGTCTTTCCAGAAGATCGCCTTACTGTTTTCGTGATTCGGAATGACTTCGCTGCCGTAGGTTTTGAGGTCGTCTGCCAGGGCGTCATTCACCACAAAGCCCTCCCGCGCCAGCTTGATAGCAGGCTGAACCACCTTGTTCAGCGGCATCGTGCCGTATTTTTCCAGCGCCAACGAGAAGCCCGCAACGGTGCCCGGCGTGCCGGAGGCCAGGTGCGAGGTCAGGGATTTTTTACTGTCCGGGTTGCCCTGGTCATCGAGGAACATGTCCCGTGACGCCTGAGAAGGCGCCATTTCACGGAAGTCGATGGCGGCGGTTTTCCCGTCTTTGGTGCGCAGCATCATAAAGCCGCCGCCGCCCAGGTTCCCCGCCTGCGGGTGCGTCACCGCCAGCGCATAGCCGACAGCGACCGCCGCATCCACCGCGTTACCGCCCTGCCTGAGAATATCAACACCCACGCGGGTCGCCAGCGCATCCACCGACGCCACCATGCCGTGGGTTGCCCGCACGGGATGAAAGACATCTTCCTCCACGCCGTAAGAGACCGGAGGCGCCGCGGGCGGGTTGGCCGCCACGCTAAATGTACCGCCTGCCATCAGCGCGGCGAGGGCGACCCAGCGCAAAAACGTTGGTTTCATCATTATTGTTCTCCAGGTGAAGGGATCCATATTCCCCGCTTAAGCCTGGTTCACAACTCCTAAAAAATCATCGTCATGGTGAAATCAGGGTAAACTTAAGAGAGACCTCAAAAGGAGGAAATGACAATGAAACGCTTATTGATTCTTACGGCGCTGATCCCGTTTGCCGCGCTCGCACAGCCACTCAATACGATGAATAACCCGAACCAGCCGGGTTACGTTATCCCGAGCCAGCAGCGTATGCAGACCGAGATGATGAGCCAGCAACAGCAGCAAAAAGGGATGCTGAATCAGCAGCTGAGAACGCAGACCCAGATGCAGCAGCAAAGCCTGCAAAATCAGATGAACGCCAACACCCAGCGCGTGCAGCAGGGGCAGGTGCGCGAGCAGCCGCTGCCGAACAGAAACGGCGGAATGTTAGGTGGGATGACCTCGTCAGGCAGCGGACAGCAGCATATGCTGCCGCCGCAGTCGAATGGCAGTATGCTTAATCCGCAGAACTAAAGTCCGGGCCGATCAGGTCAATCGCATCGGTACAGATGCTGTCCACGCCCCAGCGCAGCAGTTCGGCCGCACGCTGGGGTTTGTTGACGGTGTAAACCAGAATATGCAGTCCCGCGTCTTTCAGCATCTTCACCCGCGCCTCATCCAGCAGCTTGTGATTAAGATGAATAGAGACACACGCTAAGCGCGTCGTCAGCTCGCGCCAGTCCTCGCGCCACTCGTCCAGCAATAGCCCGCGCGGCAGTTCCGGCGCGGCCGCCTGTGCCGCCTCCAGCGCGTCGATTTCAAACGAGGAGAGCAGCGGCGCGGTCATCCCTTCCCACAGCTCGCGCGCGGCAAGGGCGATCACTTTGCCGGTCAGCGGCCCGGTGCCGGTGGTCGGTTTGATTTCGATATTGGCCATCATGCCGTGCTGGCGACAGCGATCGGCCACTTCCGCCAGCAGCGGCAGCGGTTCGCCTTTGAATTCGCCGCTGTACCAGCTTCCGGCGTCGACTTTCAGCAGATCGCGCCACGGCAGCTCGCCCGCCACGCCCCAGCCGTTGCTGGTGCGTTCGAGGTTATCGTCATGCAGCAGGAAAATCTCGCCGTCTTTCGACAGCTTGGCGTCGAACTCGATCATGGTGTGGCCGTAACGCGCGCCAACATCAATCGCCGCCAGGGTGTTCTCCGGCGCCAGCTTACCGCCGCCGCGGTGGGCGACGACGTGGGGATAAGGCCAGTTGCTCATACTCGTTGTCCTGTTTCACCGTCAAAAAGGTGCAGATGATTTTCCGGCAGGTGCAGCCACAGCGTGCTGCCCGCTTTCGGGCGCTCCTGATGCGCCAGACGCACCACCATCTTTTGCTCGCCCCAGCGCCCGTGCGCCAGGTTATCTGCACCCAACATCTCCAGCGTGTCCATCACCAGCGGCACGCCGCCTTCCGCCTGAGAGGTTAAACCGATATGTTCCGGGCGGATACCGAGCGTCATCTTACGCCCGGCGTAGCCACGATAGTACCAGTTGATCGGCAATGCCATCCCGCTTTCCAGCTCAAAGTGCGTGCCCGTGCTGCTGATGCGCCCTTCGAGCAGGTTCATCGCCGGGCTGCCGATAAAGCTCGCCACAAAGCGGGTAGCCGGTTTCTCGTAGACTTCCACGGGGGTACCAATCTGCTCGGCAACGCCTTTGTTCATCACCATCACGCGCTGGGCGAGGGTCATGGCCTCAACCTGATCGTGGGTAACGTACAGTGACGTGGTTTTCAGACGACGGTGCAGCTGCTGCAGCTCAAGACGCATCTGCACGCGCAGCTTGGCGTCGAGGTTAGAGAGCGGCTCATCGAAGAGGAATACCGCCGGATCGCGCACGATGGCGCGCCCCATCGCCACGCGCTGGCGCTGGCCGCCGGAGAGTTCGCGCGGGCGGCGCTTGAGCAGGCCGTCCAGCTCCAGAATGCGCGCCGCTTCTTTCACGCGCTCCTCAATATGGCCTTTGCCCATGCCGCGGATTTTCAGCCCCCAGGCCATGTTCTCCTCCACGCTCATGTGCGGGTAGAGGGCGTAGTTCTGGAACACCATCGCGATGCCCCTGTCTTTCGGCTCCATCTCGGTGACGCGCTGGCGGTCAATCCAGATATCCCCGGACGTTACGCGCTCCAGCCCCGCCACCATGCGCAGCAGGGTGGATTTGCCACAGCCGGACGGGCCGACCATCACGATAAACTCCCCGTCCGCCACGTCGAGCGTGAGCGGCTGAATCACCTGGGTTTTGCCGTCCCAGCTTTTGGTTACTGCCTGAAGTTTTAAACCTGCCATCTTATTTCTCGCTATCGACCAGGCCGCGGACAAACGCGCGCTGCATGGCTAAAACAATGACTACGGGTGGGATGAGGGTGAGCAGCATCGCCGCCATCACCTGGTTCCAGAGGGTGGTGCCTTCGCCGGTGGCAATCATGCCTTTGATGCCCGCCACGGCGGTGCCGAGGTTGACGTCCTGAATAATCAGCAGCGGCCACAGGTACTGGTTCCAGCCGTAGATAAAGGTGATCACAAACAGCGCCGCAAGGTTGGTTTTCGACAGCGGCAGCACGATGTCGCGGAAGAAGCGCATCGGCGACGCGCCGTCGATGCGCGCGGCTTCAATCAGCTCGTCCGGCAGGGTCATAAAGAACTGGCGGAACAGGAAGGTGGCGGTCGCCGAGGCCATCAGCGGCAGGGTTAGGCCCGCGTAGCTGTCGAGCATCTTGAGGTTGGCGATCACTTCCACCGTCGGGAAGATACGCACCTCCACCGGCAACATCAGGGTGATAAAAATCATCCAGAAAAACAGGTTGCGCAGCGGAAAGCGGAACCAGACGATGGCGAAGGCCGAGAGCATCGACACCGTAATTTTGCCGACCGTAATGCCGAACGCCATGATGAAGCTGTTGAGCATCATCAGCCAGAACGGCGCGCTGTTGGCGCCCACGCCCTGGGTCCAGATGGTCTTCATGTTCTCGAACAGATGCGTGCCTGGGATCAGCGTCATCGGCGTATCGAACACCGCTTTGGTGTCCAGCGTGGCGGCGACAAAGGCCACGTACAGTGGGAAGAGGATGACGATGATCCCCAGAATCAGCGTGGTGTGGCTGAAAATCGTCAGCCCGCGACGGTTCTCAATCATTGGTAGCGCACCTTACTTTCAACATAGCGGAACTGCACCACCGTGAGGATGATGACGAGGAACATCAGCACCACCGACTGCGCGGCGGAGGCCGAGAGATCCAGCCCGGCGAAGCCTTCGCGGTAGATCTTATAGATAAGCGTGGTGGTCGCCTGCACCGGACCGCCTGCGGTGGCCGCATCGATCACCGGGAAGGTGTCGAAGAAGGCGTAGACGAGGTTAACCACCAGCAGGAAGAAGCTCACCGGGGCAATCAGCGGCAGCGACAGCCTGAAGAAGCGACGAATCGGCCCTGCGCCGTCAATGGCGGCGGCCTCCACCAGCGAACGCGGGATGGACTGCAGCGCGGCAAAGAAGAACAGGAAGTTGTAGCTGATCTGCTTCCACACCGAGGCGAACACCACCAGGAACATGGCCTGGCCGCTGTTCTGGGCGTGGTTCCAGTCGTAGCCGAACTCTGCCAGGAAATGGGTAATCAGCCCGCGCCCCGGGTTAAACAGGAAGATCCACAGCACGGCGGCGACGGCGGGCGCCACGGCGTACGGCAGCAGCATCAGGGTCTGATACAGGCGGCTGCCGCGCACCACGTAATCCACCAGCGCGGCGAAAAACAGCGAGGCAACAAGGCCGCTGACGGTGACCAGCGCGCTGAACCTGATCGTCGTCCAGAAGGCGTCCAGGTAGTAGCTGTCATGGAACAGCGCGGTAAAATTGTCCAGCCCGACAAACTGGCTGGAGAGCCCAAACGGATCGACGCTTTGTACCGAGTACCACAGCGCTTCGCCCGCAGGCCAGATAAAGAAGATAACGGTGATGACCAGCTGAGGCGCGACCAGCAGGTACGGCAGCCAGCGGGAACGGAACACCGGACGGGATGATGACATTGAGATTGGGTTCCTGAGCAATGCCGGGTGGCGGCTACG
>NZ_ALNS01000044.1:0-63644 GCF_000286655.1 Enterobacter sp. SST3 | reverse complement strand
TGCGCTTACCCGGCCTACACTCCCTTTTACCCCCCAAAAAACTCCTCCCCCGTCCTCCTCCCCCAATAAATCCCATCATGGTGAGCTATCCTTAACCACCCTGTGGCAAGGTGACGACAATTTCATCAGAGGGGATTCGTGATGTTAAACGCCTGGCACCTTCCGGTTGCCCCATTTGTTAAGCAAAACAAAGACAACCTTGTGATTACGCTCTGGCTGGCGGGGGAAAACCAGCCCGATCGCGTGACGCTCCGCGCCGAAATCGATAACGAAGAGACCGGGTTGAAAATGCACAAGCTGCGCAGCCAGCCGCAGCCGGGTATTACCGCCTGGCGGGCGAATATCGACCTGAACAGCGGACAGCCGCGCCGCCGCTACAGCTTTAAGCTTTTGTGGAACAACCGCCAGCTGTGGTTTACCCCGCAGGGGTTTAGCCGTTTCCCGCCTGCACGGCTGGAGCAGTTTGCGGTCGATTATCCGGATAACGGCCCGCAGTGGGTTAACGATCAGGTCTTTTACCAGATTTTTCCGGACCGTTTTGCGCGCAGCGAAAAGCGCACTGCCGACCAGGATAAGATCTATTACCACCATGCAGCGGGCCACGACATTATCCTGAAAGCGTGGGATGAGCCGTTAACCGCGCAGGCGGGCGGCTCGACCTTCTACGGCGGCGATCTCGACGGTATCAGCGAAAAGCTGCCGTACCTGAAAAAACTGGGCGTGACGGCGCTGTACCTCAACCCGGTGTTTAAAGCCCCGAGCGTACACAAATACGATACCGAAGATTATCGCCACGTTGATGAGCAGTTTGGCGGCGACGAGGCGCTGCTGCGCTTGCGTAAGAATACGCAAAAAGAGGGGATGCGCCTGATCCTGGACGGCGTGTTCAACCACAGCGGCGATTCGCATGCGTGGTTTGATCGGCATAACCAGTCGATGGGCGGGGCATGTCATAACCCGGATTCGCCTCAGCGCGACTGGTACAGCTTTAACGAGGAGGGCCGCGCGCTGGACTGGCTGGGCTACCCGAGCCTGCCGAAGCTGGATTTCCAGTCGCCAACGCTCGTTAATGAAATCTACGGCGGCGAAGACAGCATCGTCCGACACTGGCTGAAGGCGCCGTGGAATATGGACGGCTGGCGCCTGGACGTGGTGCATATGCTCGGCGAAGCGGGCGGGGCGCGGAACAACCTTCAGCACGTCGCCGGCATAACGCGCTCGGCAAAAGCCGCACAGCCGGAAGCGTTCGTTTTTGGCGAGCACTTTGGTGACGCGCGCCAGTGGCTGCAGAATGATGCGGAAGATGCGGCGATGAACTATCGCGGCTTTACCTTCCCGCTGTGGGGATTCCTCGCCAACACCGATATCTCCTACGATCCAAATCATATCGACGCGGAAACCTGCATGGCGTGGATGGAGAACTACCGCGCAGGGCTGTCGCATCAGCAGCAGCTGCGGATGTTTAACCAGCTCGATAGCCACGATACCGCGCGTTTTAAATCCCTGCTGGGCAAGGATGTCGCGCGTCTGCCGCTGGCGGTGACCTGGCTCTTCACCTGGCCGGGCGTGCCGTGCATCTACTACGGAGACGAGGTGGGGCTGGACGGCAACAACGATCCGTTCTGCCGCAAAACCTTCCCGTGGGCACCAGAGAAACAGGACAAAGTGCTGTTCAGCCTGTATCAGCGGCTGGCGAAGCTGCGTAAGCAGAGTCTTGCCCTGCGCTACGGCGGCTGCCAGGTGGTATACGCTCATGATAACGTCGTGGTCTTTGCCCGCGTTTATAACCAGCAGCGCGTGCTGGTGGCGATCAACCGGGGCGAGGCCTGCGAAGTGGTGCTGGATGATTCACCGCTGCTGAATGTCGCTGCGTGGAAGAGTAAAGAGGGCAAGGCGACAATACAGGACGGCGTGCTGGCGCTGCCTGCAATATCCGCGACGATCTGGTTCGGCAGCTAATACGCGATTGTTTCCACCTTTTAAGATGGCGCAAATGCAACGATTTGTGTCAATCTTAACGGATCGTTTACGGTGAAGGTGGAAACATGGACGAGCTTTACATCCTTGGCTGTTTATTCCTGGTTTTTGCGCTGCTGGTTGCGCCCGTGCTTGCGGTTATCGGGTTTAACCGAAGTACGGCAGCGCGGCAGGAGATCGCCCGGCTACGCCAGCGCATAGAGGCGCTTGAGCAGCGCGGCGTGCCTGAGAACGCGTCGGAACCGGTGCAGACCGCCGCGCCGGAGGCAATTACCGCGCCAGTGGTGGAGGACGCTCCCGCGCCTGTCGACCCCTGGCGACCCGATATTCCCGCAGCGGTGGCAGAACCCGCTTCTTCCCAGGCCCCGACCCCTGCGGCAAAACAGCCTTCAGCCTTTGGCGGCATCCTGACGTCGCTGGCGCGCTGGTTCATGCAGGGCAATCCGCTGGCGAAGCTGGGCATTCTGCTGCTCTTCCTCGGCCTCTCTTTCCTGCTGCGCTATACCGTCGAACATTCCCTGTTCCCGCTTGAGCTGCGCCTCGTGGCAGCGGCGCTGTTTGCCGTTGTTCTGCTGGCGATTGGGTGGCGGCTGCGGTACAGGCAGCGGGTCTATGCGCTGATCCTCCAGGGCGGGGCGACCGGGGTGCTTTACCTGACGGTGTTTGGCGCCTTCCGGCTCTGGCAAATGCTGCCGATGACGCTGGCTTTTGCGCTGCTGGTGGTGATCTGCGCGGCGAGCGTCGGGCTGGCGGTGCTGCAGAAGGCGCTGAGCCTGGCCATGCTGGCGAGCCTCGGCGGCTACCTTGCGCCGCTGCTGTTGTCTACCGGGGGCGGCAGCTTTGTCGCGCTGTTCTCTTTCTATCTCCTGCTGTCTATCGGCATTCTTGCCATCAGCATCTGGCAGCACTGGCGCGAGCTGAACCTGCTCGGGCTGCTGTTCACGTTCGGCGTGGGCGGCCTGTGGGGGCTGAGTGATTACCAGCCTGAAGACTATTGGATCTGCCAGCTGTTCCTGATTGCCAATACGCTGATCTTCGGCGTGCTGAGCGTGGCGCTGTCGCTGCGGGCGCAGGAAAAAGGGAAGCAGATCGTTGACGGCGTGCTGCTGTTTGCCCCGCCGCTGATCGGCTTCGGAATGCAGTACGGCATGACTCGATACTGGGAATATGGCCCGGCGCTGAGCGCGCTGGGATACGGCGCATTTTATCTCACCCTCGCGTACCTCGCGCTGCGGCGCTATCCCTCCCTCGGACGGCCGCTGGTCATGGCAGCGCTGGCGATCGGCGGCGGGTTTGCCACGCTCGCCATTCCGCTGGCGCTGTCGGCGCGCTGGACGGCAATGGCCTGGGCGCTGGAGGGGCTGGGTATCCTCTGGCTGGGCGTGCAGCAGCACCAGCGGCGCATGAGCTATAGCGGGACGGCGCTGCTGGTGCTGGCCCTCGGCAGCGCGCTGTGGGCGCAAACGGACGGCGTTACGTCGCTGAGCCTGCTCCTTATCTTCGCCATCCTCAGCCTTTGCTGGCTGGCAGCGGCCTGGCTGTGGCGGACTCTTTTTCTGCCGGTCAGCTGGGCGCTGCTGGCAGGCGGGCTGCTGTTCTGGCTGGTAGCGCAGCTGGGTGCGTCGCAGCTTGTACTGACGAAAGAATTACCGGTTCTGGCGGGCGTGCTGGCGCTGACGGCGGCGTCAGCCTGGTGCTGGCAGCAGGTGGCCGCTCGTCTGGCGTGGCGAGAGCTGGACGCCAGCAAATGGCTGCTGTGGCCGGTTATGCTGCTGATGGTGGGGTATCAGATCTGGCATCAGCAGATCGTTGCCGCCGGCTGGTCAAACCTGGCCTGGTGCGTTGCGCTTCCTGCCGCGCTGATGCTGTTGCGGCGCGATGGTGAAAGGGTTCTGCCGCGTATCGCGATGGGGCTACACCTGTCGCTGTGCTGGATGATTTTACTGGCGCTGGCCGCCGAGCTTTACTGGTTTGCCCGGTCTCTGCCGTGGGGCATGGCGGCCTGGGGCAGCGGATTAGCGATGGCCGCAGGCGGCGGGGTGATTATGGCGCTCTCTGCTGCGGTACGGCGTCGCGCGTGGCCGTTCCGGGAATGGCCTGCGCTCTATGCGTGTCTGGCACCGATCCCTGCCGTCGTGGCGCTGCTGGTATTGCTGGTGGTGACCAATTTCCAGGACGGCGTGGTCTATCGTCAAACCTGGCTCCCGCTGGTAAACCCGCTTGAGGAAGGCGCAGCGTTCGCGTTGCTGGGGCTGGTGGTCTTTTATCGGGCGGTGGACCGCTACTACCCGGCATTGCTTGCGCAAGCGCGTCCGTGGCCTGCCGTCGCGCTCATGGCGTTTGGCTTCTGGTGGCTGAACGGTGCGCTGATGCGCGCCCTGGCCTGGTACGGCGACGTGGCCTGGAATATGGCATCGCTGTGGGATTCGCGGCTTATCCAGACCAGCTTTGCCCTGTTCTGGATGCTGAGTGCGCTGGTGGTCATGATCCATGCCACCCGTCGGGCTTCCCGGCAGGAGTGGCTCTGCGGGGCCGCGCTGCTGGGTGTGGTGATGGTTAAGCTGATGCTGGTGGACAGCGCGGGCGGAGGCGGTCTGTCGCGCGCGGTGGCGTTTATCGGCGTGGCGATACTGGTACTGATCGTGGGCTATTTCTCGCCGCTACCGCCAAAAACAGGAGATGAAAAATGAAATGGATGAAAGCGGTAGCGTGTACCGCGCTGCTGGCGCTTTCCGGCCCGGCGTTCTGCAACGAGGTACCGCCGGAATCGCCACGGGACTACGCCTTTGGTCGTTCACTCGACACGTCCGTTCCTTCCCGGTGGTATCGAGTGATGCTGCCGCTTGCCGTCTATGAGCAGAGCACATCCGCGGATCTGCATGATGTTCGCGTCTTTAACCAGTCGGGTGAGCCGGTTCCCTTTAGCCTGATCGCCGCGACGCGCCCGCAGGCCACAGCGCACTCCACGGCGCTGCGCCTCTTTCCGCTGGACGCCTCGCCGCTCGCGGCTGCCTCAGACGCCGGTGACAGCGATAAGATCCGGCTCCGTTCCCGAAACGGCGTTGAGATTGTGCTGGAGGGGCAAAAAGCCGCCGCAGCCGGGCAACATTACCTGCTGAGCTTGCCGGAGCAGACGTCGGGTGAGCTGGCCATATCCCAGCTGCAGCTGCTCTGGAATACCCCGCAGACGCCGTGGCAGGGAACGGCGTCGGTCTATTACAGCGAGGATCTTAAGCGCTGGTATACCCTTCGCGAAGATATGCCGCTGCTGGACGTCGCCAGCGGCCAGGATCGCCTTAAGCTCGATCGGATCGATACCGACACGGTTTTATCTCCCGAGGCGAATCGCTATCTCATGGTGGTGCTGAATACGCAGAGCCAGGGGGTAACGTTGACCGGCGTAAACGCAATCAGCGCACCTGCGCAGGCGGCCCCGGAAGAGATCAATCTTGAGGGGGAAGGGGAGCAGTTATCGACAACCGAAGCGCAGTGGCGCTGGACGCGTCCGCAGCCGCTGAGTGCTGTCAGCATCTCGCTGAACGGCGATGGCGTCCTTCCCGTGGAGATCGCCTGGCGGCGTACGGAAAAAGACACATGGCATCCCCTGAAAAAAGAGGTGATTTACCGCCTGGAGGGGAAAACATCCGGACCGGTTTCGCTTAACGGGGACCTGGTGCAGGCCGTGAAAATCACGACGCTGAATGCGCGTCTGCCAGAATACCTGCCGAGCGTTACGGGGCATCGCGACCGCTATGACCTGGTGTTCAACGCGCAGGGTAAAGCGCCGTACGTGCTCGCCTGGGGCAACGGCGCCGCAAAGCCTGCACAGGTGGAACCTGACATGCTGATCCCAGCCGATCTGCGCAAGACCTATGATATGGCGAACCTGCCGCAGGCCGATATTCTGGATGATGTCGCGTTGGGCGGTGAGGGGCGGCTAAACGCCACCTCTGCAGGCGAGCGGGCGAGCTGGATGAACGCCCTGCTGGTGTGGAGCGTGCTGATCGCGGGCGTGCTCCTGCTGGCGGGCATGGCCTGGCGCATCTGGCGGGAAACGCAGCGCAAGGCATAAAAAAAGGCCCGCATAAGCGGGCCTTTCTCGTAAACCGTGCCGATTACAGGCTGGATACGTTCTCAGACAGGTATTTAGCTACGCCGTCTGGGGAAGCTGCCATACCTTCTTTACCTTTTTCCCACTGAGCCGGGCACACTTCGCCGTGCTCTTCGTGGAACTGCAGCGCGTCAACCATGCGCAGCATTTCGTCGATGTTACGACCCAGCGGCAGATCGTTCACAACCTGGTGACGAACGATGCCGTTTGCGTCGATCAGGAAGGAACCACGCAGCGCAACGCCAGCGTCCGGATGTTCGATACCGTAAGCCTGCTGGATTTCGCGTTTGATGTCCGCAACCATTGCGTATTTCACCGCACCGATGCCGCCTTTGTCGACAGGGGTGTTACGCCATGCGTTGTGTACAAACTCAGAGTCGAAGGAGACGCCAACCACTTCCACGCCACGCTTCTGGAATTCTTCATAACGTTTGTCGAACGCGATCAGCTCAGACGGGCAAACGAAAGTGAAGTCCATTGGCCAGAAGAACAGAACGGTCGCTTTACCGTTGGTGTGCTGTTTGAAGTTGAAGTTTTCAACGATTTCACCGTTGCCCAGAACTGCTGCAGCTGTAAAATCCGGAGCCGGACGAGTTACCAGAACCATATGATTCTCCTGTAGATACTAAGGTTATTTGGAACGCAACGCGAGCCAGTATAGAGAGTGTTCATGGATAAGACAAAGAGGTGGTGACAATCGTTCCGCCAGCTTTTACCTATCAATACGAATTCTGTCAGAGCTGTTTGTTTTTCGCCTGCGCCATCATGCGCGGGTAAAACCGCCAGAAGCGGGTCTCCAGCGCATCGTAATGTTTATCCAGGTCATACCAGGAATCGCGCAGCGCATCCAGGCGCGGGCGACGGCTCGCCATCCCATTCAACACGTTCTGAATGAAATCCATCTCGCGATAGCGCTCCAGCCAGCGCTCTGACCACAGGTAGTTATTCAGATTCACAAAGCGCGGCGGCGAGTCGGGCAGAATGATCGACACCTGCTGATGGGCATAACGCACAAATTCCGGCAGGGGTAGCTCCGGCGAGAGCTGTGCCCAGTGGCGCGACAGGAAATGGTCCCACATCACATCAAGCGTGATCGGTGCGACGCGTCGCGTTTCCGGCCGAAACCACGCTTTGGCTTCCGTCACTTCCGGCAGCTTATCCGTTAGCACGTCGATGCGGCGGTGCATAAAAATCCCGTCGACAACCTCAGGGGCGTACGCTTCCGCGGGGTTGCCGCGTACGAAATCGGCCAGCAAATTGCCGGACAGGGAGCTGTCAGCGAGGTGAGCGAGATGCAGGTGAGCGAGAAAATTCATGCGTTTTATTTGTCCGGGGGCGGCTAGTTGTTGCAGCAAAAGGGTGTGAGCACTAGACTATGCCGCCTGTTTTTAAGTCACGAGTATACGTCATGCGCGTCGCTGATTTCTCCTTTGAACTACCTGAATCCCTGATTGCTCACTATCCCATGCCTGAGCGCAGCAGCTGTCGTTTACTGTCACTGGATGGGCCAACGGGCGAGCTGACGCACGGTACTTTCACCGATTTGCTCGACAAGCTCAACCCTGGCGATCTGCTGGTCTTTAACAATACCCGCGTGATCCCGGCGCGCCTGTTCGGCCGTAAGGCCAGCGGCGGCAAGATTGAAGTGCTGGTCGAACGTATGCTCGATGATAAACGTATTCTGGCACATATTCGCGCATCCAAAGCGCCAAAGCCGGGCGCGGAGCTGCTGCTGGGCGATGACGAGAGCATCAAGGCGACCATGACCGCGCGCCACGACGCGCTGTTCGAGGTGGAGTTCAACGACGAGCGCACGGTGCTCGATATTCTGAACGCCATCGGCCACATGCCGCTGCCGCCGTACATTGAGCGTCCGGACGAAGAGGCTGACCGCGAGCTGTACCAGACCGTCTACAGCCAGAAGCCTGGCGCGGTCGCGGCCCCGACGGCAGGCCTGCACTTTGATGAACCGCTGCTGGAAAAACTGCGCGCGAAAGGCATTGAGATGGCGTTTGTAACGCTGCACGTCGGGGCGGGAACCTTCCAGCCGGTGCGCGTGGACAGCATTGAAGACCACATCATGCACTCTGAGTATGCTGAAGTGCCGCAGGATGTCGTGGACGCGGTGCTGGCGGCGAAAGCGCGCGGTAGCCGCGTCGTGGCGGTCGGTACGACGTCTGTGCGCTCGCTGGAGAGCGCCGCGCAGGCCGCGAAAAGCGAGTTGATTGAGCCGTTCTTTGGCGATACGCAGATCTTTATCTACCCGGGTTACCAGTACAAAGTGATTGACGCGCTGGTGACCAACTTCCATCTGCCTGAATCGACGCTGATTATGCTGGTCTCTGCGTTCGCGGGATATCAGCATACGATGAATGCCTACAAGTCTGCGGTAGAACAAAAATATCGCTTTTTTAGCTACGGGGACGCGATGTTTATCACGTACAATCCGCAGGCTTTGAATGAGCGTGTCGGGGAATAAGTCCGCGGCACCGTTTTACAACGTTGGACTGTTTTTCTGACGTCGGAGAAAAAATGAAATTTGAACTCGATACCACCGACGGTCGCGCGCGCCGCGGTCGCCTGGTGTTTGATCGCGGCGTGGTGGAAACCCCCGCGTTTATGCCTGTGGGCACGTACGGCACCGTAAAAGGGATGACGCCGGAAGAAGTTGAAGCCACTGGCGCGCAGATTATCCTCGGCAATACCTTCCACCTGTGGCTGCGTCCGGGTCAGGAGATCATGAAGCTCCACGGCGACCTGCACGACTTCATGCAGTGGAAAGGCCCTATCCTGACCGACTCCGGCGGTTTCCAGGTCTTCAGCCTGGGGGATATCCGCAAGATCACCGAGCAGGGCGTTCACTTCCGTAACCCGATCAACGGCGATCCGATTTTCCTCGATCCCGAAAAATCAATGGAGATTCAGTACGATCTCGGCTCTGACATCGTGATGATCTTCGACGAATGCACGCCGTATCCGGCCGACTGGGACTACGCCAAGCGTTCCATGGAGATGTCTCTGCGCTGGGCGAAGCGTAGCCGTGACCGTTTTGACTCCCTGCAGAACAAAAATGCGCTGTTCGGCATTATCCAGGGCAGCGTTTACGAAGATTTACGCGATATCTCTGTTAAAGGTCTGGTAGAGATAGGTTTTGATGGCTACGCTGTCGGCGGTTTGGCTGTGGGTGAGCCGAAGGAAGACATGCACCGCATTCTGGAGCACGTCTGCCCGCAAATCCCGGCGGATAAACCACGATACCTGATGGGCGTGGGCAAACCGGAAGATCTGGTTGAAGGCGTACGCCGCGGCATTGATATGTTCGACTGCGTCATGCCAACCCGCAACGCGCGTAACGGCCATCTGTTCGTTACCGATGGCGTGGTGAAAATCCGTAACGCGAAGCATAAGAGTGACACCAGCCCGCTCGATTCCGAGTGCGATTGCTATACCTGTCGCAATTATTCTCGCGCGTACCTGCATCATCTCGATCGTTGCAACGAGATTTTGGGCGCGCGTCTCAATACCATTCATAATCTTCGTTATTATCAGCGCTTAATGGCTGGTTTACGTAAGGCTATCGAAGAGGGTAAATTAGAGAGCTTCGTGACCGATTTCTACCAACGTCAGGGGCGGGATGTTCCACCGTTGAACGTTGATTAATTTTAATAATGAGGGAATTTGAATGAGCTTTTTTATTTCTGATGCGGTAGCAGCAACAGGCGCTCCAGCGCAGGGCAGCCCAATGTCTCTGATTCTGATGCTGGTTGTGTTCGGTCTGATCTTCTATTTCATGATCCTGCGCCCACAGCAGAAGCGCACCAAAGAGCACAAAAAGCTGATGGACTCCATCGCGAAAGGCGATGAAGTGCTGACCAACGGTGGTCTGGTCGGTCGCGTAACCAAAGTGGCTGAAAGTGGCTACATTGCAATCGCCCTGAACGACACCACTGAAGTGGTCATCAAACGTGACTTCGTAGCTGCCGTTCTGCCGAAAGGCACCATGAAGGCGCTGTAATCCCAACTTTTCCCAAAGGGAACTGCCGTGTTAAACCGTTATCCTTTGTGGAAGTACATCATGCTGGTCGTCGTGATTCTCGTCGGCCTGCTGTACGCGCTTCCCAACCTGTATGGTGAGGATCCGGCTGTTCAAATCACTGGCGCGCGCGGTGTCGCCGCCAGTGAGCAAACGCTGATCCAGGTCCAGAAAACGTTACAAGAAGAAAAAATTACCGCTAAGTCTGTGGCACTGGAAGAGGGCGCAATTCTTGCTCGCTTCGACACCACCGACACGCAGCTCCGCGCACGTGAAGCGCTGATGGGCGTGCTGGGTGATAAATACGTCGTGGCGCTTAACCTTGCCCCTGCAACCCCGCGTTGGCTGGCTGCGATGAATGCAGAGCCAATGAAACTCGGTCTTGACCTGCGTGGTGGCGTTCACTTCCTGATGGAAGTGGATATGGATACCGCGCTCGGCAAGCTGCAGGAACAGAATATCGACAGCCTGCGCAGCGATCTGCGTGATAAAGGCATCGCTTACACCACCGTGCGTAAAGAAGATAACTACGGCATGAGCATCACGTTCCGCGACAGCGCGGCGCGCGATCAGGCTGTAGATTACCTGACCCAACGTCACCGTGACCTGGTGATCTCCTCGCAGGGCAGCAACCAGCTGCGCGCGGTGATGACCGATGCGCGCCTGAAAGAAGCGCGTGAATATGCCGTTCAGCAGAACATCAACATTCTGCGTAACCGTGTAAACCAACTGGGCGTGGCCGAGCCGCTGGTACAGCGTCAGGGGGCTGACCGTATCGTGGTTGAACTGCCGGGTATCCAGGACACCGCGCGTGCGAAAGAGATTCTCGGTGCGACCGCAACGCTGGAATTCCGTCTGGTGAATACCAACGTTGACCAGTCTGCTGCCGCTTCTGGCCGTATTCCGGGTGACTCCGAAGTGAAACAGACCCGCGAAGGTCAGCCGGTTGTGCTGTACAAACGCGTGATTCTGACCGGTGACCACATCACCGACTCCACGTCGAGCCAGGATGAATACAACCAGCCGCAGGTTAACATCTCGCTGGATAGCGCGGGTGGTAACATCATGTCTAACTTCACCAAGGACAACATCGGTAAACCGATGGCGACCCTGTTCGTGGAGTACAAAGACAGCGGTAAGAAAGATGCAAACGGCCGTGCTGTGCTGGTGAAAGAGGAAGAGGTGATTAACATCGCCAATATCCAGTCTCGTCTGGGTAACAGCTTCCGTATTACCGGTATTAACAACCCGAACGAAGCGCGTCAGCTCTCCCTGCTGCTGCGTGCCGGTGCGCTGATAGCGCCAATTCAGATTGTTGAAGAACGTACCATTGGTCCAACTCTGGGTATGCAAAACATCCAGCAGGGCCTGGAAGCGTGTCTGGCCGGTCTGGTGGTCTCTATCCTCTTCATGATCTTCTTCTATAAGAAGTTTGGTCTGATTGCGACCTCCGCGCTGATCGCGAACCTGGTGCTGATTATCGGCATCATGTCCCTGCTGCCGGGAGCGACGCTGACCATGCCGGGGATTGCGGGTATCGTTCTGACCCTTGCGGTGGCGGTCGACGCCAACGTACTGATTAACGAACGTATCAAAGAAGAGTTGAGCAACGGTCGCTCTGTTCAGCAGGCGATTGATGAAGGTTATAAAGGCGCGTTCAGCTCTATCTTCGATGCGAACGTAACAACACTGATTAAGGTTCTTATCCTGTATGCAGTGGGTACTGGCGCGATCAAAGGCTTTGCGATTACAACCGGTATCGGTGTCGCAACGTCAATGTTTACCGCTATTGTCGGCACCCGTGCCATCGTGAACCTGCTGTACGGCGGCAAGCGCGTCAAAAAGCTGTCTATCTGAGGAGTGCGTTGTGGCACAGGAATATACTGTTGAACAATTGAACCACGGCCGTAAAGTCTGGGACTTTATGCGCTGGGACTACTGGGCCTTCGGCATTTCAGGTTTCCTGCTGATTCTGTCCATCGTCATTATGGGCGTGAAAGGCTTTAACTGGGGTCTCGATTTTACCGGTGGTACGGTAATTGAAATCTCCCTGGAAAAACCGGTTGATATGGACCAGATGCGCGAATCGCTGCAGAAAGCGGGCTTTGAAGAGCCGCTGCTGCAGAACTTCGGCAGCAGCCGCGACATCATGGTGCGTATGCCGCCGGTGCACGATGCCAACGGCAGCCAGGAGCTGGGCAGTAAGGTTGTTAGCGTGATTAACGAAACAACCAGCCAGAACGCGGCGGTTAAGCGTATTGAGTTCGTCGGCCCAAGCGTGGGTGCTGACCTGGCGCAGACCGGTGCGATGGCGCTGCTGGTGGCGCTGATCTCCATCCTGGTGTACGTCGGTTTCCGCTTTGAGTGGCGACTGGCGGCCGGTGTGGTTATCGCTCTGGCGCACGACGTGGTGATCACCATGGGCATACTGTCGCTGTTCCACATTGAGATTGACCTGACGATTGTGGCATCCCTGATGTCCGTCATCGGTTACTCACTGAACGACAGTATCGTGGTATCTGACCGTATCCGTGAAAACTTCCGTAAGATCCGTCGCGGTACGCCGTACGAAATCTTTAACGTGTCGTTGACCCAGACGCTGCACCGTACCTTGATCACCTCCGGTACCACCCTGATGGTGATCCTGATGCTGTTCCTGTTCGGTGGTCCGGTTCTGGAAGGCTTCTCGCTGACCATGTTGATTGGTGTCACCATCGGTACGGCGTCGTCTATCTACGTTGCGTCCGCCCTGGCGCTGAAACTCGGCATGAAGCGCGAGCACCTGCTCCAGCAGAAAGTCGAAAAAGAAGGGGCGGATCAGCCGTCCATTCTGCCGTAAGACGACGTTTAGCGCGTTATCAAAATCCCGGTCTGTTGACCGGGATTTTTTTTATCTGCTCCTGACAAACACTCCTGACAGTATGCTGTCAGGAGCCCTGTCGTAGACTCCTTCTGAACCCAAACAACAGGCAGGAGGATGTATGAAAAGCGTCATTAACTGGTTTGAAATTCCGGTCTCGGATATGGATCGCGCCATCAAATTTTATGAGCCGGTGATGCAGCTTGCGCTGCGTCGCGAGAAAATGGACTGTGCGGAGCTGGCGGTTTTCCCGCATGAGGATCCCGCCACCGGAGGCGCACTGGCAAAATTTGACGGCGTTACACCGTCTTTGCAGGGCGCTATTATTTACCTGCATACTGACAATCTGGCGGCAACGCTCGATCGCATCGCCTCTGCGGGCGGCGAGTGCGTGTTTGGCCCGCTGGAACTGCCGCATGGCATTGGCACTATCGCCTTGTTTACCGACAGCGAGGGTAACCGCGTCGGCCTCCATCAACCTGCCTGAGAGCGAACTAAGAAATGACCCGACGCGCTGACCGTTTGTTTCAGATTGTGCAGATCCTGCGGGGCAGGCGTCTGACAACGGCAGCGCATCTGGCGGACCGGCTTGGCGTGTCCGAGCGTACGGTCTACCGCGATATCCGCGACCTGTCGCTTTCCGGCGTGCCGGTGGAAGGCGAGGCGGGGAGCGGATATCGGCTGATGTCGGGCTTTGACCTGCCGCCGCTGATGCTGACAAATAAGGAGTCCGAGGCGCTGATCGTCGCGATTCGCCTGCTCAAAACCTGGGGCGGGGAATCGCTGTCGCGCGAGCTGGAGTCGGCTCAGGAAAAGGTGCTGGCGATTCTGCCCGAGGAGAGTCGTCGAAAGGCGGAGCAGACGCGGATCTACGCCCCGGATTTTTGCATGCAAAGCCACTCCCGCAGCGATTTTGATAGGATCCATCAGGCAATTTCCGCCCAGCAGGTGCTGGCGCTGCATTACCGTGATGAAGCAGGACAGTTGTCTAAACGTGAGGTTCAGCCGCTGGGGCTGTTCTTCTGGGGAGAGCGCTGGTTGCTGGCGGCGTGGTGTGAACGGCGCGATGACTATCGCTGTTTCCGGCTCGACAGATGCCTCAATATTGTGGCTACGGAAAGGCGGTTTAGCGAAAGTGCGGACAGGTCTTTGGCGGATTTTTTGCGCAAGGTGAGGCAGTAAAAAGCCGGGTGGCGGCTACGCCTTACCCGGCCTACATTTGGGTCGTAGGCCCGGTAAGCGTAGCGCCACCGGGCGAAACCCGCACTGATTAGAAGTTGTAACCTACAACCAGGTAACCACCCCAACCGGTAGAACGCACGCTGAAGTCGCCGTTGCCGAAGTTCAGGCTGGCGTCGTCGTTCCACTGACCGCCGTTGTGCCAGTAACGTGCCACAACAGAGTAGTGCCAGTGATCGTAGTTCAGCGCCAGAATGTGGCTGGAGGCGATGGAGTTATTGGTACGTGCTTTCTTACCGTTCAGGTCACGGAAATCGTTGTCACCCAGGTCTGAACCCCAGTCAAAGTTGGTGAAGCCGATATAGCTCAGGTTACCGCCCCACAGTTGGGTAATAGGCACAAAGTATTTCACTTTGAAACGGTAGCCATCCCACTCGTTTTCGTTCGCGGCACCGTAGTTCTGCCACTGATACTTAGCGTACACGTTCAGAGACAGGCTCATTGGCAGACCGGTGTCGATGTCCGTACCCAGACCCATGTACCAGGTGCTTTGTTCCTGAGAATCGTTGCGGCCCATGTCGTAAATGTAGTTATTCGCGAAGTACCACTCTTTGAACGGCCCGAAGCTTAGGTCTGTGCCGGTCAGCTTATCGATAGAGAAGCGTGGTTCGATTTCCATAAACAGCGGAGAGCCGTTGTTCCAGATACCTTTCGCATCGGTGTTACCACCAAAGAATACTGGCAGATCGACGTAGCCGTAGAAATCAAACCAGTCTTTCTTGGCGAACGCTTCATATTCCAGGTAGGTATCGTTACGAATCTGAGGTCCGAAACGCGTGTGGTAGCTGCCGACCACGTTAACGCTCTGGTGCCACCAGTCGGAGAGGTATTGTGGTTTGTCGTTTTCCGCTGCGTTAACAGTGAAAGAAGAGGACAGTGCCAGCACGGCGCCAGCTGCGAGTAATGTTTTTTTCATAATCATGCCACTGATTGAAATTCCCTTCCGGGAGTGAAAAATGCGCGAATTGCGTTTCTAAATATTTCGTGTTTCTGCGGTGCCTATTATAGGAATCCCTGCTCACAAAAATATGTGTTGTTTCACATATCTCTCATACACGTAATCGATTGCGTTCACGTTTGCGTACTTTAAACGGCCGGGATTGTAGCGGCAATCATTTATGTTGCCAATCCATACGAAATGTAAATGTTAGCGGAGTGACATTTCACTCCGCTAAAAAAAGAGGATTACTGCGCGGCGGGTTGAATGTCGTGAATGCGGATAAAGCCTAACTGTTCCGGCGTAAGGCCGCTTAACTGAAGCGGAATATCCACATCACTGGGTGCTAAAACACTGGCCGGTGCGGTGAAGAGCTGATTCTTCACGTTCACCTCCTGGTAGTTCTCCGTGGTGCCCTGGATCTGGCCCCACTCGACGGTGCCGCTGAAGGCCGGAAGCGGATCGTTGGACTCTCCCTTGATGCGTAATGTTGCGCGAGTACCATCGGCATTCGCCGCCACATTCACCAGAGACATTTTTAGCGTGCCAATCTGGCTGTTCAGCAGGGCAGGCGTATTCGCCCCCGGCAGCAGGTACACCCCGCTGGTAGATTTCGCGTTCAGCGCATTTTGCTGGGTGATCTTCACCGTTTCTTTGTTTAGCTTGTCCATCGCCGTATTGAGCGTATTGACGCTCTGTTTCATCTGACGGACTTCGGTTTGCTGTGCACAGGCGCTAAGGGTGAAGAGGCTCCCCACCAGCAATATTTTCAGGTAACGTCTTGTCATTGCGTTTATTTCCTTGAAATAACGGATCGTCCTAATGGTAGCCAGCATCATTGTGTCAGACATAGATCCTTTTTCTCAAAAAGCTCTTCCTTTGTTGTCAGGCCAGTTCAGGGTAAAATGAAAATCAGTTAACCAGATAACAGGGATACCGTATGCATTGCCCATTCTGCTCCGCTGTGGATACCAAAGTCATCGACTCTCGCCTTGTGGGCGAAGGGTCTTCAGTGCGCCGTCGTCGGCAGTGTCTGGTGTGTAACGAGCGTTTCACGACCTTTGAGGTGGCAGAGCTGGTCATGCCGCGCGTGGTTAAAAGTAACGACGTGCGTGAGCCGTTTAACGAAGAGAAACTGCGCAGCGGAATGCTGAAAGCCCTTGAAAAACGTCCCGTCAGCGCGGACGACGTGGAGATGGCGTTAAACCACATAAAATCTTACCTTCGTGGTTTGGGTGAGCGTGAAGTGCCCAGCAAGATGATCGGCAACCTGGTGATGGAGCAGCTGAAAAAGCTCGATAAGGTCGCCTATATCCGCTTCGCCTCGGTCTACCGCAGCTTCGAAGATATCAAAGAGTTTGGCGAAGAGATCGCCCGCTTACAGGATTAAGCTCATGCACGATGAGATGTACATGGCGCGAGCCATGAAGCTGGCGCAGCGCGGTCGTTTTACGACCCATCCCAACCCGAACGTCGGGTGCGTTATCGTTAAAGATGGCGAGATCGTGGGGGAGGGCTTTCACTATCGTGCAGGCGAGCCGCATGCTGAGGTTCATGCCCTGCGCATGGCCGGCGAGAAGGCGCGCGGTGCGACGGCCTACGTTACGCTGGAGCCCTGCAGCCATCACGGGCGTACGCCACCGTGCTGCGACGCGCTGATTGCCGCGGGGGTGTCGCGCGTGGTTGCATCGATGCAAGACCCGAATCCGCAGGTGGCGGGACGAGGTCTGTATCGTCTGCAGCAGGAAGGCATTGACGTCAGCCATGGCCTGATGATGCAGGACGCGGAAGCGCTCAACAAAGGTTTCCTGAAGCGCATGCGTACCGGGTTCCCGTATATCCAGCTTAAGCTGGGTGCCTCGCTGGACGGTCGTACGGCGATGGCAAACGGCGAGAGCCAGTGGATCACGTCGCCGCAGGCAAGGCGCGATGTGCAACGTCTGCGTGCGCAAAGCCATGCTATCCTCACCAGCAGTGAAACCGTTCTGGCTGACGATCCGGCCATGACCGTGCGCTGGGACGAGCTGAATGCCGATACCCAGGCTCTGTATCCGCAGGAGAATCTGCGTCAGCCGCTGCGTATTGTCATTGATAGCCAGAACCGCGTGACGCCGGAGCACCGCATCGTCCAGCAGCCAGGGGAAACCTGGATTGCGCGCACCAAAGAAGATACGCGCGCATGGCCGGAAGGCGTACGGAGCATTACGGTGCCGGAACATAACGGGCATCTGGATCTGGTGGTGCTGATGATGCTGCTCGGCAAGCAGCAGGTGAACAGCATCTGGGTCGAAGCGGGTCCAACGCTCGCCGGCGCGCTCTTACAGGCCGGGCTGGTGGATGAACTGCTTGTTTACGTTGCGCCTAAACTGTTGGGCAGTGACGCGCGCGGCCTGTTTGTGCTGCCCGGCCTTGAAAAACTGGCCGATGCACCACAACTCAAATTTAGCGAGATTCGTCCGGTGGGTCCGGATGTCTGCCTCCACTTAACGACAGCGTAATTGCTCCCGAAATAGGGAAGCAGTGCGCAAAGTATTATGATAAAATCCGCCCCCCTGCGGGGCCAAATGAACCCGTAAAGGAAGAGTATGAACATTATTGAAGCTGCTGTAGCTACCCCGGACGCTCGCGTCGCCATCACCATTGCGCGTTTCAACAACTTCATCAACGACAGCCTGCTGGAAGGTGCCATTGACGCCCTGAAACGTATCGGCCAGGTTAAAGATGACAACATTACCGTTGTTTGGGTTCCAGGCGCTTACGAACTGCCACTGGCGGCGGGCGCGCTGGCGAAAACCGGTAAATATGACGCGGTGATTGCGCTGGGTACCGTTATTCGTGGCGGCACTGCGCACTTCGAATACGTTGCGGGCGGTGCAAGCAACGGTCTGGCACACGTTGCGCAGGATGCTGAAATTCCTGTCGCGTTCGGCGTGCTGACCACCGAAAGTATTGAACAAGCCATCGAACGTGCTGGCACCAAAGCCGGTAACAAAGGTGCAGAAGCTGCACTGACCGCGCTTGAAATGATCAATGTATTGAAAGCCATCAAGGCCTGATTTTTTTGTAAGGGGAATTCCGTGAAACCTGCTGCTCGTCGCCGCGCCCGTGAATGTGCCGTCCAGGCACTTTACTCCTGGCAGTTGTCCCAGAACGACATCGCTGATGTTGAATACCAGTTCCTGTCAGAACAGGACGTGAAAGACGTTGACGTTCTGTACTTCCGTGAACTGCTGTCGGGAGTGGCGACTAATAGCGCGTATCTCGATGGTCTGATGAAGCCTTATCTGTCCCGTCTGCTCGAAGAGCTGGGTCAGGTAGAAAAAGCAGTGTTGCGCATTGCGCTGTTTGAGCTGTCTAAACGTGATGATGTGCCGTACAAAGTGGCCATCAACGAAGCGATCGAACTGGCGAAAACCTTCGGCGCTGAAGACAGCCATAAGTTTGTAAACGGCGTACTTGATAAAGCAGCACCTGCGATCCGTCCCCACAAAAAGTGATCCGCAAACCGGAGTTCTGCATTGCCTGACGGGCAGTGCGGCTCCGGTTTTTTCTTTTATTTGCTGAGGCATAACGTATGGCATGCGGCGAATTCTCCCTGATTGCCCGTTATTTCGACCGTGTCAGAACCTCTCGTCTTGATGTTGAAACCGGCATCGGCGATGACTGTGCACTTCTCAATATTCCCGAAAAACAGACGCTGGCAATCAGCACCGACACTTTAGTGTGCGGACGTCATTTTTTACCGGATATCGATCCTGCCGATCTGGCGTATAAGGCGCTGGCGGTCAACGTCAGCGATCTGGCGGCGATGGGGGCCGATCCCGCGTGGTTAACCCTGGCGCTGACGCTGCCTGAGGTAGACGAAGCCTGGCTTGAAGCTTTCAGCGATGCGCTGTTTGAGCAGCTTAACTACTACGATATGCAGCTGATTGGCGGTGATACCACTGCCGGGCCGCTGTCGATGACGCTGGCGATCCATGGCTATGTACCGCTTGGTCGCGCGCTGAAGCGTTCGGGTGCAAAACCCGGCGACTGGATCTACGTGACCGGTACACCGGGCGACAGCGCCGCGGGCCTGGCGATTCTTCAGGATCGCTTAACCGTGAAGAACGCTGACGATGCGGCGTATCTGGTGAAACGCCATCTGCGCCCGACGCCGCGTATTCTGCACGGTCAGGCGCTGCGCGAGCGCGCAAGCTCGGCTATCGATCTCTCTGACGGGCTGATCTCAGATCTTGGCCATATTCTGAAGGCCAGCGGTGTCGGCGCGCGCGTTGACCTGGATCTGTTCCCGCTGTCAGAGGAACTGCTTCGTCATGTTGAACCTGAACAGGCACTGCGCTGGGCGCTGTCCGGTGGTGAAGATTATGAACTGTGCTTTACCGTTCCGGAGCTGAACCGTGGAACGATCGACGTGGCGTTAGCGCATCTTGGCGCGAAATTCACCTGTATCGGGCAGATCATGCCGGAGAGTGAAGGGCTGAAGTTTGTGAAAGACGGTGCGCGGGTTACGCTGGACTGGAAAGGGTACGATCACTTCGCGTGATGTTGTACGCTCTGTATTGCCGGGTGGCGGCTCCGCCTTACCCGGCCTACAAAAGAGGGGCTTATTTAAACCCCACCACCGGATGCTGCTGATACGGCGTCTCCAGCTCGGCAACCTGTTCGGGCGTCAGCGTGATATCCACCGCGTTTAACAGTTCGTCCAACTGCTCTTCCCGGGACGTGCCGATAATGGGAGCCGCGACGCCGCGTTTACCCAGCAGCCATGCCAGCGCTACCTGGGCGCGGGTTGCGCCGGTATCGTCGGCAATGCCGGCCAGGCGTTCGGCAATCAGCGCATCGCTGGCCTCTGTTCCTTCATAGAGATTTTTTCCCACTTCATCCGAGACCAGACGGGCCGTAGTTTCGCCCCACGGACGGGTCAGACGTCCGCGCGCCAGCGGGCTCCAGGGGATGACCGCTACTCCCTCCTGGTAGCATAGCGGCAGCATCTCGCGCTCTTCTTCACGATAGATCAGATTGTAGTGATCCTGCATGGTGACAAAGCGCGCCCAGCCGTGCTGCGCCTGCAGATCCAGCGCCTGAGCGAACTGCGATGCGTGCATCGACGATGCGCCGATGTAGCGTGCTTTACCGGCTTTGACGACGTCGTTGAGCGCCTCAAGCGTCTCCTCGATCGGCGTGTTGTAATCCCAGCGGTGAATTTGCAGCAGGTCGACGTAATCCATGTTCAGGCGCCTGAGGCTGTCGTCAATGGAACGCAGGATCTGCGCGCGAGAAAGGCCCTGCGGCAGGTCTCCCACCGGGTAGTAGACCTTGGTGGCAACGACGATGTCATCCCGACGGGCAAAATCGCGCAGGGCGCGGCCGACAATCTCCTCGCTGCTGCCGTCGGAGTAGCTGTTGGCGGTGTCAAAGAAGTTAATGCCGCCCTCGATGGCGCGTTTGATGATCGGACGGCTGCTCTCTTCCGGCAGCGTCCAGGCGTGGTTCCCCCGATCGGGCTCGCCAAAGGTCATGCATCCCAGACAAAGTCGGGAAACCTTAAGGTCCGTTTTTCCTAATGTTGTGTATTGCACGGTTCCGCTCCTGCTGTTTAAACAATACGTTTAAGCATAGCAGGAGCGGAAAAGGGGGTAGGGATCAGTCCAGCCAGGCGCGGATTTTAGCTTCGATACCGGCAGCGTCCAGGCCAATCGCCGCGCGGGCTTCGTCCTGGGTACCTTGCGGGATGAAGTAATCCGGCAGGCCGAGGTTCAGCACCGGAACGGCTTTACGGTTTGCCATCAGCACCTCGTTCACGCCGCTGCCCGCACCGCCCATAATCGCGTTTTCTTCCAGCGTGACCAGCACGTCGTGCGCCTCAGCCATACTCAGGATCAGGGATTCGTCGAGCGGCTTCACAAAGCGCATATCCACGAGGGTGGCATTCAGCGTTTCAGCTACTTTCGCCGCCTCTGGCATCAGCGTGCCGAAGTTCAGGATCGCCACTTTCTCACCGCGACGTTTAACCAGACCTTTACCGATCGCCAGCTTCTCCAGCGGCTGCAGCTCAACGCCCACCGCGTTGCCGCGCGGATAGCGAACGGCGCTTGGTCCATCCTGATAGTGGTAGCCAGTAAACAGCATCTGACGACATTCGTTCTCGTCGCTTGGCGTCATGATCACCATATCCGGAATGCAGCGCAGGAACGACAGGTCAAACGCGCCCTGGTGCGTCTGGCCGTCGGCACCGACGATGCCCGCACGGTCAATGGCAAACAGCACCGGCAGCTTCTGGATCGCCACGTCGTGGATCACCTGATCGTAGGCGCGCTGCAGGAAGGTGGAATAGATAGCGACAACCGGTTTGTAGCCGCCGATCGCCAGGCCCGCTGCAAATGTCACCGCGTGCTGCTCGGCAATGGCCACGTCGAAATACTGGTCAGGGTATTTTTTAGAGAACTCTACCATGCCGGAGCCTTCGCGCATGGCCGGGGTGATCGCCATCAGCTTGTTGTCTTTTGCGGCGGTTTCGCACAGCCAGTCGCCGAAGATTTTTGAATAGCTCGGCATGCCGCCGCTGCTTTTCGGCAGACAGCCGCTGGACGGGTCAAATTTCGGTACCGCGTGGAAGGTAATCGGATCTTTTTCCGCCGGTTCGTAGCCACGCCCTTTTTTGGTCATGATGTGCAGGAACTGCGGGCCTTTCAGGTCGCGCATGTTCTTGAGCGTGGTGACCAGCCCCAGTACGTCGTGGCCGTCAACCGGGCCAATATAGTTAAAGCCCAGCTCCTCAAACAGGGTACCCGGCACGACCATGCCTTTGATGTGCTCTTCGGTACGCTTAAGCAGCTCTTTGATCGGCGGTACGCCGGAGAAGACTTTTTTACCGCCTTCACGCAGCGAGGAGTAAAGCTTGCCGGAGAGCAGCTGTGCCAGATGGTTGTTCAGCGCGCCAACGTTCTCGGAGATCGACATTTCGTTATCGTTGAGGATAACCAGCATGTCCGGCTTGATGTCGCCCGCATGGTTCATGGCTTCGAAGGCCATACCCGCGGTGATGGCACCGTCGCCAATCACGCAGACGGTGCGGCGCTGCTTGTTCTCTTTCTCGGCGGCGACGGCAATACCGATGCCCGCAGAAATGGAGGTGGAGGAATGGCCGACGCTCAGCACGTCATACTCGCTCTCACCGCGCCACGGGAACGGATGCAGGCCACCTTTCTGACGAATAGTGCCAATTTTATCGCGACGTCCGGTCAGAATTTTGTGCGGATAGGCCTGGTGGCCCACGTCCCAGATGAGCTGATCGAACGGCGTGTTATAGACGTAGTGCAGCGCCACGGTCAGCTCTACCGTGCCAAGCCCGGAGGCGAAATGGCCGCTGGAGCGGCTTACGCTGTCGAGCAGGTAGCGACGCAGCTCGTCGCACAGCTTCGGCAGGCTCTCTTTCGGCAACAGACGTAACTCCTGGGTGGAGTCAACTAACGCCAGTGTCGGGTATTTGGCAATATCAAAACTCATCAAAGGCTCATCGAGATATATAGTTTATTTATCACGCTGGATTATATAGTCCGCTAGCGCTTCCAGTGCCGAGGTATCCAGCGATTGCGCAGCCAGTTCATTCAGTGACTGGCGGGCATCGTCAATCAGATCCCGGGCTTTACGTTGGGCTTGCTCAAGACCCAGCAGGGCGGGGTAGGTACTTTTGCCAAGCTGCTGGTCCGCACCCTGACGTTTACCCAATGTTGCAGTATCGCCCACCACATCCAGAATGTCATCCTGAACCTGGAATGCCAGACCGATACTTTCTGCGTATCTGTCCAGAATCGGCAGGGCTTTGCGCCCTTGCTCACCCGCGCTCAGCGCGCCCAGGCGAACGGCGGAACGAATCAATGCCCCGGTTTTATGGCGATGAATACGCTCCAGCTGTTCCAGATTAACCTGACGTCCTTCCGCTTCAAGATCCAGCGCCTGACCGCCGCACATGCCGGCCACGCCGCTGGCCATGGCCAGTTCGGAAATCATTGCCAGACGGTCACGGTCAGCCACTTCGGCCATTGGCGCGTCGCTCAGAATCGAGAACGCCAGCGTCTGCAGGGCATCACCCGCCAGAATGGCATTCGCCTCGCCAAACTTGATGTGGCAGGTAGGTTGACCCCGACGCAAATCGTCGTCGTCCATCGCCGGGAGATCGTCGTGGATCAGCGAGTAGGCATGGATGCACTCAACGGCGGCTGCCGGGGCGTCCAGCGTGTTATCGCTGATGCCAAACATGTTGCCGGTGGCGTACACCAGGAACGGGCGCAGGCGCTTTCCACCCAAGAGTGCGCCATAGTGCATGGCTTCAACCAGAGGAGTGTTCTGAAAAGGCTGTGGCGCAATAAATCGGCGCAGGGCGTCGTTGGCACGCACGACGCGCGCCTGAAGCTCGTTGGCAAAATCCATTTACTCGGCGTCCGGTGTGAAAGGCGTAGTTTTCGCGTCTTCGCTATCGGAAAGCAGGATCTGCACGCGCTGCTCGGCCTGCTGCAGTTTGACCTGCCCCTGGCGCGCCAGCTGCACGCCGCGCTCGAATTCGTTGAGCGCCTCTTCCAGCGGGAGATCGCCGCTCTCAAGGCGGGTAACGATTTGCTCCAGTTCACTCAGCGCAGTTTCGAAACTGGCCGGTGCGTCGTTCTTCTTCGGCATAGTGAATTGACTCTTATATTCTCAGCCCCGACATGGTAACGGACTCAGGGCAATTATCAAATAACGCGCAATGTGCACAGGAGCGGCGCGATGGTGGTATACTTGCGCGCCTGGATGCAGCCACGGGTGTGGGCTGCTGTACTCTTTTCCATTACAAGCCTTAATACGCTTGCCTAAGAAACATTGCCGCCATGAAGTTTATCATTAAATTGTTCCCTGAAATCACCATCAAAAGCCAATCTGTGCGTTTGCGCTTTATTAAAATTCTCACCGGGAACATTCGTAACGTTTTAAAGCACTACGACGAAACCCTCGCCGTGGTGCGCCACTGGGACCACGTTGAGGTCCGTGCAAAAGACGAAAACAAACGTCAGGATATTCGCGACGCGCTGACCCGTATTCCGGGGATCCACCATATTCTGGAAGTGGAAGATGTCCCGTTCAGCGATATGCACGACATCTTCGAAAAAGCGCTGGTTCAGTACCGCGATCAGATCGAAGGCAAAACCTTTTGCGTGCGCGTGAAGCGTCGCGGTAAGCACGAATTCAGCTCCATTGAAGTGGAACGTTACGTTGGCGGCGGTTTGAACCAGCACGTTGAGACGGCGCGCGTGCGTCTGACCAACCCGGACGTGACCGTTAATCTGGAGATCGAAAACGACCGCCTGCTGTTGGTGAAAGGCCGCTATGAAGGTATCGGCGGCTTCCCGATCGGGACTCAGGAGGATGTTCTGTCCCTGATCTCCGGCGGCTTCGACTCCGGCGTGTCCAGCTATATGCTGATGCGCCGCGGCTGCCGCGTACACTACTGCTTCTTCAACCTGGGCGGCGCGGCGCACGAAATCGGCGTTCGTCAGGTGGCGCATTACCTGTGGAACCGCTTCGGCAGCTCCCACCGCGTGCGTTTCGTGGCAATCAATTTCGAACCGGTGGTCGGCGAGATTCTGGAGAAAGTGGACGACGGCCAGATGGGCGTTGTCCTCAAGCGTATGATGGTGCGTGCGGCATCCAAAGTGGCTGAACGCTACGGCGTGCAGGCGCTGGTCACCGGTGAAGCGCTGGGGCAGGTCTCCAGCCAGACGCTGACCAACCTGCGCCTGATCGACAACGTGTCTGATACCCTAATCCTGCGTCCGCTGATCTCCCATGATAAAGAGCACATCATCGATCTGGCGCGCGAAATCGGTACCGAAGATTTTGCCCGCACCATGCCGGAATACTGTGGCGTGATCTCAAAAAGCCCGACCGTCAAAGCGGTGAAGGCGAAGATCGAAGCGGAAGAAGAGAACTTCGATTTCAGCATTCTGGATAAAGTGGTGGAAGAAGCGTCCAACATTGATATCCGCGAGATCGCCCAGCAGACCGAGCAGGAAGTGGTAGAAGTGGAGACCGTGAGCGGTT
The DNA here is from genome assembly GCF_000286655.1 of Enterobacter sp. SST3. Classification (NCBI taxonomy): domain Bacteria; kingdom Pseudomonadati; phylum Pseudomonadota; class Gammaproteobacteria; order Enterobacterales; family Enterobacteriaceae; genus Enterobacter; species Enterobacter sp. SST3. The sequence goes on along the minus strand of NZ_ALNS01000044.1, from coordinate 38,410 downwards.
TCGGCGCGAACGACGCGATTCTGGATATCCGCTCTATTGACGAGCAGGATGACAAGCCGCTGCAGGTTGACGGCGTCGAAGTGGTTTCTCTGCCGTTCTACAAGCTGAGCACGAAGTTTGGCGACCTCGACCAGAGCAAAACGTACCTGCTGTGGTGTGAGCGCGGGGTGATGAGTCGCCTGCAGGCGCTGTATCTGCGCGAGCAGGGCTTTGCCAATGTGAAGGTGTATCGTCCGTAGTTTCTCGCCCGGTGGCGCTTCGCTTACCGGGCCTACGGTACCGTGCATTTGTAGGCCGGGTAAGGCGTAGCCGCCACCCGGCTTTTTTATGCACTACTCTTCATAGTAATTATAAATCCCCGCAGGCATCACCAGCGATGACGCCACTTCGTACGCCTTTTCGCGCCCGACCAGCAGGTCGATAATCTTTAAGCCAAAATCAATAGCGGTGCCCGGGCCCTGGCTGGTCAGCAGGTTGACGCGGGGATCCCAGACGACGCGCTTGTCCACCCATTGATCTTCCGGAATGGTGTCTTTCAGCCCCGGGAAGCCGGTCATGTTGCCAATGGGGAAGATATCGTGTGGAACCAGAACCGTTCCGGCGGCGGCACAAATGGCGGCGACGATGCGGCCGGATAAATGGAACTGACGCACGGTCTCAACCAGCAGCGGGCTGTCACGAAAACATTCTGCGCCCTTCAGCCCGCCGGGCAGCACGATGATGTCGTAATCTCCGTCAGCCACCTGTACCAACGGTGCATCTGCAAGGATTTTCACCCCGCGTGAACAGGTGATTGCCAGATTACCGTCGCTGGCGACGCTGGCGGTGGTGACCTTAATGCCGCCGCGCACCATCAGATCAATGGTGGTGACCGCTTCCATCTCTTCGCTACCAGGGGCGAGGCAGATCAGTGCCGACGCGCTCATATTCACTCTCCTTGCGTTTAACCAGGTCATACAGACGGGCGTTTTCCGGCACCGCGATGCCGTGCGCGCGGGCGCGTTTTAGCAGATAGCCGGTGATGTAGTCGATCTCCGTGTGGCGTAATGCCCGAACGTCCTGCAGCATCGAGGAGATGTTCTCAGCTGTACTCTCAATAACCTGCTCGACATAACAGCGTAAATCGTCTGCCGAGGTATGCAGCCCTTCCCGCTCAACGACCGCCGCGACTTCTGCACACAGGGATGCCACCTCTTGCGGATGGTTTTTCAGTTCACCGTTCGGGCAGTTCCACAGCGCCGTCAGCGGGTTGATCACACAGTTAACGGCCAGCTTGCGCCAGAGTTGAGGGCGAATGTGGTTATGCCAGGCCACGTCCGGGAGCACCTTCTGCAGCACATCGGCAAGATAGCTGTAGTCCCCATCCTGCGTTCTGGCAGGCCCGATGTGCGTCACGCCGCTGGCGACATGCACGATGATGTTGCCGTCGCGGCGCGCAGCGTGGGTGGTCGTGGCCATCAGCAGGGGCTGCGGAACGCTTTTCAGCTCATCCAGGGTTCCCATGCCGTTATGCAGCAGCAGTATGGGCGAAGTGGGGGGGAGCTGCGCGGCCAGCGTTTTTACCGCGTCTGAGACCTGCCAGGCTTTAAGCGTCACCAGTAAAAGGTCGCTTTGCGCCAGGAAATCAGGATCGTTCGCGGTGAGGGATTCGTTAAAGATGCTTCCGTCTTCACCAATCAGGTTTACACTGCAATAAGGCTGGGGCACGCGCAGCCAGCCCTGAACCTCATGTCCGTGCTTGCACAGTGCGGTCAGCCACAGCTGACCAAGCGCTCCGCATCCGAGCACCGTAATTTTCATTGTTCCTCCTCACCTGCAACTGCGCCAGGTGTTACAGCTTAATTATACAGCTAAGCTTCTGTTGAGTTATGCCTCGTAGCGGGTATTATGCAACGCAACAAAAGTGAAGGGAGAAGAAAAGATGCCATCTTTCGATATTGTTTCCGAAGTTGATATCCAGGAAGTTCGCAACGGCGTTGAGAACGCAACCCGCGAAGTTGAGTCACGTTTCGATTTTCGTGGCGTTGAGGCGTCGTTTGAGCTGAACGATGCAAATAAGACCATTAAGGTGCTGAGCGAGTCTGATTTCCAGGTGAATCAGCTGCTCGACATTCTGCGCGCCAAGCTGTTGAAGCGCGGCATCGAAGGGACCTCACTGGACGTGCCGGAAGAGTTCGTCCACAGCGGCAAAACGTGGTTTGTTGAAGCGAAGCTGAAGCAGGGCATCGAGAGCGCGGTGCAGAAGAAGATTGTGAAGCTCATCAAAGACAGCAAGCTGAAGGTGCAGGCGCAGATCCAGGGCGAAGAGATTCGCGTGACCGGTAAGTCCCGCGATGACCTCCAGTCGGTGATGGCGCTGGTGCGCGGCGGCGATCTGGGGCAGCCGTTCCAGTTTAAAAACTTCCGCGATTAATATAAAAAGCCCGGTTTACCCGGGCTTTTTTTCACGCTTTCAGCGCCTGCTCGACCTCAAAGCGATTGGTCACCTTGCTGTCAATTTTGACATAAGCGCTGCGCTCTTCGGGAACAATCAGCACCTCCGTGACCCCTTCTTTTGCTTCCAGACGCTGTTTCAGCGCGTCGCTAATCTCCACATCATCCGGGATTTCTACGCGCAGGCTGCTCACGTAGCGCGGCTCTTTCATGGTGCCGGCGACCAGCAGCCAGACTGTCGCCAGCAGCGCGCCCGCGAGAAACACGGTTTGCGAATCAAACAGGCCGTCCACCCAGCCGCCAAGCGAGCCGCCGATCGCCACGCCGAGGAACTGGCTGGTGGAGTAAATGCCCATCGCCGTGCCTTTGTAACCGGCGGGGGACTCTTTGCTGATCAGCGACGGCAGCAGGGCTTCCATCAGGTTAAACGCCAGGAAGAACAGCTGTACCCCGGCGATCAGTTCCCAGAAGTGCGGGCCGGCGCCCCAGAGCACGATCTCGGCAATCAGCAGGAGCGCCACGCAGCCCACGAAGACGCGCTTCATTTTGCGCTTCACTTCGGCGTAGATGATGAACGGCACGACGGAGACAAACGAAATCAACATCGTGACCAGATAGATTTTCCAGTGCTCAGCCGCCGGGAAACCCGCTGCGGCAAGCTGGCCGGGAAGGGCGACAAAGGTCGACATCAGCAGAATGTGCAGGCACATAATGCCAAAATTCAGCTTAAGCAGGCGCGGCTCGACAATCACTTTGCTGAAGCAGCCTTTTACCATGCCGGATTCACGGTTCAGAACGTGGTTTTTGCTGTCCGGCACCACCCACAGGGTTAAGGCAATGCCGAGGGTCGCCAGCACGGCAATCATCCAGAACAGGGCGTGCAGGCCGAGCGCATGGGTGATTATCGGGCCCAGCACCATCGCAATCGCAAACGTCACGCCAAAGCTGACGCCGATAAAGGCCATGGCTTTGGTGCGGTTCTGCTCGCGAGTTAAGTCTGACAGCAGCGCCATCACCGCGGCGGCAATCGCGCCGGAGCCCTGCAGGGCGCGGCCAAGAATAATCCCCCAGATGGAGTGGGAGAGGGCGGCAATGACGCTTCCGAGCACAAAGACCAGCAGCCCGCCGACAATCAGCGGTTTGCGGCCCACCCGGTCAGAGAGCAGGCCAAACGGGATCTGGAACACCGCCTGCGCCAGACCATAAATGCCAATGGCGAGGCCAATCAGCGCCTCGCTGGCCCCCTGTAGCGCCATACCGTACGTGGTCAGAACAGGCAGGACCATAAACATGCCAAGCATCCGTAGCGAGAAGACAGTCCCTAAGCCCCAGGTCGCGCGTAGCTCGCCTGGCGTCATTTTATAATCGTTCATTACCACCTCAGTTCAAAAGCAGGCCATAGTGTAGTGCGGGGAAGGGGCGGGGTAAATAAAGGGTTATTTAACAAATATTACATGCGTTATTAATGGATTTTATGAATAAAAAAGGGTGCCGAAGCACCCCTTTATTTACCTGTTGTGGCTTACCAGACGTAAGTCAGCAGGTTATGTGAATCTGGCACCATGAAGTCCACGGACATCATCACGGACAGCGAGGTGATGGCCACAATCGAGAACACAAACAGCTTGCGCGCCCAGACTTTGTCATCTTCCACTTTGTAACCGCGCAGCGCCATGCCGAGCCACCAGACGCTCACCGCAGCCGCTACCGCCAGATATTTGTATCCGGCGTAACCACCCAGAGAGAGCATCAGCGTTGCCACGGCAAAGGCGATGATGTACAGCGTGATGTGGTTCTTGGCAACGGAGATGCCCTTCACGACCGGCAGAACCGGGATGTTCGCTGCCTGATAATCCTTAAAGCGGAAAATCGCGATGGCATAGGAGTGCGGCATCTGCCACAGGCTAAAGATAGCCAGCAGGATCAGCGCACCGCTGTCGAACTCGTTCGTGACCGCGCAGTAGCCAATCACCGGCGGCGCAGCGCCGGAGAGAGAACCAATCAGCGTGCCGTAGACGGAGTGACGTTTCATATACAGGCTATAGATGCCCACATACACCACGAACCCCATCACCCCCAGCCAGCAGGCCAGCGGGTTAGCACCAAACCACAGCAGCATAAAGCCAGCAATACCCAGCAAGGTGGCGTACACCAGCGAGACGGAAGGGGCGATCAGGCCTTTCACCAGCACCCGATTTTTGGTCCTTTCCATCTTCTTGTCGATATCCATGTCGATGTAGTTGTTAAATACACAACCGGACGCAACAACCAGTGACACACCGACCAGCGTGTAGATAAAGAGGGCGTAATCAATGCTGCCCTTAGAGGCCAGCAGGAACCCTCCGATCACGGAGATCAGGTTGCCAAAGATGATGCCTGGTTTCGTTACTTGCAGGTATTGCTTAAACATACTCGCCGCTCTTAGTGAACCATCATGTTGTAGTTGAGGTTCCACATAATCCAGATGGAACCGACTACCAGGATAGCGATGATAATCACGGTAAAGATAAAGGCGGTCATGTTCCAGCCTTCATCGGACTTGGTGTTCATGTGCAGGAAGCAAACCAGATGCACCAGAATCTGAATCACCGCGGTCACCAGGATTGCACCCAGGATAACCGGCTTAGACGCAGAACCGCTCATCACCATCCAGAACGGGATCACCGTCAGGATGATCGACAGGATGAAACCTGTCATGTAGGTTTTTACGCTGCCGTGGGAAGCGCCATGATCGTTAGAATGACTCATTACATCGCCCCCATCAGATAGACAACAGAGAACACACAGATCCACACCACGTCCAGGAAGTGCCAGAACAGGCTCAGGCACAGGATACGGGTACGGTTAGTACTGGTCAGGCCGCGACGGGAGATCTGGAACATCAGGACTGCCATCCAGATCAAACCGGAGGTCACGTGCAGACCGTGGGTGCCAACCAGCGCGAAGAACGCGGACAGGAAGCCACTGCGATCCGGGCCGAAGCCTTCCATGATCAGGTGATGGAATTCATAGATTTCCATCCCGATAAATCCAGCACCAAACAGCCAGGTCAACGCCAGCCAGGAGACAACCTGGCTCTTGTTGTTTTTGTACATGGCGATAGCCGCCATGCCGTAGGTGATGGAGCTGAATAACAGCAGTGCGGTTTCAACCAGAACGAACGGCAGTTCAAAGATGTCCTTGCCGGTCGGGCCGCCCGCTGTGCCGTTCACCAGAACGGCATAGGTCGCGAACAGACAGCAGAACAGAATGCAGTCGCTCATCAGGTAGATCCAGAAACCGAAGACTTTGGTCGGTCCTGTATCGTGGTGCGCATGTTCATGCGCGTGGGCAGTTGAGTGCGCCAGAGTATCAGTTGCCATTTTTCAGCCCCGCTTTAGAAATCTCGTCGAAATGCTGATTTTCCAGCTTTTCAACTTCACGGACTGGTACGTAGTAGTCCACGTCCTCGTCAAAGCTCTTCACAATCCAGCTGATTACGATGCCAGCAAAGCCAACAATCGCCATCCACCAGATGTGCCAGATCATTGCGAAACCAAATACCGTTGCGAAGGCGGCAATCACGATGCCCGCACCGCTGTTTTTCGGCATATGGATCTCTTCGTAATGAGCAGGTTGCTTGTACGCTTCACCTTTTTCTTTCATTTCCCAGAATGCGTCGCGTTCATGAACCTGAGGCACGATGGCAAAGTTATAGAAAGGCGGTGGAGAAGAGGTCGCCCACTCCAGCGTACGGCCACCCCATGGGTCACCGGTCAGGTCACGGTTCTGGTCGCGGTCGCGAATAGACACGTAGAACTGAATCAGCTGAGACGCGATACCACAGGCAATCAGCACGGCACCGCCCGCTGCAACCATCAGCATTGGGTGGAACTGCGGATCGATCTGCTGGCTCAGACGACGGGTCATACCCATGAAGCCCAGCACGTACAGCGGCATAAAGGCCACGAAGAAGCCGATGATCCAGAACCAGAACGCGCGTTTACCCCATTTTTCGTTCAGCGTGAAGCCGAACGCTTTTGGCCACCAGTAGGTTACGCCAGCGAAGCAGCCGAAGACCACGCCACCGATGATAACGTTATGGAAGTGCGCAATCAGGAACAGACTGTTGTGCAGAACGAAGTCAGCACCCGGTACCGCCAGCAGTACGCCGGTCATCCCACCTACGGAGAAGGTCACGATGAAACCGATGGTCCACAGCATTGCTGAGTGGAACACGATACGGCCCTGATACATGGTGAACAGCCAGTTGAAGATCTTCACCCCGGTCGGGATGGCGATAATCATGGTGGTAATACCGAAGAAGGCGTTTACGTTCGCGCCCGCACCCATGGTGAAGAAGTGGTGCAGCCAAACGATGAACGACAGAACGGTAATACACACGGTTGCCCACACCAGAGAGGTGTAACCAAACAGACGTTTACGCGAGAAGGTTGCCGCGATTTCGGAGAACACACCGAATACAGGCAGAACCAGGATGTACACTTCCGGGTGACCCCATGCCCAAATCAGGTTGATGTACATCATCATGTTGCCACCCATATCGTTCGTGAAGAAATGGGTGCCCAGATAGCGGTCCAGGGTCAGCAGCGCGATGGTAACAGTCAGAATTGGGAAGGACGCAATAATCAGGATGTTGGCGCACAGAGATGCCCAGGTAAATACCGGCATCTTGAACATGGTCATGCCAGGGGCACGCATCTTGATAATGGTCACGAAGAAGTTGATACCGGTCAGGGTCGTACCGACACCGGAGAGCTGAAGCGCCCAAATCCAGTAGTCGACGCCAACGCCCGGGCTGTACTCAATTCCTGACAGCGGTGGGTAAGCCAGCCAGCCGGTCTGCGCGAATTCGCCCACACCCAGTGACAGGTTAACCAGAATAACGCCGACAACGGTGAACCAGAAGCTCAGGTTGTTCAGGAACGGGAACGCAACGTCGCGCGCGCCGATTTGCAGCGGAACGACCACGTTCATCAGACCGATAACCAGCGGCATCGCCACGAAGAAGATCATGATAACGCCGTGGGCGGTAAAGATCTGATCGTAGTGGTGCGGTGGCAGGAAGCCGGCTTCACCCGCAGACGCGAGCGCCTGCTGGCTACGCATCATGATCGCATCCGCAAAGCCACGAATTAACATGACGATACCGACGATGCAGTACATGATACCGAGTTTTTTGTGGTCAACCGAAGTCAGCCACTCATTCCACAGGTAGCTCCACTTACCGAAGTAAGTGATCAGGCCAACTAAGGCCGCGCCACCGATGATAATAGCAGCCACCGTAACCATGATAATCGGTTCATGGTAGGGCACTGCATCCAGTGTCAATTTTCCGAACATTTTCTTCCTCGGCCCCTTAGTGAGCGGTTTCCGCGTGGCTCATGTCCATGCCTTCCATACCTTCGTGCGCGCTGTGCTCGCCTTCTGGCTGGGTCATGTCCATGCTCTTGCCGTGATCCATAAATTTGCCAATAACGTCTTTGAACAAATCAGGCTTCACGTTAGAGAAGTACTCCACCTTGTTGTATTCGCTAGGTGCAGCCACTTTTTCGAACGCCGCCATGTCAGACATGGTGTTTGGAGACTGTTTCGCTTTTTCAACCCACTGGTCGAAAGCGGCACGGTCTGGCGTTGCAATAGCTTTGAACTTCATACCTGAGAAGCCCGGGCCGCTATAGCTGGCGGAGATACCATCGTAGGTGCCTGCTTCATTCGCGATCAGATGCAGGTTAGTCTGCATACCGGCCATCGCGTAAATCTGGCTACCCAGACGCGGGATGAAGAAGGAGTTCATTACGGAGTTGGAGGTCACTTTGAACTGAACCGGAGTGTTCGCCGGGAAGGCGATTTCATTCACGGTAGCAATGCCCTGCTCTGGATAGATGAAGAACCATTTCCAGTCCATGGAGACCACTTCAATGGTAATTGGTTTTTCATCGTGAACCAGCGGCTTGCTTGGCTCAAGTGCGTGAGTGGTTTTCCAGGTCAGTACGGCAAGGAACAGGATGATCAGGATAGGTACCGTCCAGACCACAGCTTCCACTTTGTTGGAGTGTGACCAATTCGGGCTATACTTCGCATCTTTATTGCTCGCACGATACTTCCAGGCGAAACCAACAGCCATCAAAATGGCTGGAATAACCACAATCAACATCAGGCCAAAAGCCGTCAATATCAGTGAACGTTGTTCCAGTCCAATCTGTCCTTTGGGGTCTAGTAGTGCAGAATCACAGCCACTGAGTAATACAGTGCCTGCGAATAATGACAACCATCCCAAACTTTTATTGTATTTCCTGAGTCTCATTTAACGACCTCAATTCCACGGGAGTCTGGTGGCGTTTAAAGTGTGCGGGCATTTTACGGGAAGGTTACATTACTGTAAACATCATTAGGCCTGTGTCAGGAAGGTGTTACCGGGTTCTGCCGCACGTGTCACAAGTGTTGCAAATTATGTCGGTTTTTATGACCGAAGCCGCATGAGATGGGCTTTATAACGAAAGGACCCCCAAGCATACCTTAAAAGGGACAATTGGTATAACCATTGTTAAAAATAAACAAAAAATTAACAATTAATTATCAATAAAAAGACATCTAAAAAACGAAAAATCAAACTATCGCATGCTGAATCGTTTAATGAAAAATAGCGTTTTGGAACCAGAGCCAATAATTTCCAAATCCTATCCCGCACAAAACAACAAATATTTTTTAGTCGATGGTGGCTATTTCACCGTTATAATTTCGGTTGGTGATTACAACGGGAAATAACCTTTCGCATTTTTCTTCAGGTCAGCTTCGTTTTCCGCAACGCCATGAAATCGAGCAGACCGCCCGTCAGGATCCCAACGATGGCCAGCAGGGCTCCGGCGTCCAGCAGAAGGGCCTCAAAGGGGAGCGCCAGTGATGTGCTGGCATTAATAATGAGCACGATAAGCCAGAGTGCCAGCGCAACGCAGCCCATCATTAACAGACGTAACGCAAAACGGTAGGCGCGGTGATATTCAGTTCGTGGCATAAAGTGTTCGGTCCGCTGGGTATATTCCAGCGTCTGGCGACAGACCAGCAACAATAAAATCCCCGGCACGGCAGCCACCACGGAGAAAAGATAAAACGTTGGCCAACCGTGGGCTTCCACAAACCAGCCGGCAATCGGACCTACGTAAACGCGGCCAACGGCAGAGAGCGCCGAGAGCAGCGCGAACTGCGTGGCGGAAAATGACTTGTTGCACAGGGTCATCAGCAGGGCGACAAAGGCTGCAGTCCCCATACCGCCGCAGAGATTTTCGAAGAACACCGCAGCGGCCATGCTGATCATATGTTTGTCGGTAATCGACAGCAGCCAGTAGCCCGCGTTAGAGGCACCCTGAAGAATGCCGAAGATCAGCAGTGCGCGGAACAGCGTCAGGCGCTGCATCAGCACGCCACCGTAAAGTGCCCCGACAATGGTCGCAAACAGCCCCAGCGTTTTATTCACTACCCCCACTTCACCAGCGTCAAAACCGACACCGCGGATCAGGAAGGTGGTGGTCAGGCTCATGGCAAAGGCGTCGCCAAGCTTATAAAGGACGATCAGCAGCAGGATCAGCCAGGCGTTGTTGCGGCCAAAGAAGTCGCGCAGCGGTTCGGCCACGGCCTGCTCCAGCGAGCGGGGAACCGGAATAACGTCGCTCGGTTCGGGGGCAAAGAGCGTGGCGATAATGCAGGGGATAAGCAGGGCGGCCATTAGCCAGTACATGCCCTGCCAGCCGAGGTAACGGTCGGCAAGCCACAGCGCCAGCCCGCCGGAGACCAGCATCCCTAGGCGATAGCCCAGCACGCTGATGGCCGCACCGGCACCGCGTTCTTCCGCTGGTAACACGTCCGTCTTCCAGGCGTCGAACACGATATCCTGAGAGGCGGAACAGAAGGCAATCACCACCGCAAGCGCGGCCATCCAGCGCAGCTGCGTGGTGGGCTCAAGAAACCCCATCGCCGCGATGGCCAGCAGCAGCAGGACCTGCGTCATCACCAGCCAGCCGCGGCGACGCCCGAGGAACGGCGGCGTATAGCGATCCATCACCGGCGACCACAGGAACTTGAAGACATAGGCCTGGCCGACAAGCGAGAAGAAACCAATGGTTTTGAGATCGATGTTCTCGACCGTCATCCACGCCTGAAGCGTGCCGGAGGTGAGCGCGAGGGGTAAACCCGAGGCAAAGCCGAGGATCAGCAGAATCGCTGATTTCGGTTGCTGGAAAATGCGTAAGTAATGGCTGGACATGTTCTTTTAAGACTGACCCGGTGTTACACCGGGTCAGTGAGCAGGATTAACGTGCGTTCTGCTTGATAAAGTCGTGGATGCTGGTGTCCTGCGCCATATCGGCGATGGTATCGGTCAGCACGCTGTTAACGGCGTTAGCAATGTTCTGGTTGGATGCCTGGAACGCACCTTCAACAGAGTAGCTCGCGCGGTAGTTTTTGGTCATCTTGTTGCCATTCTTCGCGGTGGCAATGATGGCGATATCCGCTTTGGTGGCGATGTTGTAGCGCACGTTGCCCTGTGACACGTCAGCGTACAGGTTGTTGACGATGATCTGCAGATCAACCGCACCGCTTGGGCCGATCATATAGCCGCGAGCGGTCATTTGTTTCTCCAGCACTTCCTGCAGCAGGAAGCGCAGGTCACGGGACGCGGTGAGCGTCACCTGCTGGTTATCGCGGGTCACTTTTGCCAGCGCCTGATCCTGACGCTGATCGGCACCGTTAATGCTCACGGTGACGCCCATCAGGCTTGGGTCCTGCTGAGGCAGGGTGATTTTTGGTGAGACATCAATGGTGGTAGGCGGGGTAGCACAGCCTGCCAGCATAAAAAGGGCTACCAATGGAAAGAAGAGTTTTTTTAACATTTTTAAGTTCTCACGAATCGTAAGCATAATAGAGAGAAAAATTGCCGCCATCATAACATCGCCAACGGTCAGGGGAAGTGGTCAACGCATGTAAATTCATCGTCTTGTCTGAAAACTGACCAGCTCACTCATTTTCTCCTTTCACTGATGATAAAAGGTATGAGCCTCACAGTTAACTTCATTCGTTTGAATGAGAAAATCGGACGAAAGCTAAATATTTGTTGTCAATGTGTAATGGAAACGGTAAAAGCGGCTAATATTTAAAGGGATGGGTGACATCCTGGCGTTGTCGGAGGAGTAATTTCATGATGATACGTGAGCATATAGAAGATAAATTAAGGGCAGCGTTCAACCCTGTGTTCCTCGAAGTCGTCGACGAAAGCTATCGTCATAACGTACCGGCAGGTTCTGAAAGCCACTTTAAAGTGGTTCTGGTTAGCGATCGCTTCACGGGAGAACGTTTCCTGAACCGACATCGCTTGATCTACAGCACCTTGACGGAAGAGCTCTCCACGACCGTGCATGCGCTGGCACTGCATACCTACACCATTAAGGAATGGGAAGGCTTGCAGGATACGGTTTTCGCATCGCCGCCCTGTCGCGGTGCAGGCACTATCGCCTGATAAATCGGATTTGCAACGGCTGGAGCTTTTCCAGTATGTTGCTTACAGATTTCCTCAAAACGGCCTTCGGGCCGTTTTGTTTTGTCTGAGTTTTGAGCGGATGGCGCGATTTTAAGGCTAAAAATAGCCTTAAAGTGTGAAAAAAGCCGCAGCAACATGCCCCAACCGTTCTCGACTCACCTAAGTGATGCCGCTATAATGCCGCGTCTTATTGAATGTCTTCGGGATGATTCTGGCGACAGGGAATGTGAATCTGCACTAAGAGAGCATCCCGGTATAACAGACAGACAGATTCAGAGTTGACCGAGCACTGTGATTTTTTTGAGGTAACAAGATGCAAGTTTCAGTTGAAACCACTCAAGGCCTTGGCCGCCGTGTAACGATTACTATCGCTGCTGACAGCATCGAAACTGCTGTGAAAAGCGAGCTGGTCAACGTAGCAAAAAAAGTACGTATTGACGGCTTCCGTAAGGGCAAAGTACCAATGAATGTTGTTGCTCAGCGTTATGGCGCTTCCGTGCGTCAGGATGTGCTGGGTGAACTGATGAGCCGCAACTTTATCGATGCGATCATCAAAGAAAAAATCAATCCGGCCGGTGCGCCAAACTACGTTCCAGGCGAATACAAACTGGGCGAAGACTTCACCTACTCCGTAGAGTTTGAAGTGTATCCGGAAGTTGAGCTGAAAGGTCTGGAATCTATCGAAGTTGAAAAACCGATTGTCTCCGTGACTGACGAAGACGTTGACGGCATGCTGGACACCCTGCGTAAGCAGCAGGCGAACTGGAAAGAGAAAGAAGGCGCTGTTGACGCGGAAGACCGCGTAACCATCGACTTCACCGGTTCTGTAGACGGCGAAGAGTTCGAAGGCGGCAAAGCGTCTGACTTCGTACTGGCAATGGGCCAGGGTCGAATGATCCCAGGCTTCGAAGACGGTATCAAAGGCCACAAGGCTGGCGAAGAGTTCACCATCGACGTGACCTTCCCGGAAGAGTACCACGCTGAAAACCTGAAAGGTAAAGCAGCGAAGTTCGTCATCAACCTGAAGAAAGTGGAAGAGCGCGAACTGCCAGAACTGACTGAAGAGTTCATCAAACGTTTCGGCGTGGAAGACGGTTCTGTTGCTGGCCTGCGTACCGAAGTGCGTAAAAACATGGAGCGCGAGCTGAACGGTGCTGTGCGTAACCGCGTGAAGTCTCAGGCGATCGAAGGTCTGGTGAAAGCCAACGAAATCGACGTTCCTGCTGCCCTGATCGACAGCGAAATCGACGTTCTGCGCCGTCAGGCTGCACAGCGTTTCGGTGGCAACCAGCAGCAAGCGATGGAACTGCCGCGCGAGCTGTTTGAAGAGCAGGCAAAACGCCGCGTTGTGGTTGGCCTGCTGCTGGGCGAAGTGATTCGTACCCACGAGCTGAAAGCTGACGAAGAGCGTGTGAAAGGCCTGATCGAAGAGATGGCTTCTGCATACGAAGATCCATCAGAAGTGATCGAGTTCTACGGTAAGAACAAAGAGCTGATGGACAACATGCGCAACGTTGCCCTGGAAGAGCAGGCTGTTGAAGCGGTACTGGCGAAAGCGAAAGTGACCGAAAAAGCGACCTCTTTCAACGAACTGATGAACCAGCAGGCGTAATTTCGCCCCAACGGTTTAAAGTTTGAACAGAAAACCCGTTGCCTTGCGGCAGCGGGTTTTTTTTATCACAGCCAGAGCCCAGGAAGAGTGCTAAAACGCCCTTTCGGTGTTAGCGTAACAACAAAAGGTTGTTATGCTTGAAATAGGGCACTGTGAACCCCATAAGTACGTAATCATGATGAATGAGACTGGCTGATAATCCGTCCGTAAGGTTACAATCAGTACAGCAGGTGTTTTCAATTTTGATCCAGGAGACGGAAATGTCATACAGTGGCGAACGAGATAACTTTGCACCCCATATGGCTCTGGTGCCAATGGTTATTGAACAGACCTCACGTGGTGAGCGTTCTTTTGATATCTATTCCCGTCTGCTCAAGGAACGCGTTATCTTTCTGACAGGCCAGGTGGAAGACCACATGGCTAACCTGATCGTGGCGCAGATGCTGTTTCTGGAAGCGGAAAACCCGGAAAAAGACATTTACCTGTACATTAACTCCCCGGGTGGCGTGATTACCGCAGGGATGTCCATTTATGACACCATGCAATTCATCAAACCGGATGTCAGCACGATCTGTATGGGTCAGGCCGCATCTATGGGCGCGTTCCTGTTAACCGCAGGGGCGAAGGGTAAGCGATTCTGCTTGCCGAATTCCCGCGTGATGATTCACCAGCCGCTGGGCGGTTACCAGGGGCAGGCGACGGATATCGAAATCCACGCCCGCGAAATCCTGAAAGTAAAAGCGCGCATGAATGAACTTATGGCGCAGCATACGGGTCAACCTCTCGAGCAGATCGAGCGCGATACCGAGCGCGATCGCTTCCTCTCTGCTTCAGAGGCAGTTGAGTACGGCTTAGTCGACTCCGTGTTGACCCATCGTAATTGATGCCCGCGACGCGAGTGTGCCGCTATACTAAGGTAGGGCGGCACGCTGCTTGATGCAGCTTGCGTCTTAGAATGGCATTTGCGTCGTCATGTGCGGCACAAAGAACTTAAAAAGAGGTTTGGACTCATGACAGATAAACGCAAAGATGGTTCGGGCAAACTGCTGTACTGCTCTTTTTGCGGCAAAAGCCAGCATGAAGTGCGTAAACTGATTGCCGGGCCGTCCGTGTATATCTGCGACGAATGCGTCGATTTATGTAACGACATCATTCGCGAAGAGATTAAAGAAGTCGCACCGCACCGTGAGCGCAGCGCGCTGCCAACGCCGCATGAAATTCGTCATCACCTTGACGACTACGTCATCGGCCAGGAGCAGGCCAAGAAAGTGCTGGCGGTAGCGGTCTATAACCACTACAAACGCCTGCGTAACGGCGATACCAGCAATGGCGTGGAACTGGGTAAAAGTAACATTCTGCTGATCGGCCCAACCGGTTCCGGTAAAACGCTGCTGGCTGAAACCCTGGCGCGTCTGCTTGATGTTCCGTTCACCATGGCGGATGCCACCACCCTGACCGAAGCCGGTTACGTGGGTGAGGACGTCGAAAACATCATCCAGAAACTGCTGCAGAAGTGCGATTACGACGTACAGAAAGCCCAGCGCGGGATTGTTTACATCGATGAGATCGACAAGATCTCCCGTAAATCCGACAACCCGTCCATCACTCGTGACGTATCGGGTGAAGGCGTACAGCAGGCACTGCTGAAGCTGATCGAAGGTACGGTTGCCGCCGTTCCGCCACAGGGTGGTCGTAAACATCCGCAGCAGGAGTTCCTGCAGGTTGATACCTCCAAGATCCTGTTCATCTGTGGCGGTGCCTTTGCTGGTCTGGATAAAGTCATCTCCCACCGTGTTGAAACCGGCTCCGGCATTGGTTTTGGCGCAACGGTGAAATCCACATCCGAAAAACCGAACGAAGGCGAGCTCCTGGCACAGGTTGAACCAGAAGATCTGATCAAATTCGGTCTGATCCCTGAATTCATCGGTCGTCTGCCGGTTGTGGCTACGCTGAATGAGCTGAGTGAAGAGGCGCTGATCCAGATCCTGAAAGAGCCGAAAAATGCGCTGACCAAGCAGTATCAGGCGCTGTTCAATCTGGAAGGGGTTGATCTGGAATTCCGCGACGAAGCGCTGGATGCGATTGCCAAAAAAGCAATGAGCCGCAAAACCGGCGCGCGTGGCCTGCGTTCTATCGTTGAAGCGGCACTGCTCGACACCATGTACGATCTGCCGTCGATGGAAGACGTTGAGAAAGTGGTGATTGACGAGTCGGTCATCAGCGGTCAAACCAAACCGCTGCTGATTTACGGCAAACCGGAAGCCCAGCAGGCATCTGGCGAATAATTCACCAAATCATACAAGCAGTTAATCAAAAAGGGGGGATTTTATCTCCCCTTTACTTTTTCCGTATTCATAGCGTTGAATGTGTGGGAAACATCCCCATATACTGGATACATGTTAATGGTTATGTGAAGCACAGTGACATGACCAGCTTACCTGGCGGACACTAACTAAGAGAGAGCTCTATGAATCCTGAGCGTTCTGAACGCATTGAAATCCCCGTATTGCCGTTGCGCGATGTGGTGGTTTATCCGCACATGGTCATACCCTTATTTGTAGGGCGGGAAAAATCTATCCGTTGCCTCGAAGCCGCTATGGATCATGATAAAAAAATCATGCTGGTGGCGCAGAAAGAAGCATCAACGGATGAGCCGGGTGTAAACGATCTTTTCACCGTCGGGACCGTGGCCTCTATTTTGCAGATGCTGAAGCTGCCTGACGGCACCGTGAAGGTGCTGGTAGAAGGCCTGCAGCGTGCGCGTATTACCACTCTGTCAGACGACGGCGAACACTTCTCTGCGAAGGCAGAGTACCTTGATTCGCCTGAACTTGATGAGCGCGAACAGGAAGTGCTGGTTCGCACCGCGATTAGCCAGTTTGAAGGCTATATCAAGCTGAACAAGAAAATCCCACCAGAAGTGCTGACGTCGCTGAACAGCATCGACGATCCTGCACGTCTGGCGGACACCATCGCTGCCCATATGCCGCTGAAGCTGGCTGACAAACAGTCTGTGCTGGAAATGTCCGACGTTAACGAACGTCTGGAATACCTGATGGCGATGATGGAGTCTGAAATCGATCTGCTGCAGGTTGAGAAGCGCATTCGCAACCGCGTCAAAAAGCAGATGGAGAAATCTCAGCGTGAGTACTATCTGAATGAGCAAATGAAGGCTATTCAGAAAGAGCTGGGCGAGATGGACGACGCGCCGGACGAAAACGAAGCGCTGAAGCGTAAGATCGACGCGGCGAAGATGCCGAAAGAGGCGAAAGAGAAAGCCGAAGCAGAACTGCAGAAGCTGAAAATGATGTCTCCGATGTCGGCTGAAGCGACCGTCGTACGCGGCTACATTGAGTGGATGGTACAGGTTCCTTGGAACGCCCGCAGCAAGGTCAAAAAAGACCTGCGTCAGGCACAGGAAATCCTGGATACCGACCACTACGGCCTGGAACGTGTGAAAGACCGCATTCTTGAGTACCTTGCGGTACAGAGTCGTGTGAATAAAATTAAAGGCCCGATTCTGTGCCTGGTAGGACCGCCGGGGGTGGGTAAAACCTCTCTGGGCCAGTCCATCGCTAAAGCGACCGGACGTAAGTATATCCGTATGGCGCTGGGCGGCGTACGCGATGAAGCGGAAATCCGCGGTCACCGCCGTACCTACATCGGTTCTATGCCGGGTAAACTGATCCAGAAGATGGCGAAAGTGGGCGTTAAAAACCCGCTGTTCCTGCTCGATGAGATCGACAAAATGTCCTCGGACATGCGTGGTGACCCGGCGTCTGCGCTGCTGGAAGTGCTTGATCCAGAACAGAACGTGGCGTTCAGCGATCACTACCTGGAAGTGGATTACGACCTGAGCGACGTGATGTTCGTGGCGACGTCGAACTCCATGAACATTCCGGCGCCGCTGCTGGACCGTATGGAAGTGATCCGTCTCTCCGGCTATACCGAAGACGAGAAGCTGAACATCGCGAAACAGCACCTGCTGCCGAAACAGATTGAGCGTAACGCGCTGAAAGCCAACGAGCTGACCGTCGAGGACAGCGCGATTATTGGCATCATCCGCTACTATACTCGTGAAGCGGGCGTGCGTAGCCTTGAGCGTGAAATCTCTAAACTGTGCCGTAAGGCGGTGAAACAGCTGCTGCTGGATAAGAGCCTGAAACACATCACGATTAATGGTGATAACCTGCATGCTTATCTCGGCGTTCAGCGCTTCGACTACGGTCGCGCGGACAACGAAAACCGCGTTGGCCAGGTGACCGGTCTGGCATGGACGGAAGTGGGCGGCGATCTGCTGACCATCGAAACCGCCTGTGTACCGGGTAAAGGCAAGCTGACCTATACCGGCTCGCTGGGTGAAGTGATGCAGGAGTCCATTCAGGCGGCGCTGACCGTGGTGCGCGCGCGCGCGGAGAAACTGGGTATCAACCCGGATTTCTACGAAAAACGCGACATCCACGTACACGTACCTGAAGGGGCGACGCCGAAAGATGGTCCAAGCGCGGGTATTGCCATGTGTACCGCTCTGGTTTCTTGCCTGACAGGTAACCCGGTGCGTGCTGATGTGGCAATGACCGGTGAAATCACCCTGCGCGGTCAGGTTCTGCCAATCGGTGGCTTAAAAGAAAAACTGCTGGCGGCGCATCGTGGTGGGATCAAAACCGTATTGATCCCTTACGAAAACAAACGCGATCTGGAAGAGATTCCGGACAACGTGATTGCCGACCTGCAGATCCATCCTGTTAAGCGAATTGAGGAAGTACTTAGTCTCGCATTGCAGAATGAACCGTCTGGAATGCAGGTTGTAACCGCAAAATAGTGACCTCGCGCAAAGAGCGTCAATAAAAACAAGGCTGGTAAGTCATTTCGCACTTGCCAGCCTTTTTTTGTATAGCTAATTTAGATTGCTGATTAGGTCAGCCATCAACAACGGGTGTTGTAAGGTCATGGCAGGCCTGATATAACTGCTGCGCGGTCGCGTTGTGAAGGATTCAGGCGCGATATAAATTATAAAGAGAGGAAGAGAACAGTGAATAAATCTCAACTGATTGACAAAATTGCTGCTGGTGCTGATATTTCTAAAGCTGCAGCTGGACGTGCGTTAGATGCATTAATTGCTTCTGTTACTGAATCTCTGCAGGCTGGGGACGACGTTGCACTGGTAGGCTTCGGTACTTTTGCTGTTAAAGAGCGTGCTGCCCGTACTGGCCGCAACCCTCAGACCGGTAAAGAGATCACCATTGCTGCCGCTAAAGTGCCGGGTTTCCGTGCAGGTAAAGCGCTGAAAGACGCAGTAAACTGATTGCTTTCCCGTTTCAGGGAAGCCGGATAGTACAAGGGCGCATCGTTTGATGTGCCTTTTTTGTTTGTCCAGACCTGATTTGTGCGAGTTTATGCGAGTTGTGGGCTGACAATCGCCCCGTTTTCTTGTCACAATACGACTTTACGCGCGACGGGCAGGATTTTCCGTCAGCGTCAGGTAACCAGTCACCTACAGCGGAGTGTTGTTACACCATGATGGACAGCTTACGCACGGCTGCTAACAGTCTCGTGCTCAAGATTATTTTCGGTATCATTATCGTGTCGTTCATATTGACCGGCGTGAGCAGTTACCTTATTGGCGGTGGCGCGAACTATGCCGCAAAAGTGAATGGCCAGGAGATCAGCCGCGGCCAGTTCGAGAATGCTTTTGCCGGTGAACGTAACCGTATGCAGCAACAGCTGGGCGACCAATTCTCTGAACTGGCAGCAAACGAAGGGTATATGAAGACCCTGCGTCAGCAGACGCTGAACCGTCTTATCGACGAAGCGCTGCTGGATCAGTATGCCAAAAAACTCGGCCTTGGCATTAGCGATGAGCAGGTGAAAAAAGCCATCTTCTCCACGCAAGCCTTCCAGTCTAACGGTAAATTCGACAACGCGCGTTACAACAGCATCGTCAACCAGATGGGGATGACGGCCGATCAGTACGCGCAGGCGCTGCGTAACCAACTGACCACCCAGCAGCTCATCAATGCCGTTGTTGGCACCGATTTCATGCTCAAAGGCGAAACGGATGAACTGGCTGCGCTGGTGGCGCAGCAGCGCGTTGTACGTGAAGCGACCATTGATGTTAACGCCCTGGCGGCGAAACAGCAGGTGAGCGACGCTGACATTAACGCCTTGTACGAGCAGAACAAGAATACCTTTGTTTCTCCTGAACAGTTCCGCGTGAGCTACATCAAGCTGGATGCGGCTGCGCTGCAGGAAAGCGCGTCTGACGCGGAAATCCAGTCTTACTACGACCAACATCAGGATCAGTTCACACAGCCGCAGCGTAACCGCTACCGCGTGATTCAGACCAAAACCGAGGCGGATGCCAAAACGGTACTGGATGAGCTGAACAAAGGCGCTGATTTTGCGACCGTCGCGAAAGCGAAATCCACCGACATTATCTCTGCGAAAAACGGCGGCGATATGGGCTGGCTGGAAGACGCGACCACGCCGGACGAGCTGAAAAATGCCGGTCTGAAAGAGAAAGGCCAACTGTCTGGCGTCATTAAATCCTCCGTAGGTTTCCTGGTCGTGCGTCTGGACGACATCACCGCGGCGAAAACCAAGCCGCTGGCTGAGGTTCGTGACGATATCGCGGCAAAAGTGAAGCAGGAAAAAGCGCTGGATGCCTACTATGCGCTGCAGCAGAAAGTGAGTGATGCTGCCAGCAACGACAACGAATCTCTGGCGGGTGCCGAGCAGGCGGCTGGGGTGAAAGCGGTTGAGACGGGCTGGTTTGGTCGTGACAACCTGCCGGAAGAGCTGAACTTCAAACCGGTTTCTGATGCCATCTTCAACGGTGGTCTGGTTGGTGAGAACGGCACGCCGGGCAGTAACTCAGACATCATTACCGTCGATGGCGATCGTGCGTTTGTGCTGCGCGTCAGCGAGCACAAGCCAGAAGCGGTCAAACCGCTGGCGGAAGTTAAGGATCAGGTCGTCGCTCAGGTTAAGCACAACAAAGCGGAACAGCAGGCGAAACTGGATGCTGAGAAGATTCTGGCCGATCTGAAAGCGGGTAAACAGGACGCGCTGAAAGCGGCTGGCCTGAGCTTCGGTGAAGCGAAAACGCTGAGCCGTACTGGTCAGGACCCTATCAGTCAGGCCGCGTTTGGCCTGACTCTGCCGGCGAAAGACAAGCCAAGCTTCGGCACCACTACCGATATGCAGGGTAACGTTGTTCTGCTGGCGCTGGATGAAGTGAAAGCCGGCACTCTGCCAGACGCGCAGAAGAAGGCGATGGTTCAGGGGATTACCCAGAACAATGCCCAGATTGCCTTCGAAGCCATGATGAGCAACCTGCGTAAAGAGGCCAAAATTAAGCTGGGCGATATCATTACTCAGCAGCAATAATTACGTATCTGCTCGCAGATTTTCGCAACGCTCTGCAATAACTAAAGGCCGCTTTCGCGGCCTTTTCCATTTCTGCACTCTGCTGTTTGTGCCTCTTTTATCGGGCGGCTATCGTGACGTGGCTGTCTACAAACAAGGAGATAACAGCATGAAATGTGGAATCAAAGCACTGTTTATTACGCTGGCTATTGCTACCACCGGGCTGAGCGCGGGCGCACTGGCGGCGACACCTGCCGCTAAACCACAGGCGGTACAGAGTAAGACCGACGCCGCAGCGCCGGGGCAGGGGCAAACCAAAGCGACTGACGTTGGTAAAAACGTGGATGATGACGGTACGCGAGTCAGCATCAATTCGGCCTCTGCAGAAGAGCTGGCCCGCGTGATGAATGGCGTCGGGCTGAAAAAAGCGCAGGCCATCGTAAGCTATCGTGAAGAGTATGGTCCTTTCAAAACGGTCGACGACCTCAAGCAGGTTCCGGGCATGGGGAGCGCGCTGGTTGAGCGCAACCTCGCACACCTGACGTTGTAATCTCACAATTACTTGCACAGCGGCAAAATTTTGCCAGGATAAAGAGGTCATACCAGTTATGACCTCTTATCCTACAATAACAGTAAAGGCTATTGCGCTATGCAGACAAAAATAAAAGTACGCGGTTTTCACCTCGACGTTTACCAGCATGTGAACAATGCCCGCTACCTGGAGTTTCTTGAGGAAGCGCGCTGGGAAGGGCTGGAAAACAGCGAAAGCTTTCAGTGGATGACCGCGCACAACATCGCGTTCGTGGTCGTCAATATTAATATCAACTACCGTCGCCCTGCCGTGTTGGGCGATGTGCTCACGGTGACCAGCCAGGTGCAGCAGATCAATGGCAAAAGCGGCGTGTTAAGCCAGGTGGTTACGCTCGATCCCGAAGGGCAGGTGGTGGCTGATGCGTTGATCACCTTTGTCTGTATCGATCTGAAAACGCAGAAAGCGCTGCCGCTGGAAGGGGAATTGCGCGAAAAGCTGGAACTGATGATCGTGTAACACAGGTTCAGGCTTACCCGTGCTGTCGACACCTGTTATGCGACAGCACGGTCAGGTCGCCCTATTTAAGCCCGGTTTTTTTCTGCATTGCGGCCATCACGCCGGCTTTATCGGCAAGATAGTGGTTCAGCCCGTTAGCGCGCAGATTACAGGCGGCGCACTGGCCGCAACCGTCGCCTTTAATGCCGTTGTAGCAGGTAAGGGTTTCGCTGCGAACCAGGTCCAGCTTGCCCCAGTAGTCGGCCAGCGCCCAGGTTTCGGCTTTATCCAGCCACATCAGCGGGGTTTCAAAGCGCGTCTCTTTCGCCATCCCCAGATTGACGGCGTGATTTAACGCCTTCACGAACTCATCACGACAGTCCGGGTAGCCGGAGAAGTCTGTTTCACACACGCCCGTGATCACCGCTTCGGCTTTTACCTGGTAGGCATAAATTGCCGTCAGGGTGAGGAACAGAATATTGCGGCCCGGCACGAAGGTATTCGGAATGCCGCTGGCATCGGGTTCGTAGTCCGGGACGGGAATACTGTCCCGGGTGAGGCTACTCACGGCCAGTTCATTTAACAGCGTAACGTCCAGCACCTTGTGCGCGCGTGCGCCCAGTTTCAGGGCCAGTTCACGGGCAACGTCGATCTCAGCGCGATGACGCTGACCATAATCGAAAGTGACACAGTGAACTTCATCGTACTGATGAAGAGCCTGGACCAGGCAGGTAGTAGAGTCTTGTCCTCCGCTGAACACGACGACGGCACGTTTCATAAATCATCTCGACTGTTACGGTAAAAACGTTATGTTACCGTCTGCCTGTGGCGGCGACCAGCTTCTTCACGATTTGGGGGCGGGCAGCCAGGCTTCGGTAAAATCAAACCAGCCGCGGGTGTTGAGGCGAATCCCATTCACGCCCGGCGGCGCGCTGATCTGATACTGATAATTAAAGAGCGGCGTCAGCACCGCATTTTCCATTAATCGGCTAAAAATGGCCTTCAGGCCCGCGTGCCGATCCCGAGCCTCGGCCTGAGTCTGTACCGCATCCAGCGTGGCTTGCAAATGGGCGTACGCCGGTGCGCTTAACACGTGTGGCCAAAGCGTATCGCAGCGCAGCCACTGCTCAAGCGTATACGCTGGCGCTTCGCCAATCAGCCTGTCGCCCATCATGATGTCTGCTTCGGCAAGCTGCTGGCATCCGTCCCACGTCTTGGCGTCATGAAAGATGACGGTCAGCTCACAACCCTCTAGCGCCAGGTACGTCTTCAACTGGCTGGCCATGGTGTGAAGCTCAACGGGAAGATGGTAAACCAGCGTCAGTGCTTCAGGCAGGGCAACATCGGTTAAATCAGTCCATTCGGGGATTGTCCAGCCGGGAAGCAGTTCCCCGGTGGGGGTGATGAGCCCCTCGTTTAGCGGAAGCGTGTGGAGAAGCCTGGAGTGATGAATGATATTAATCAGCCGCTTTGCCTGGTTCTCACTCAGGCGTGCGCTCTGTTTTAGCGTGAGGTAACAGAACCCCAGGCTGGTGCTGCTGCTTACCAGCCGCAGACTTTCCAGCTCGTCGGCCTCACCAATCGCGATTTGCACCGGGTGACGGCAGCTGGTACCCAACCTGTGATCAAAAAGCTGGGGTGTGATCCAGTATTCGATGGCTTTGAGCAGCGGATGGCTCAGGTGGTACTGCTCATGGCTTTCCAGACGAACCAGGTCGGGTTCAAAGGCGACCAGCCGAAAGGGGCCGCTGCCAATCGTCGAATGGTCGGGATGCGCCAGACGGCTACAGTAGGTTGCCAGCCTGTGCGGCAGCCAGTAGTCCGGATGATGCAGCGTAAACGTCAGGCACTGCGGATGCGTTGTTTCGATACAGAGGACGCTCTGAAACAGAGTGCGCAGGGCGGGAAGCGTCAACAGCGCGGTCAGGCTTCGCTGGAGATGCGCCGTTTCAATTTTATCGCCGTTATGCCAGTGCAGCGTGGAGCGAATGTAGAAATGCCAGCGCAGTCCATCATCCGACACATCCCAGTGATGCGCCAGATCGCCCGTCGGCTCACTGCTGTTGCCGTGAAATCGCGTCAAACCTGAGAAGACTTGCCCTGCCAGATGCTGCTCTGCCCGACCCGGTAAAAAGCCCGGCTGAAGCGGCTCCAGTGAGCGGTAGTAGGGAATGCGCAGCGTCGGCGTGTCGTTTTGCCACTGCCCACCCAAAAACGGGTGCAGCAGCGCACGCAAATCTTCGGGAGCAAGCTGCGCCAGCTCGAGGGCGTTATGCTGCTGCCCGCTTTTTAGCGCTTCTTCCATCATCGTATTGCGCAGTGATTCCGGAGTGACGTGAAACGTCAGCGCACCGCGCCTTCCTCGCCCGGATTGCGCGCGCCAGGTCAGCCAGCCCGCCTCCTGGGCCTGACGCAGCAGAGTACGGACATGTCGCTCGCTACAAAAGCAGCGGCTGGCAAGTTCATTTACGGTTACCTGCTGCGGCGCGCCAGCGGAAGGTTGCCACAGGCGTTGATACTGGTTAAGACGGTTAAGCTGGCGCATAAGAAACCCGGAACAATAATTCTCATCTATTCACTATTACTTCCGTATATCTCACACGATACTGATGCACAAGTTAACCGCATCACATTTCGGGAGTAATCATGGCTCGGCTCGCTGCATTTGATATGGACGGTACGCTGTTAATGCCGGATCACCGTTTAGGGGAGAAAACCCTGAACACGCTGAAGCGCCTGCACGAGCGTAATGTCACCCTGACGTTTGCCACCGGGCGTCATGTTCTGGAAATGCGCCATTTGCTGGGCGCGTTTGCCCTCGATGCCTTTCTGATCACCGGCAACGGGACGCGAATTCACTCTGTAGAAGGCGATGTGCTGTACCGACAGGATCTCAACCCGGAAGTGGCGGATATCGTGCTGCACAGTACCTGGGACACGCAGGCCAGCATCCACGTCTTTAACGATCGGGGCTGGTTTACCGGAAGCGACATCCCGGAATTATTGCACGCGCATGTGTATAGCGGTTTTAAATACCAGCTTATCGATCTGCGTCGGATCCCCGCCCATGCGGTGACCAAGATCTGCTTCTGCGGCGATCACGACGATCTCTGTCGCTTACGGATCCAACTGAATGAGGCGCTGGGCGACCGGGCGCACCTGACCTTCTCGGCGGTGGATTGCCTGGAAGTGCTGCCGGTGGGCTGCAACAAAGGTTCCGCTCTGGCGGTGCTGAGCGACCACCTGGGATTAACGCTGCAGGAGTGTATGGCGTTCGGTGACGCCATGAACGACCGCGAAATGCTGGGTAGCGTAGGTCGCGGTCTGATCATGGGGAATGCGATGGCGCAGCTGAAAGCAGAACTTCCCCATCTGCCGGTTATCGGTCACTGCCGTAATGAAGCAGTGTCCCATTTTTTGACGCATTGGCTGGACAATAACAACCTCCCATATTCCCCCGAATAGTGAGACCCTTCCAGCAAGCCAGACTTCGGTCTGGCTTTTTTTATTTCAGCAGTTGAGCAATCTGCGCCTTCCAGGGGGCGATATCACCGATGTTGGCCTGCACCCACTCCGCATTGTAGTAGGTCTCGAGATAACGCTCGCCGCTGTCGCACAGCAGCGTGACGATGGAACCGGTGCGTCCCGCTTCGCGCATACGTGCGGCAAGCTGCAGCGCGCCCCACATATTGGTGCCCGTCGAGGCGCCCACTTTGCGGCCCAGCTGCGTTTCCAGCCAGTGCGCCGTTGCCACGCTGGCGGCATCCGGCACGCGCATCATCTCGTCCACAACGTCGGGGATGAAAGAGGGCTCAACGCGCGGACGGCCAATCCCTTCAATCTTACTCCCCACCGGGCTGCGCAGACCGGCATCGCGGTTTTGCCAGTAGTCGAGGAACACGGAGTTCTGCGGGTCAACTACCATCAGCTGGGTATCGTAACCCTGACAGCGGATATAGCGTCCGATCGTGGCTGACGTACCGCCGGTACCGGCGCTCATCACAATGTAGGACGGAACCGGATGCGGTTCGTGGGTCATCTGGCGGAAAATACTGTCGGCAATGTTGTTATTCCCGCGCCAGTCCGTTGCGCGCTCGGCGAAGGTGAACTGGTCCATATAGTGGCCGTTCAGCTCACGAGCCAGCATTTCAGAGGCGGCGTAGATTTCGCAGGCGCTTTCCACAAAGTGGCAGCGACCGCCGTAAAATTCGATCTGTTCGATTTTGCGTTTTGCGGTGCAGGAGGGCATCACCGCAATAAACGGCAGGCCCAGCAGGCGGGCGAAATAGGCTTCGGACACCGCCGTTGAACCGGAAGAGGATTCAATGATGGTGGTGCCTTCTTTAATCCAGCCGTTACATAAACCGTATAAAAACAGCGAGCGCGCCAGGCGATGCTTCAGGCTGCCGGTAGGATGAGTGCTTTCATCTTTCAGATAGAGCTGAATGCCGTCAAATCCCGGCAGGGAAAGGCGAATCAGGTGCGTATCCGCCGAGCGCTGATAGTCGGCATTGATTTCGCTGATCGCATGTTTAACCCAGGTGCTATTCATCGTCGTTATCCGTTTGTCATTTTGTGCCTAGCATAGCGAAAAGCACAGAAAAAATTGTTGCTATCTGGCCTTTAAAATAGAATTAAGGGAGAAAAATTTTCTCTGTGAGGTGAGTATGCTAGATAAAATTGACCGCAAGCTCCTTTCATTGCTGCAAAGTGACTGTACCCTCTCTTTGCAGGCGCTGGCAGATGCCGTTAATCTGACCACCACCCCGTGCTGGAAGCGGCTTAAGAAGCTGGAAGATGACGGTATTCTTCTGGGGCGCGTCGCGCTGTTAGATCCTGAAAAACTGGGGCTTGGGTTGACGGCATTTGTGCTGATAAAAACCCAGCATCACAGCAGCGAGTGGTATTGCCGCTTCGTTACCCAGGTGTCTGAGATGCCCGAAGTGCTCGGTTTCTGGCGTATGGCCGGCGAGTACGATTACCTGATGCGCGTCCAGGTGGCCGACATGAAGCGTTATGATGACTTCTACAAGCGGCTGGTGAACAGCGTGCCGGGGTTATCGGACGTCACCTCAAGCTTCGCTATGGAACAGATTAAATACACCACAGCATTACCCATTGAATAACTTCGTAAAATACCTTCAGGAACAAACCGCGTGCGATTATTTGCCCAATTAAGCTGGTACTTTCGTCGGGAGTGGCAACGCTACCTCGGTGCAGTCGCCCTGCTTATTATCATTGCTATCCTGCAGCTGATCCCGCCGAAAGTGGTGGGCTACGTCGTGGATGGCGTCACCGAACAGCATTACACCACCGCACGGGTGTTGATGTGGGTTGGCACGCTGGTGCTGACGGCGGTCATTGTTTATCTGCTGCGCTACGTCTGGCGCGTGCTGCTGTTTGGTGCGTCCTATCAGCTGGCCGTTGAGCTGCGTGAAGATTTTTATCGCCAGCTGAGTCGACAGCATCCCGAATTTTATCTGCGCCATCGCACCGGGGATCTTATCGCGCGCGCGACTAACGACGTCGATCGCGTGGTCTTTGCCGCCGGGGAAGGGGTGCTGACGCTGGTGGACTCGCTGGTAATGGGCTGCGCGGTGCTGATCGTCATGTCAACGCAGATCAGCTGGCAGCTGACCCTGCTGGCGCTGCTGCCGATGCCGCTCATGGCGCTGGCGATCAATCGCTACGGCGAACAGCTGCACGAGCGCTTCAAGCTGGCGCAGGCGGCGTTTTCGTCGCTGAACGATCGCACCCAGGAGAGCATGACCAGCATCCGCATGATTAAAGCGTTTGGTCTGGAAGACCGGCAGTCCGCGCTGTTTGCCGCCGATGCGGCCGACACGGGGGCGAAAAACATGCGCGTCGCGCGTATTGACGCGCGATTTGATCCAACGATTTATATCGCAATTGGCATGGCAAATATGCTGGCGATTGGCGGCGGTAGCTGGATGGTGGTGCAGGGCACGCTCACCCTGGGCCAGTTGACCAGCTTTGCCATGTATCTGGGGCTGATGATCTGGCCGATGCTGGCGCTGGCCTGGATGTTTAACATCGTGGAGCGCGGCAGCGCCGCCTACAGCCGTATTCGCGCCATGCTGGCCGAAGCGCCGGTGGTCAATGACGGCAGCGAAGCGTTGCCGGAAGGACGCGGCGTCATGAAAGTCGACGTCCGCAAGTTTATCTATCCGCAAACGGAACATCCGGTGCTGGAGAACGTCAGTTTTACCCTTCAGCCGGGCCAGATGCTCGGCATCTGCGGCCCGACGGGATCCGGTAAAAGCACCGTGCTGTCGCTGCTCCAGCGCCACTTTGACGTCACCGAGGGCGATATTCGCTTCCATGATATTCCGCTCACCAGCCTGCTGCTGGATGAGTGGCGTGGTCGCCTGGCGGTTGTCAGCCAGACGCCGTTTCTTTTTTCTGACACCGTGGCGAACAACATCGCGCTTGGTTGCCCGGCAGCAACGCAGGAAGAGATCGAGCATGTGGCGCGTTTAGCCAGCGTACATGATGATATTTTGCGCCTGCCGCAGGGCTACGACACCGAAGTCGGGGAACGCGGCGTCATGCTGTCCGGCGGGCAAAAACAGCGTATCTCCATTGCCCGCGCGCTGCTGCTCAATGCCGAGATCCTGATTCTGGACGATGCGCTCTCCGCCGTGGACGGCCGTACCGAGCATCAGATCCTGCATAACCTGCGCCAGTGGGGCGACGGACGCACGATAATTATCAGTGCCCACCGTTTGTCAGCGCTCACCGAAGCCAGCGAAATTCTGGTTTTGCAGCACGGCCATATTGCCCAGCGCGGGCAGCATGACGCGCTGGCAGAGCAGCCGGGCTGGTATCGCGATATGTACCGTTATCAGCAGCTTGAGGCGGCGCTGGATGATGCGCCGGAGCAGGATGAGGAGGCCGCCAATGCGTAAGCTCGGAACGATGTGGCCGACGCTCAAACGTCTGCTGGCCTACGGCTCGCCGTGGCGTAAACCGCTCTCCGTTGCTGTGCTTTTACTCTGGATTGCGGCGATTGCCGAAGTGAGCGGGCCGCTGCTCATCAGCTACTTCATCGACAATATGGTCGCCAAAAGCTACCTGCCGCTCGGGCTGGTGGCGGGATTAGGCGTGGCCTACGTTGGCTTACAGCTGACGGCGGCAGGATTGCACTATGCGCAGTCGCTGCTGTTTAACCGTGCAGCCGTAGGCGTGGTTCAGCAGTTGCGTACCGATGTGATGGACGCGGCGCTTCGCCAGCCGCTCAGCGAATTTGATACCCAGCCGGTCGGGCAGGTGATTTCGCGCGTGACCAACGATACCGAGGTGATCCGCGATCTGTATGTCACCGTGGTGGCAACCGTGCTGCGCAGCGCGGCGCTGATTGGCGCGATGCTGGTGGCGATGTTCAGCCTCGACTGGCGCATGGCGCTGGTGGCGATCACCATCTTCCCGGCGGTGCTGATCGTCATGGTGATTTACCAGCGTTACAGCACGCCAATTGTGCGCCGGGTGCGCGCCTATCTGGCCGATATCAACGATGGCTTCAACGAAGTGATCAACGGCATGAGCGTCATCCAGCAGTTCCGCCAGCAGGCGCGCTTTGGCGAGCGCATGGGCGAAGCCAGCCGTTCGCACTATATGGCGCGTATGCAGACGCTGCGCCTGGACGGTTTCCTGCTGAGACCGCTGCTGAGCCTGTTCTCGGCGCTGGTGCTTTGCGGGCTGCTGATGCTCTTTGGCCTGAGCGCAAACGGTACGATTGAAGTGGGCGTGCTGTACGCTTTCATTAGCTATCTGGGACGCCTTAACGAGCCGCTGATCGAACTCACTACGCAGCAATCGATGCTGCAACAGGCGGTTGTCGCCGGTGAGCGCGTCTTTGAGCTGATGGACAGGCCGCGCCAGGCCTACGGCAATGACGAGCGACCTCTGCAAAGCGGGGCTATCACCTTTGATAACGTCTCGTTTGCCTATCGCGAAGACCGTCTGGTGCTGCAGGACATTACGCTCGATGTGCCGTCACGCGGTTTCGTCGCGCTGGTGGGCCATACCGGCAGCGGTAAAAGCACGCTCGCCAGCCTGCTGATGGGCTACTATCCGGTCACGCAAGGCGAAATCCGCCTCGACGGACGCCCGCTCGCGTCGCTCAGCCACACGGTGTTACGCAAAGGCGTTGCGATGGTGCAGCAGGATCCGGTCGTGCTGGCCGATACCTTCTACGCCAACGTAACCCTGGGACGGGACTATTCAGAAGCGCAGGTTTGGGCGGTACTGGAAACGGTGCAGCTGGCAGAGCTGGCGCGCGGGTTTAGCGACGGGATCAACACCAAGCTGGGCGAGCAGGGCAACAACCTCTCCGTGGGGCAAAAACAGCTCCTGGCGCTGGCGCGCGTCCTGATTGAAACGCCGCAGGTGCTGATTCTGGACGAAGCCACGGCCAGCATAGATTCTGGAACCGAGCAGGCGATTCAGCAGGCGCTGGCCGCCGTACGCGACCATACGACGCTGGTGGTGATTGCTCACCGGCTCTCCACCATCGTCGACGCGGACACGATTCTGGTGCTGCATCGCGGACAGGCCGTGGAGCGCGGTACGCACCGCGAGCTGCTGGAAGCACAAGGGCGCTACTGGCAGATGTACCAGCTGCAGCTGGCGGGCGAAGAGCTGGCCGCCAGCGTGCGTGATGAAGAGTCCCTTAGCGCCTGATGCACTAAAATGAGGCGCCGCGCTAACAGTCATTCCTGTTGGTGCAAAACTGAAACGCACCCTGCACCGGCATGGTGCGTTTTTTTTCACCGGTTCATTTATCAGAACCGTGTAACGCACATCGCACCGCGATTCCCTCACGTTTTCATTTCTGGCACATCCCTTGCAATACCTTCCGCGTAAGCTGCGGCCATTACCGAATTCTGACTGGAGGGGATCTATGAAGCTGGTTACGGTTGTAATCAAACCATTCAAACTCGAAGACGTGCGTGAAGCATTGTCTTCAATGGGTATTCAGGGACTGACTGTCACCGAAGTGAAAGGCTTTGGTCGTCAGAAGGGTCATGCCGAGCTTTATCGCGGGGCGGAATACAGCGTTAACTTTCTGCCAAAAGTAAAAATTGATGTCGCGATTGCTGACGATCAGCTTGATGAAGTCATTGATGTCATTAGCAAAGCGGCCTACACCGGCAAAATTGGCGACGGCAAAATTTTCGTTGCCGAACTGCAGCGCGTCATTCGCATCCGTACCGGCGAATCTGACGAAGCGGCACTGTAATTAACGCCTGGCACACAGTGATAGGGATCGAGAAAATGAAGATAGCAACACTTAAAACGGGTCTGGGTTCGCTGGCGCTGCTGCCGGGCCTGGCGCTGGCTGCTGCCCCTGCGGTGGCCGACAAAGCCGATAACGCCTTTATGATGATCAGCACCGCGCTGGTGCTGTTTATGTCCATTCCGGGCATTGCGCTGTTCTACGGCGGTCTGATCCGTGGCAAAAACGTTCTCTCCATGCTGACGCAGGTTGCCGTGACGTTTGCACTGGTCTGCGTGCTTTGGGTGGTTTACGGTTACTCTCTGGCGTTCGGCACGGGTAACGCGTTCTTTGGTAACTTCGACTGGGTGATGCTGAAAAACATTGAACTGACCGCGCTGATGGGCAGCTTCTATCAGTATATTCACGTGGCGTTCCAGGGCTCGTTCGCCTGCATTACCGTCGGGCTGATTGTGGGCGCGCTCGCCGAGCGCATTCGTTTCTCTGCGGTCCTGATCTTCGTGGTGGTCTGGCTGACGCTCTCCTATGTGCCGATTGCGCACATGGTCTGGGGCGGTGGTCTGCTGGCCACGCACGGCGCGCTGGACTTCGCGGGCGGTACCGTTGTCCACATTAACGCCGCGGTCGCGGGTCTGGTGGGCGCTTATCTGATTGGCAAACGCGTGGGCTTCGGTAAAGAGGCGTTCAAACCGCACAACCTGCCGATGGTCTTTACCGGTACTGCGATCCTCTACTTTGGCTGGTTTGGCTTCAACGCCGGCTCAGCAAGTGCGGCCAACGAAATCGCCGCGCTGGCCTTCGTGAACACCGTTGTGGCCACGGCGGGTGCAATCCTCTCCTGGGTGTTTGGCGAGTGGGCGGTGCGCGGTAAACCTTCCCTGCTGGGGGCCTGTTCAGGTGCGATTGCCGGTCTGGTTGGTATCACCCCTGCGTGTGGTTATGTCGGTGTCGGTGGTGCGCTGCTGGTCGGCCTGGTGTCGGGTCTGGCGGGTCTGTGGGGCGTCACCGCACTGAAACGAGTTCTGCGCGTGGATGACCCTTGCGATGTGTTCGGCGTGCACGGCGTGTGCGGGATTGTCGGCTGTATCATGACCGGTATCTTCGCGGCGAAATCGCTCGGTGGCGTGGGCTACGCAGAAGGCGTCACTATGGTTCATCAGGTGCTGGTGCAGCTGGAAAGCATCGCTATCACCGTGGTGTGGTCTGCGGTCGTCGCTTTCATCGGCTACAAGCTGGCGGACATGACGGTCGGCCTGCGCGTACCGGAAGAGCAGGAGCGCGAAGGTCTGGATGTGAACAGCCACGGCGAGAATGCGTATAACGCATGATCTGAGTGTCTTGCCGGGTGGCGGCTTCGCCTTACCCGGCCTACAACAGCACAAAACGTAGGCCCGGTAAGCGTCGCGCCACCGGGCTTTTTACATCAACCTCTGTTACGCATCACCCCTTCCTGCACCGTTGAAGCGACCAGCACGCCGTCCTGAGTATAAAACTCCCCACGTACAAACCCGCGGGCGCTGGATGCCGACGTACTCTCCACGCTGTAGAGCAGCCACTCGTTCATGTTGAAGGGACGGTGGAACCACATCGAGTGATCGATCGTCGCGACCTGCATCCCTTTTTCGAGGAAGCCGACGCCGTGCGGCTGCAGCGCCACCGGCAGGAAGTTGAAGTCAGACGCATAGCCTAGCAGATACTGATGGACGCGGAAATCTTCCGGCACGCTGCCGTTGGCGCGGATCCACACCTGACGCTTTGGCTCGGCGGTGTGGCCCTTCATCGGGTTGTGGAACTCGACGGGGCGGATCTCAAGCGGCTTATCGCAGAGAAACTTCTCTTTAACCTGCGGCGGCAGCAGATGCGCCAATGCGCGAGCGATATCCGTTTCCGATTTGAGATCGTCCGGCGAGGGGGCAGGGGGCATGACTTTCTGATGCTCATAACCCGGCTCCGGCGCCTGGAAAGAGGCGGTCATGTAAAAGATCGGCTTACCGTTCTGGATGGCCGCGACGCGGCGCGCGCTGAAGCTGTTGCCGTCTCGCAGAACTTCAACGTCATACACGATGGGTTTCGCGCTATCGCCAGGGCGTAAAAAGTAGCTGTGGAATGAATGCACCAGACGGTCTGCCGGGACAGTCTCCTTTGCAGCGTACAGCGCTTGTCCAACGACTTGCCCACCGAAGACCTGGCGTAAGCCTAAATCTTCGCTCTGTCCGCGAAAGAGTCCTTCCTCAATTTTTTCCAGATTCAGTAATGTCAGCAGATTGTTCAGTGCCTGACTCATAGTTGTCCTCAATAAACCCCGTAGCGAAAGATAGGCAGAGTATAACGCAGAAATGAAAGTGGTCCGATGGGTAGAATAATCTGAATATCGGGATGATTTCAGGCATTAATCAGTGAGTTGTGCCACACTTAAAAACGTTATGTGATTGAAACGACATCGGATGGGATCGATCCCGCTGGTGCATTGATGATAAGGAGACTTCAATGAAACTCGTGCCTATGCTAAGTGGTGTAGCGATTGCGGTGGCGTTGTCCGCCTGTGCCGGTAAGAGCGCCCAGGTGCCAGTGCCAGCAGCTGACCCGAACGGGATTAATACCCTTTCGCAGCAGTCCATTCAGCAGCCTAACGTTTCCGGTACCATCTGGATTAAACAGAAAGTTGCGTTGCCGCCGGATGCGGTATTAACGGTGACGCTGTCTGATGCTTCCCTGGCCGACGCGCCGTCGAAAGTCGTGGCCCAGCGTGCCGTCCGTACTGAAGGCAAGCAGGCGCCGTTTAGCTTCGTGTTGCCGTATAACCCGTCGGACGTGCAGCCTAATGCCCGTATTCTGCTGAGCGCAGCGGTCACCATCAACGGTAAGCTGGTGTTTATCACCGATACGGTCCAGGAAGCGATTAACAACGGTGGAACCAAAATCGACCTGAACCTGGTGCCAGTACAGCAGACCGAAGTGCCGGTCGCACCGCAAACCAATCAGCCGTCTCTGCCAACCCCACCGACGCAGATGTAATAGGGTTATTCCCCTCTCCTTCGGGAGAGGGGTCAGTACACCCACCGGTACTTCTGTAAATCGATCTGACCCGACCCTGACACCTGCACCCCTTCTGAAAGTAACGCCTGACGCTGCCGCTGGAGATCCGGCCCGGTGAGTGAGATGGCGCCATGACGGTTCACCACTCGATGCCAGGGCAACGTACTGCCTTCCGGCAGCCGTTTCAGGACGCCTCCAACCTGTCGCGCCGCGCGCGGGGAACCGGCCAGGCGCGCGACATCACCATAGGTGGTGACATAGCCCTCCGGGATTGAAGCCACGATTTGCCATACGCGCTGTGGAAAAGAGTCCTGCTCGTCCATACTTTCACCTGCGGGGAGTTTCTGGAGAGCCATGGTAAACGAAGATCGCCCTGATTGCTGCGCCTGTTTGCGCAAGAAACCAGCATCCGGTTCCTGGCGGCTTGCAATTGGGCCTTCGCACAGGGATAATGCGCCAGCGCGTTGGTTATCAACGCTCTCAATGGGGGCTCTGTTGGTTCTCCCGCAACGCTACTCTGTTCACCAGGTCAGGTCCGGAAGGAAGCAGCCAGGGCAGACGACGTGTGTGCCGGGATGTAGCTGGCAGGGCCCCCACCCATTTCTGAGCCTCTGCGTTCTTCCCTGATTTTTGCCTCTTCCCTGGACGTTATTCCCTAATAAGATTAAGCCTATAGCATGTAATATATATTTCATCGCGCTGAAATATTATTGTCATAAACCTGTAATAATAGACTGGCATTTTATAATCGGACGTCTATTTTCTGCCATACTTCAAAAAAATATATATCTGGATAACATTGTTAACTTCGTGTATTAAATAAAGTACTTATTCCGAAGGGAAGTGACAAACATGGCTACAGCGGTATTAAACGTTAAGATTGATGACGCGCTAAAAGAAAGGCTTCGCCACTATGCGGAAGTGAATAACGAGAATTTAAGCGTGACGACAGAGAAACTGCTGCTGCTGGCGTTCGAGGCAGTAGAAGAGGCGGGAGTATCGGAAGAGGATATTGATAATCAGCATACGGAAGAAGAGAATGTTTCTCCATTTACTCCTAAAGAAATCAAGGCTCTACGTAAACTTCTGAAGAAGAAAAAATGAAACAACAACTGTCAACTGCCAGTGACTACAAAGAGGCCTGCGATTTGTTGCGTTCAGGCTACGTGAAGCATGTACGTCTTGGCTGGAATGTCGGAAGTGATGAGTTCTTTCGTATTGCGTCTGACTGGTGTGATACTGGCGCAAAAATAAAGAAAGACGGTGAAAACTTCGTTATTTCACTGAAAGGGTTTCCTATTCCTGCTCAGCATTAATTCCTGACTGGTGAAAACAGCTGACTGTATCCATGACAGTCAGCTGTTTTTATTTTTTATGATCGGCTTCAAACTTTTTGCTATTAAATCACGCTGCGTTTAACGGCTGGCACGTTTTTATTCAGGGCGAGCCATAACGGTTTAATCCTCAGCAGCGCCTGTTCAAGCTCTGTCGGCTCGAGCGAGAAGGGCATCCGCAAATAGCGGTCAAACGCACCCGATAAACCAAACCGCGTACCGGTCCCCAGATTTATCCCCAGAATCTCAGCCCGCGCGGCAAGCTGCGTCGCCAGCATGCCGGGGAGCTCAATCCAGTATGAGAGCCCGCCCTCTGCTTCATGGAATGTCCACTCCGGGAAATGTTCACGCAGCAGTTCACCGCATCGATCGCGTCGTTCCGCCAGCATTTTGCGGCGTGCGGGTAGAAACGTCTCGCTGTTGTTGATGAGCCACAGCGCCGCCAGCTGTTCCAGCAGCGGCGAGCCTAAATCCAGCGTATCGCGCGTCTGGGCAAGCGTGGCGATCGTGCGCGAGGACGCGCGGATCCAGCCGAGACGCAGCCCGCCCCAGAAGCTTTTTCCGGCAGAACCTAAGGTGATGACGGTGGCCTGCGGGTTAAAGGAGGCCAGCGGGGGCGGAGGAGGGGCGTCAAACCAGAGATCCACCATCGTTTCATCCACCACCAGCGTCGTACGGGTTTGCGCAGCAATGTCGGTAATGGCCTGACGGGTCGCGACATCCATGCAGCGCCCGGTGGGGTTATGAAAATCAGGCATCAGGTACGCCAGGCGCGGCGCGGTTTGGGCAAGCGTGGCGGCGAAGCCGTCCGTATCCCAGCCCGTTTCCGGCAGCGACACCCCCACGGGCCGACACTGCGCGCCCTGAATGGCGGCAATCGCCAGCGGATAGGTGGGATGATCGACCACGACGCGATCCCCGGGCCCGGCCATCATCCGCAGGACCAGCGCGAAGCCGCTGACGGCGCCATTGACCACCATTACTTCGTCCGCGCGGGTGGGAAGGCCCCGCGCGGTGTAGCGCGCAGCGATGGCCTCCCGCAGCGTCGGCAGCCCTAGCTGATCGTAACCCGTCAGCGCGAGGTGCTGCGTAATGGCCGTGAGCGCGTGGGTATACGCCTGGTGGATTTCCGGCCCGGCATTGAGGGCGGCAGTGGAGAGATCCAGTGCGGCACTCGCCGCGGAAAGCGTGGGAACGGCGCGCGTATCCGGGAGGATCACGCGTGACCCGCTGCCGTGGCGGCTTTCAAGATATCCCTCCTCGCGCAGATGGGCGAGGGCGCTGCTGATGGTGGTCCGGCTCACGTCCAGCGCCGTGGCCAGCTCGCGCTCCCCCGGTAGCCGTGTATTCAATGCCAGACGTCCGTCAAGGATTAACAGGCGCAGCGCATCGGCCAGCTGTCGCCAGAGCGGCGTGCGGGATGAGGTTTGCTGCCAGTGGCCTAAAAGGCGTACCAGAGACTGGCTTCCGAAGCGACGTGACGACATGTGCAGTCCACTATTTGAAAACTGGACATTAATCATAGTGCCATTTTAGGTCAGGATGAAAGTCTGGTTCACTGGAGAAGATAAAAATGGTACGTCGTCTGCTACAACTCTATGTCGGTTTAGGGCTGTATGGCCTGTCCACCGCGATGTTTATTCGTTCCGATTTGGGTGTCGATCCCTGGGATGTTTTTCACCTTGGGGTGGGGATACAGCTGGGGATGACTATCGGAATGGTGATCATTTTAACCGGTGCTGCGGTGCTGCTGCTGTGGATCCCCCTGCGCCAGATGCCGGGCCTGGGCACCATCAGCAACGTGATTTGTATCGGTCTGGCGGCGGATGCCAGCATGGCGCTGATCCCGGAACTGGACTCGTTACCTGTGCGCATCGCTTTCCTGGTGTCGGGTATCGTGATGAACGCAATTGCGACCAGCATGTACATCGGCGCCGGTTTTGGGCCAGGCCCGCGCGACGGCCTGATGACCGGCATTCATGCCCGGCTGGGATGGTCCATTCGCAGCGTGCGTACCTCCATTGAGGTGTCCGTCCTGCTGATTGGGTGCGTGCTTGGCGGCACGTTTGGGGTGGGAACGGTAGTGTACGCCCTGACCATTGGCCCACTTATCCAGCTCTGTCTGCCCTGGTTCCGCCAGAAGCCGAGCGTTGCTGAAATTGCGCAGCCGGAGCGGGGTGTTTAATTTTGCGAAGCGCTCACATGTTTTAACGGCGTCGCTGTGCAACAATGATGCACTACGACTCACGCGATGCCACAATGCATGAAAGCAATCACTCTCTATGACGTTGCCCTCCTTGCGGGGGTTTCTTATCAAACCGTCTCTCGCGTCATTAACAACGCGGAGCATGTGTCTGCCCGCACGCGGGAAAAGGTACAGCAGGCGATGGCGGAATTACACTACGTGCCTAACCTGCGCGCGCAGCAGCTGGCGGGTAAACGCACCCGCACGCTGGGTCTCATCACCACCGATCTGGCCCTGCATGCGCCCTCGCAAATCGTGTCGGCCGTGAAATCACGGGCGGCGGAACAGGGGGCGAGCGTCCTCATTTCGATGGTGGAGCAGCCGACGCAGTGTCAGGGCGCGCTTCAGGCGCTGCTGGCGCAGCGGGTGGACGCGCTACTGGTAAACGTTCCGCTCGACGATCCTGACGCCGAAGCGCTCAGGGCGCTGGCATCGCCTGTCCCGGTGCTGTTCCTTGATGTCTCGCCTTCAGCACAGGTAAACAGCCTCGTATTTAACGCCGTACAGGGGGCACATCTGGGCGTTGAGCATCTGCTGTCGCTGGGGCATCAGCGCATTGCCCTGCTG
>NZ_ALNS01000043.1:0-32353 GCF_000286655.1 Enterobacter sp. SST3 | reverse complement strand
GGCCGGGTAAGGCGAAGCCGCCACCCGGCGCTAAAGCGGATTAACGCAGAATTTTCTTCTCGGCCAGATCCAGGGCGAAGTAGCTGAAGATCAGATCCGCGCCGGCGCGTTTGATCGCACCCAGGCTTTCAAGGATCACTTTCTCTTCGTCGATCGCCCCTGCCTGCGCGGCGAACTTGATCATTGCGTACTCGCCGCTCACCTGGTAAGCGCCCAGCGGCAGCTCGGTGCGTTCGCGGATGTCGCGCAGGATATCAAGATATGCGCCAGCCGGTTTTACCATCAGGCAGTCTGCGCCCTGGGCTTCATCGAGCAGGGATTCACGAATCGCTTCGCGGCGGTTCAGCGGGTTCATCTGATAGGTTTTACGATCGCCCTTCAGCGCCGTGCCGGCTGCTTCACGGAACGGACCGTAGAAGGAGGAGGCAAATTTGGTGGAGTAGGACATGATGGCGGTGTCGGTGAAACCGGCCGCGTCCAGCGCCTGACGAATCGCCTGAACCTGTCCGTCCATCGCCGCAGACGGTGCGATGAAGTCCGCACCCGCAGCGGCCGCGACGACCGCCTGCTTGCCGAGGTTCAGCAGGGTAGCATCGTTATCCACGCCGTGATCGCACAGCACGCCGCAGTGGCCGTGAGAGGTATATTCACAGAAACAGGTGTCGGACATCACCACCATTTCCGGTACCGTCTCTTTGCAGATGCGGGACATGCGGGCGACGAGGCCATCTTCCTTCCACGCGTCGCTGCCGGTGGCGTCGGTATGATGGGAGATGCCGAAGGTCATCACCGAGCGGATCCCCGCGTTGGCGATGCGTTCGATCTCACGCGCCAGATATTTCTCCGGAATGCGCATGACGCCCGGCATGGCCTCGATGGCTTTGTAGTCATCGATCTCTTCTTCAACAAAAATCGGCAACACCAGATCGTTTAAGGTCAGGGTTGTCTCTTCAAACATAGCGCGCAGTGCAGGTGACTTACGCAGACGGCGGGGACGTGCAATTAAATCGGTCATGGTATGCCTGATGTTTGTGGAACAAAGAGGGCTAGTGTACCTCAAAGTGGCGACGGGTGTTTTACTAAAGTGGGCATTTTGCTTTTGCGAAATGCGGCAGATGAGTTTGCCTGTTACCAATAATATATAATGCAGGACAGTATAACGCTGAGAGAAGAATGAGATATTTGTGTTATTTCTATATGGAAATGAATGTATCATTAAAAATGATTTATTATTTTTTATGATATTTCCCTAATTGCTTTGCCCGTGCATTAACATTTTGTTTTTATAATATTTATTTTATGACGCCCTGTGCGTTGTAGTCTGAATCTGTTTTTTGTCTGAATGCGGACTTAATGGAAACATTCATTGAACCTTTTCGAAATGAAACTGCATAATTCCCTCCGCAATTAAATATTGCAAATTCATTGATGGACAAACTTGCTTACGTCCCTGAGGAGGGATGACCCAATGCAAACATGGAAAAAGAAACTCGTTGTATCTCAACTTGCATTAGCCTGCACCCTGGCTATCGCTTCTCAGGCCAATGCGAAGGATATTTCCGGTACGACATATAATACCTTCGGATACGATAATACAGCGACCACTCCCTGGTATTATGGCTATGCCGACTGGGATTTCTCAGATGCCATCCACGATGGTGATATTTACCCGGTGATTAATAAAGCCACCGTGAATGGTGTTATTTCAACGTACTATCTCGATGATGGCATCAATGGTCGGGCGAATGCGTTGAGTATTTCCAACAGCACCATTAATGGCATGATTACCTCTCAGTGTATGACCGCCACCTGTGCTGATGGTCTGGATGCCGACGGCACCCAACATGCTCAATACGATCGTTTTAGCCTGACCGTTGATAATTCCACCATTAATGATACGTATGAACATTATGCGTATGATGTTGTGAATGGGGAAAATACGGAAAGACACTATCTGGATACCTATGATATGGGTAATGCGATTACCCTGGACGTGGAATCAGATATTGTTATCCAGAATAATTCTCACGTCGCGGGGATTACCCTGACGCAGGGGTATCAGGAACGGGATAATACCCCGTACGACGGCGTTGAAGGCGTAGCCAACAGCAGCAAGGTCTTTACCGACACGCTGCTGGTAAAAGATTCGGTACTGACTTCCGGTGCGTACCGCGATTTAGGTACCAGCGGATTCTACGGTCAGACCGCGAAGCCGAGCGACTATAGTGAAACCGACGCGACAGGGGCAGATGATGCCGCGCTGATTGTTACCGCCAGCGCGTCTGATAACGCGATGCAGACCGCTGCCACGTTCGATCACTCCACCGTTACGGGCGACATCCTGTTCTCCAGCACCTTCGACAACAACTTCTACCCGAACGGCGATCCGGCAACCGATACCACCGAAGAGGGCGTCTATAACCCTACCACCAACGGCTGGGACGGCACCGATAAGCTGGATGTCACCCTGACCAACGGCAGCAAATGGGTCGGTGCTGCGCAGTCCAGCATTGAGGCTATCGGCACGACGCAGATGTATGGCCAGGGCTACAGCAATGTAGACTGGCGCACGCTGTCCCCGAACAGCATTTGGCCGGATTCCACCTATGACAGCAACGCACATGTTGCGGGTGACGCGGTGTATCAGAGCGGTCTGTTTAACATTGCACTGGATAACGGCTCCGAGTGGGATACCCGCAAGATGTCAAACATCGACACGCTGACGGTAAACAACCAGTCTCAGGTCAATGTTGAAAACTCAGGCCTGCTGGCGGATACCATCACTCTGACCAATGCTTCCTCATTGAACATCGGCGACAACGGCGGCGTGGCCACCGACCATCTGTATCTGGACAGCGATAGCCGTGCGGCACTGACGGAAGAAACGGCCGAGCTGTATGCCAACACCATCACCGTGGATAACGGTGAAGAGCTGGCGCTGGGTCTGGGCCAGGTTGATACGCACACTATGGTTCTGACCGATGGCGGCGTGCTGAATGTTGCGAGCCGCGATTACGTGCTGAACAGCGATCTGAACAACGCACGCTATATCACTAACGACAAGCGCAGCGCCGATTATGACTACGGCGTAGTGGCCATTCACTCTGACGGCCATCTGGCGGTGAACGGTGACGTCGCAGGCAACTATAAAGTCCGTATCGACGACGCGACCGGAGCAGGTTCCGTCGCTGATTACAAAAATAAAGAGATTGTCCGTGTCTATGACAATAACGCGGATACGGCGGCCAGCTTTACTGCCGCAAACAAAGCCGATTTAGGTGCTTATACCTACCAGGCGCAGC
Source organism: Enterobacter sp. SST3 (assembly GCF_000286655.1). Classification (NCBI taxonomy): domain Bacteria; kingdom Pseudomonadati; phylum Pseudomonadota; class Gammaproteobacteria; order Enterobacterales; family Enterobacteriaceae; genus Enterobacter; species Enterobacter sp. SST3. Next base: position 29,051 of record NZ_ALNS01000043.1, on the reverse strand, counting down.
AGCAGGGTGACGCCGTCGTTCTGCAGCAGAAAGAACTGACCGACTCTGCCAATATGGCGCTGAGCATCCCTTCTGCTAATACCAATATCTGGAATCTGCAGCAGGATACCGTAGGTGCGCGTCTGACCAACAGCCGTCACGGCCTGGCGGATAACGGCGGGGCGTGGGTGAGCTACTTCGGCGGCAACTTCGACGGTGACAACGGCGTTATCAGCTACGATCAGGACGTGAGCGGTATTATGGTGGGTCTGGATACCCAGATTGACGGTAATAACGCGAAGTGGATCGTCGGTGGTGCGGCAGGTTTCGCGAAGGGCGATATCAGCGATCGTACCGGTCAGGTCGATCAGGATAGCCAGACGGCGATGATCTACGCGTCAGCGAAGTTCATGAACGATCTTTTCCTCGACAGCTCCCTGAGCTACACCCGCTTCAACAACGATCTCTCCGCTAACATGAGCAACGGTCAGTATGTTGACGGCAATACCACCAGTGACGCTGTTGGCTTTGGTCTGAAGCTGGGCTATGACTGGAAGCCAAACCTCTCTGGCTACGTAACGCCATACGCAGCCGTATCGGGTCTGTTCCAGTCAGGCGATGATTATCGCCTCAGCAATGACATGCGTATGGATGGACAATCATACGATAGCCTGCGTTATGAACTCGGTGTTGATACGGGTTACACCTTCAACTACGGCGGCGATCAGGCTCTGACCCCTTACTTCAAACTGGCCTGGGTTTATGACGACGCCGATAACAATGCCGATATTAACGGTGACAGCATTGATAACGGCGTGAAAGGTTCAGCTGTTCGTGTTGGGCTGGGCACCCAGTTCAGCTTCACGAAGAACTTCAGCGCTTACACGGATGCCACTTATCTTGGCGGCGGCGACGTTGACCAGAACTGGGGCGCAAACCTGGGTGTGAAATATACCTGGTAATGAATAAAGCGGGGGAGGGGGTATCTCCTCCGCTTTTTAGCGAAGCAATAAAAATAATATTGAACCGACAAATACGGATGACTTGAGGTCTGCATGAACGTTAATGCGAAACCACTTTCTGAATTACGCCGGCTCGAACAGGGGTTAATAGCAGCCAGTACCCCTTTTACATGTGCACCCCAACAATTAATTACGTCGGGCGAATCGAATGAGCCTCGCACGATCGTATTACAAACCGGCGTTATTGAGATCTATCGCCCTTCTGATGAACTTCTGGTGGGGATTGCGACTGCCCCCTTTATTTTTGGTCTGGCTACGGTGATGATTAATCATTCACAGGAATACAGAGTGATTGCTAAAACGGCCTGTACCGGTTTTTATTTATCCACAGAAACTACCCGACAACAAATCCAGCAATTTTCACTGTGGAAAGAGGCCTTCAGCTGGTTATCCTGGATAAATTACATTCTTGAGAAGCGCGATAAGCAGCTGGTTGGCAATAACTCCTATCACCAGATCCGCGCGATGCTGCTTAATATGGCCGAGTGGGATGAAACGCTGCGTTCAAAAATCGGTGTGATGAATCATATTCAGCAAAGCACACGCATTTCACGTTCTGTTGTTGCCGAAGTTCTGGCCGCCCTGCGACAGGGAAATTATATCAATATGAGCCGGGGCAAGCTGGTCAGCATCAACCGCTTGCCCACGGAATATTAATCTCAGTTGGATGCGGTAAGCACCTGGGCTTTATTGGCACTCAATTCCGCCACCAGGTTATTAACACCGTCACTCATATTGACGAAACGCGTATGCGGGGAGCGAGTGACTACCACAAACGCGCCCACGTTCGACTGCGGAATCATAGCCATATAGGTGATGAATCCGCCGCCGCCGCCGGTTTTCTGAATAATACCTGGCCGGCCATTTTTCGGTGCCATATAGACCCAGCCCATGCCGAGCGCATCGGCTTTACCCGGCACGTCCATCCCGATGACCCGATGCAGCTGAGTACGCTGATAAATCAGGGTCTGCATACGGTCGGCCTGGCTGCTGCGAGAGTAGAAATCCGAAGAAAGGAACTGCTGCATCCAGCGCATCATGTCGCCAGGCGTGGAGTAAACCCCGCCGCTGCCCACGGCCGCCAGCGTGTTATTACAGGGGCTGGCGCCTTTCTCCGCTACCATCAGGCGACGGCACTGGTCCGGGGACGGGGTAAAGGTGGTGTCTTTCATGCCGAGCGGACGGGTGATCTGCTCTTCAAACAGCTGGGTGTAGGGTTTGCCAGCCGCCGTTGAGAGGGCATCCGCCAGCAGGTCAAACGCCAGGTTTGAATATGAGGCCTGCGAACCCGGCGCCGCCTTCAGCGTGGCGGTACTCAGGTAGCTCCAGCGCTGGTCGCGCGTTGGCCAGACGAATACGTCACGATGCGCCGCGCCGCCTGGCTGTTCACGCGGCAGGGCGCTGGTGTGGGTAGCAAGGTTCACAAGCCGGATCGGCGTACCCTGATACGTGGGTACCCGGGCGCCTGGCGGCGCGTATTTGCTGAGCGGATCGTCGAGCTTCACCACGCCCTGGTCGAGCAGTTTCACCAGCATTTCGCTGGTCATCAGCTTGGTTAAGGATGCGATGCGGATAACGGAATCCAGCTGCGGGTGAACGTTATTGCCCGGGCGCGTTTCGCCAAAGCTGCGAAATACGCGCTGGTTTCCGTCGATAACGACCATCGCCATACCGGTCGCGCCGCTGCCGTAATAGATAAGGTTCGCGTAGCGATCGGCAATATCTGAAGCTAAAACGGGAGCCGTCAGCGGTTGGGCTGCCTGGGCGGTAGAAAAGCTCACCGCACACAGCGCGGCAAAAGAGAGCAGACAACGTTTCAACGAAAAGCATCCATGAAGTGAATGAGGAAAGTAATGGGTATTTATACTACTAATCGGTACCGTGCAATGCCCCGAATTGCATAACGATAGCGAGAAAAACGTAACCATGGGTAAATATGAACAATTTACTTGCGAGCCATCTCCCATTTTGTGACATCGGGCTTATGATAGGCACCAGTGTCACTCAATCTTACGGAGAACGGTATGTCTGAGAAGCGTGTGGTTATGGTTGTCGATATGCAAAACGGGGTGTTTGAAACCCCTCGTCATCAGCGCGAAAAGTGTGTCTCTCTGATCAACCAGCTTACGCAGGCAGCCGACACGGTGATTTTTATACAGCACACCGAGGCCGGGGGGCTGGAAGAGGGAAGCGAAGGGTTTGCGCTACTGCCTGAACTCCATCAGCCTGCTGGTGCGCTTTACGTGACCAAAACCGCCTGCGATGCCTTCTACAACACCGGGCTTGAGGCGCTGCTGCGGGAGCAGGGCATTCGCGAGTTTGTCATCTGCGGCTGCGCCACCGATTACTGCGTCGATGCGACGATCAAGAACGGCGTCAGCCGGGGTTATCACATCACCGTTGCCGAAGATGCCCATACCACCGCCAACCGTCCGGTTGCTGACGCACAGATCCTGATTAACCATCACAACGACGTCTGGCGTAACTTCATTGCGCCAGCGAATCCTCTCGCGGTGAAACGCACCGAAACAATTCTTGAAAACTGGAAAGCGAACTAATAATTAACGCTCGGGTCTGACCTTTTTGCCGGAGCCGGGAGGCTGGCTCGGGCAGGTTTTCGTGTGGTGACGTGTTGTACACAGCAACAGCCATAACAACAAGAAGGAAGCATTATGTTTAAGTCTTTTTTCCCAAAGCCGGGGCCTTTTTTCCTGTCGGCATTTATTTGGGCACTGATCGCTGTCATTTTCTGGCAGGCGGGCGGCGGCGCATGGCTGACGCGCATCACGGGGGCGACAGGCGAGGTGCCGATTAGCGCGGCGCGCTTCTGGTCGCTGAGCTACCTGCTGTTTTACGCCTACTACATGGTGTGCGTAGGGCTGTTTGCCCTGTTCTGGTTTGTCTATTCACCCCACCGCTGGCAGTACTGGTCGATCCTTGGCACATCGCTGATTATCTTTGTGACCTGGTTCCTGGTGGAAGTGGGCGTAGCGGTTAACGCCTGGTATGCACCGTTCTACGATCTGATCCAGACCGCGCTGAGCTCGCCACACAAGGTGACCATCAATCAGTTCTACCATGAGGTCGGCGTCTTCCTCGGCATCGCCCTGATTGCGGTGATCATCGGCGTGATGAACAACTTCTTCGTTAGCCACTACGTTTTCCGCTGGCGTACCGCGATGAACGAACATTATATGGCGCACTGGCAGCACCTGCGCCATATCGAAGGTGCCGCACAGCGTGTGCAGGAAGACACCATGCGTTTTGCCTCCACGCTTGAAGACATGGGCGTCAGCTTTATCAACGCCATCATGACGCTGATTGCCTTCCTGCCGGTGCTGGTGACGCTCTCGGCGCACGTGCCGGATCTGCCGATTGTCGGCCACATTCCGTATGGTCTGGTGATTGCCGCGATTGTCTGGTCGCTGATGGGCACGGGCCTGCTGGCGGTAGTTGGGATTAAACTGCCGGGTCTGGAGTTTAAAAATCAACGCGTCGAAGCCGCATACCGTAAAGAGCTGGTGTACGGTGAAGACGATGCCAACCGCGCCTCGCCGCCGACCGTCCGCGAGCTGTTTGGCGCCGTGCGTCGTAACTATTTCCGTCTCTACTTCCACTATATGTATTTCAACATTGCGCGTATTTTGTATCTGCAGGTGGATAACGTTTTCGGTTTGTTCCTGCTGTTTCCGTCCATTGTTGCGGGTACGATTACGCTCGGTCTGATGACGCAGATCACCAACGTTTTCGGTCAGGTTCGTGGGTCGTTCCAGTACCTGATCAGCTCCTGGACCACGCTGGTGGAACTGATGTCCATCTACAAACGTCTGCGCAGCTTTGAACGCGAGCTGGACGATCGTGACCTGCAGGAAGTCACCAACACATTTAGCTAATACAGGACGTTGCTATGCCTTTTGCCGTACCGCGCGCGTTACCGTTGACCATACTGGCCGCTTTTGTGCTGGCAGGCTGTGCCGAAAAGGGGGCCGCTCCGCTCAAAAAGGGCGAGAAGCCCGTTGATGTGGCGAGCGTTGTGCGGCAGAAAATGCCCGCCAGCGTGAAGGATCGCAATGCGTGGGCAGACGCGCTGGCAAAAACCTTTGAGAGCCAAAAGATTGCGCCGACCGAGGAGAACATCTGTTCGGTGCTGGCGGTGGCACAGCAGGAGTCGATGTACCAGTCAGACCCGGCTGTGCCGGGGCTGAATAAAATCGCCTGGAAAGAGATCGACCGCCGCGCGGAGTCCATGCATATCCCGGTATTCCTCGTGCATACCGCGCTGAAAATCACCTCGCCGAACGGCAAAAGCTACAGCGAACGGCTGGATACGGTGAAAACCGAAAAACAGCTTAGCGCTATTTTCGATGATTTCATCAACATGGTGCCGATGGGGCAGAAGCTGTTTGGCTCACTGAACCCGGTCCACACCGGTGGCCCAATGCAGGTAAGCATCGCGTTCGCGGAGAAACACACCGACGGCTATCCGTGGAAAATCGACGGTACGGTGCGCCAGGAGGTCTTCTCCCTGCGCGGCGGACTGTGGTTCGGCACGTATCACCTGCTGAACTACCCGGCGAACTACGATGAGCCGCTGTACCGCTTTGCCGACTTTAACGCAGGCTGGTATGCCAGCCGTAATGCGGCATTCCAGAGTGCGGTCAGCCGCGCAAGCGGCGTTAAGCTGGCGCTGGACGGCGATCTTATCGCCTACGGCAGCAGCGAGGCGGGAAGCACCGAGCGTGCGATCCAGAAATTATCGACAACGCTTGATATGAGCAACAGCGACATTCGCCGTCAGCTTGAGAAAGGCGACAGCCTGGCCTTTGAGAAAACGGATCTCTACAAGAAAGTGTTTGCGCTTGCCGATAAGAAAAGCGGGAAAACGTTACCGAGGGCTATCCTGCCGGGGATCCAGCTGGAAAGCCCGAAGATCACGCGTAACCTGACCACCGCGTGGTTCGCGAAACGCGTGGACGATCGTCGGGCTCGCTGTATGGGGCTTTAACGGCGGCGGCGAAAGCGCAGCACTAATGCCACAACGCCCAGAATCATACATCCCGCGAGGAAGGGAATCAGGCCGAACAGGGTGCTGACGCCAAAGCCAATCTCAACTCGCGGGCGTCCGTTATCCTGTACCTGCATCAGGTGTTCATAAACGCCAGGCGCATGGACCAGCATATTGAGCAGCTGCGAGCCAGCCCAGAAGCAGAACAGAACAAACAGGGCATACGCGATATTACCCGCCGTGGAGGTTTTTGGTTTTCCGCCAAAAATCGGTTTCGACAATGTAAAGTCAGCCATGATGACCTCCGGATAAATCGCTCTGTTAATACGCTTCGTACAGGGTGAGTTTGACAGGTCATCGCATTTGTCAATATCAGAATCGTGGTAATTTACGCGACGGAATCCTCCTGGATTGTTGATTTCTGCAGCACGTCACAATTTATTAACTTAAGTGAAATTGCGTCGCGTTTCAGAATTTCCGTATCTGCCACAGACCTGGCCGTAAAACTGTGAGAGGATGTCTTTTTTTCCTGCCGGAGTTGTTATGAAGCTCACGTCCAAACTACGCCGTGACTGGCACTACTACGCCTTCGCTATCGGGCTGATCTTTATTCTTAACGGTGTCGTGGGTCTGCTGGGGTTTGAAGCAAAAGGCTGGCAAACCTATGCCGTCGGGCTGGTGACCTGGGTCATCAGTTTCTGGCTGGCGGGGTTGATTATCCGCCGCCGTCCTGAAGAGACGACAGCGGATGAGGCAGCGTCGGCGAAGCGCGCCGATTAACCGTTTACGGAACTTTTAAGCGCGCTGTCGGCGGCATGACGCTCCAGCGCCAGTTCGATCAGGCGGGTGATCAGTTCCGAGTAGCTGAGGCCGCTCGCCTGCCACAGCTTCGGATACATGCTGATGTTAGTGAACCCCGGCAGCGTGTTGATTTCATTGATCACCACCTCGTTTTCCGGCGTCAGGAACACATCCACGCGCGCCATGCCGCAGCAGCCGAGCGTCTGATAAGCGCGAATGGCGATCGCCCGGATCTTATCGTTAACCGCCGGATCGAGAGCCGCAGGCACGACAACCTGCGCGCCTTTATCATCAATGTATTTGGTGTCGTACGAGTAGAAGTCGCTGTTTAAGACCACTTCGCCGCAGGTGCTCGCCTGTGGAAAATCGTTGCCCAGCACGGCGCACTCAATTTCACGGCCTTTGATGCCCTGCTCAACCACCACTTTATGGTCGAACTCAAACGCCAGGCGGACGGCCTGGGTGAACTCTGCTTCGCTGGTCACTTTGCTGACGCCCACGGAGGAGCCCTGGTTTGCTGGCTTCACAAACAGCGGCAGACCCAATTCAGCGCTAATCTGCGCGAAGCTGTGCTTGTCGCGGTTGGCGCGGGTGAGCGTCACAAACGGCGCGATATTCAGCCCGGCGTCGCGCAGCAGGCGTTTGGTGACGTCTTTGTCCATGCACGCGGCGGAGCCGATTACGTCCGAGCCGACGAACGGCAGGTTGGCCATGCGCAGCATCCCCTGCAGGGAACCATCTTCCCCCAGGGTACCGTGAACGATAGGGAAGACCACGTCGATCTGAGCGAGTGCCTGTGCATTGCCGGCATCGATAAGCTGCCCCTTCGCGACGCCGGGTACGGTGGCGACGCTAATTTCTGAAGGATTCAGGGCGATATGGGCCGGATCGTGAGCATTCAGCAGATACTGGCTGGCATCGTTAACGTGCCACTGGCCCTGTTTATCAATGCCCAGCAGCACCACGTCGAAACGGCTTTTATCGATCGCATCAACGATATTTTTAGCCGATTGCAATGACACTTCGTGTTCCGCTGATTTTCCCCCAAAGACAATACCTACGCGCTGCTTAGCCATCTCACTCTCTTCCAGTCTGACGAAAAGCCAATAACATACCACGATGCCCGGCGGGTTTCGCGACCTTCTGCCATAATGTTTGGGGGAATGTTCAGGGGGGCGAGTGAAAGGAAAAACGCTGCTGACCGTTTTGATTCTTATCGCCGTCGCAACGGTGGGTTACCGCTGGTTGCCGCCTTACTACAACCCTTTCATACCGCTGACGCTTGACGATCCGCCAGGCCGAATCACCCAGTATAAGCTTCGGCGCTTAACGCCCGAGGCCTGCGCAAGCCTGCTTGCGCAGGCTAATCAACGCGATCTCATCCGCACCCAGCCGGTCGCTGACAGCGCCGGGGAATGCCCGCTGAGCGACGTCGTGCGCGTGCGAGACTTCGGCCCGGTCGGCCTGAACGGCAGTTTTCTTGCCAGCTGTCCGCTGGCGCTCAGCTCAGCCCTCTTTATCAGCCAGCAGGCCCGGCCGCTGACAAAACGCTATACGGGCAGCGACCTCGTGCGTATCGATCACCTCGGCAGCTTTGCCTGCCGCAATATTTACCACCGCCCTGACGCGCGCCGCAGTGAACATGCCACGGCGGAGGCGCTGGATATTGCCGCTTTTCGTCTGGCGAACGGCGAACGCGTCACGGTGCTGAACGGCTGGAAGGCGGCCACGACGCAGCCCTGGCTGAAGGCGATGCTGGCGGCAAGCTGCGGGTACTACGGGAACGGTCTGGGGCCAGAGTACAACGCGGCGCATGCCAACCATTTTCATCTCGGAATGCGCGGTTTTGGCCTGTGCCGGTGAAGCATAATATTCCGCCAGAAAATGGATGAATTGTGACTTATTTCACAAATATGATGACTGGGAAGATAAAACACCAAAGTCGGTCAGGCCGCATCTCTGGTGCGACGTTAACACGCGTAACTTGCTAATCTGACGGCGAATTCGCCTAAAAATGAAGACTATTCTGTATGGAATCCTGGAAAGTTAATCTCATCTCGGTCTGGTTCGGTTGCTTCTTCACCGGGCTGGCCATCAGCCAGATTTTGCCGTTCCTGCCGCTGTACGTCTCGCAGCTGGGGGTCACCTCGCACGAAGCGCTCTCCATGTGGTCCGGCCTGACGTTCAGCGTCACCTTTCTGGTTTCCGCGATTGTGTCACCCATGTGGGGCAGCCTGGCCGATCGAAAAGGCAGAAAACTGATGCTGCTGCGCGCCTCGCTCGGGATGGCGATAGCCATTCTGCTGCAGGCCTTCGCCACCAACGTCTGGCAGCTGTTCTTCCTGCGGGCGGTGATGGGGCTGACGTCCGGGTATATTCCAAACGCCATGGCGCTGGTCGCCTCTCAGGTGCCGCGCGAGCGGAGCGGCTGGGCGCTGAGCACGCTCTCCACGGCGCAGATCAGCGGCGTCATCGGTGGCCCGCTGCTGGGGGGCTTTCTGGCGGACCACGTCGGACTGCGCGCGGTATTTATCATCACTGCGGTTCTGCTGGTGGTCAGTTTTCTGGTCACGCTCTTTCTGATTAAAGAGGGAGGCCGCCCGGTTATCAGTAAATCTGAACGCCTGAGCGGCAAGGCCGTTTTCGCCTCGCTGCCTTATCCGGGGCTGATGATCAGCCTGTTTGTCACCACCATGGTGATCCAGCTCTGTAACGGTTCGGTGGGGCCGATACTGGCGCTGTTTATCAAGTCAATGGAGCCGGAGAGCACGAACATCGCTTTTTTAAGCGGCATGATTGCCGCCGTGCCGGGCGTATCCGCCCTGATTTCCGCGCCGCGTCTCGGAAAACTGGGTGACAGGATCGGTACGGCGCGCATCCTGATGGCGACGCTGATCTTTGCGGTGGTGCTCTTCTTTGCGATGTCGTTCGTCACCTCTCCGCTTCAGCTTGGCGTACTGCGATTTCTGCTCGGCTTTGCCGATGGCGCCATGTTGCCTGCGGTACAGACCCTGCTGGTCAAATATTCCAGCGACCAGGTGACGGGGCGTATTTTTGGATATAACCAGTCATTTATGTATCTGGGGAATGTTGCCGGTCCGCTTATTGGCGCCTCCGTTTCCGCGATGGCCGGTTTTCGTTGGGTATTTGCGGCGACGGCGATTGTCGTTTTAATCAATATTATCCAGCTGGCTATTGCGCTGCGACGCCGCAGACAAATGGCGGAGGCGAAATCGGCGAGATAACGCTTTCGCAGATGTATTATATATTCTTATGGTAGCCGCATTTTTATATAACAAAATGCGGCGTCTTTTTATAGAAAAACGTTTCGCTCACGGCGAGGTCTCTTTATTTCCGTTTCTGTATCACTTTTGCATACCATAATTAATTTCTTCTCTTTGCATTATGGATTCAGAGTGATAACGTCAGATAAAACTGAAAAGGAACTGGCACGATGAAAAACCTCATTGCTGAATTGCTGGTCAAGCTGGCACAAAAGGAAGAAGAGTCAAAAGAGCTGGTGGCCCAGGTCGAAGCGCTTGAAATTGTGGTCACCGCGCTGCTGCGACAAATGGCGAAATCCGATCAGCAGGCGTTGATTGAGAGCGTGGAAGGCGCGCTGGAGAGCGTCAGGCCTGAATCGCAGGTACCGGTTGAAGATGCTGAGATGCTCCACCAGTACGTAAAGAAGCTGTTAAGGCATCCGCGCAGCTAAACCGTCACAGGACGTAACGACGTGTCATAGAATTGTCATGCAGGATGCCTATAGTCGCTCTGTTTTTATTTTTATGTATTTTTACATGGAGAAAATAAATTGAAACAGAGCGCACTTTTCATCGCATTACTTCCTCTGTTAATTACCCCTGCCATTTATGCTGACACGACGCAAACCAGCGTCCTGGATAATCGTGCGGCAAAAGGGGATATCACCCAGCCCGGCGGCGCGCGCCGATTGTCGGAAGATCAAACCGCCGCCATTCGCGCTTCGCTTAATGAAAAACCGGCGAAAAATATTATTCTGCTGATTGGCGATGGAATGGGTGATTCCGAAATCACGGCGGCGCGAAATTATGCCGAGGGGCGGGCGGCTTTTTTAAAGGTATCGACGCATTACCGCTGACCGGACAATATACCCACTACGCGCTGGATAAAAAAACCGGTAAACCGGATTACGTAACGGACTCTGCGGCCTCGGCCACGGCGTGGTCCACCGGCGTGAAAACCTATAATGGCGCGCTGGGCGTGGATATTCACGAAAAAGATCGTCAAACCCTTCTGGAGATGGCAAAAGCGGCGGGCCTGGCGACCGGTAACGTCTCCACTGCTGAACTTCAGGATGCGACGCCTGCGGCGCTGGTGGCACACGTGACCTCGCGTAAATGCTACGGCCCGTCAGTGACCAGCGAAAAATGCCCAACGAACGCGCTGGAAAAAGGCGGCAAAGGCTCGATTACGGAACAGCTGCTGAATGCGCGTCCTGACGTGACGCTGGGCGGCGGCGCGAAAACCTTCGCGGAAACCGCGACGGCGGGCGAGTGGCAGGGCAAAACGCTGCGCGAGCAGGCGCAGGCGCGCGGCTATCAGCTGGTGAGTGACGCAAATTCGCTGGCGGCGATAACCGAGGCGAACCAGGACAAACCGCTGCTGGGGCTGTTCTCTGACGGCAACATGCCCGTGCGCTGGGAAGGTCCAAAAGCCTCATATCACGGCAATATCGATAAGCCAGCAGTGACCTGTACGCCTAACCCTAAACGCACGGACAGCGTACCGACGCTGGCGGCGATGACCGATAAGGCGATCGATCTGCTGAGCAAGAGCGAAAAAGGGTTCTTCCTGCAGGTTGAGGGGGCGTCGATCGATAAGCAGGATCATGCGGCAAATCCGTGCGGTCAGATTGGCGAAACCGTCGATCTGGACGAAGCGGTGCAGAAGGCGCTCGCGTTCGCGAAAAAAGACGGTAACACCCTGGTGATCGTCACCGCGGATCACGCGCACGCCAGCCAGATCGTTCCACCAGATACCAAAGCCCCTGGCCTGACGCAGGCGCTCAACACCAAAGATGGCGCCGTCATGGTGATGAGCTACGGCAACTCTGAAGAAGAGTCTATGGAGCACACCGGCACCCAGCTGCGCATTGCCGCCTACGGCCCGCACGCGGCCAATGTGGTAGGCCTGACCGATCAAACGGATCTGTTCTACACCATGAAGGCGGCGCTGGGTCTGAAATGATAAATTCCCGGCGGAAATCACATCTGCCGGGTGGTTTTTTTCCTGTCACGAACCAGACTTACAGGGAATGTTCACAAAAGGATGGTGCAATGAAAACAACATTACTGGTTACTCTGCTCTCCGGCCTGTTCCTGGTCGCATCGGCGAACGCGGAAGAGAAAACATTAACGCCGCAGCAGCAGCGTATGACCACCTGTAATCAACAGGCGACGTCTCAGAGTCTGAAGGGCGATGCCCGCAAGACCTACATGAGCGACTGCCTCAAAAACGGCGCTTCAAAGCCAGCTGAAAAAAGCCTGACGCCTCAGCAGCAAAAGATGCGCGAGTGTAATGCCAAGGCCACCGAGCAGTCCCTGAAAGGGGATGACCGCAGCAAGTTCATGAGTGCCTGCCTGAAGAAAAAAGTGTAGTTCGAACGGGTGAGCGGCTCCGGCGGCTCACCCGAAATTTCATACTTTCCCCGCAGACCCCCTCTCTATAATTTGGGAAAATGTTTCAGAATATTCCCAAAAATGATGAATGATGAAACGTATTACAACACAAAGCGCATTCGGGAAGAGTGGAATTTAACCCTTTCTCAGGATGACCCTCACCGCGCCGGCATTCAGTTTGCCCGGCGCGTTCGGCTGGCGCGCGCCGTGGGGCTGGCAGCGATGTTTTTCCCGGTTGCGGGGATGCTGGTCACCCATTTTTTACCCGGAGGCTGGTGGCTTTTACTGGTGGGGTGGGCGTTCGTCTGGCCCCATTTCGCCTGGCAGTTATCCTGCCGGGCCGCGTCACCTCATCAGCAGGAAGAGTTCAATCTTAAGATCGATGCCATTATTGCCGGGCTCTGGATCGGCGTGATGGGGATGAGCGCGTTACCCTCGGCAGCGCTGGTGATGATGGTCGGAATGAATATGATGGGCTCCGGGGGCTGTCGTCTGTTTATCCCGGGGATCCTGCTGACTCTGCTCTCCGCGCTGGTGACGCTGCCGCTTGTTGGGCGCGTGGCCGTCTTCAACCCCGACCTCGTGGAGTGGAGCTTAACGCTTCCCGTACTGGTGCTTTATCCCATGCTGTTTGCCTGGCTCAGCCACCGCACCGCCGTCAGGCTTGCTGAGCACAAGCAGCGGCTGGAAATGATGAGCACCCGCGACGGCATGACCGGGGTCTATAATCGCCGACACTGGGAAATGCTGCTGCGAAATGAATTTGAGCATTGCCGCCGCGATCGCTGCACCGCCACGATTTTACTGATTGATATCGACCACTTTAAAAATATCAACGATACCTGGGGGCACGCCGTGGGGGATGAGGCGATCATTGCCATCACGCGCCAGCTTCAGATGTCGGTACGGTCAGGTGATGCCATCGGCCGGTTTGGCGGGGATGAGTTTGCGGTGATTATGTCGCAGACCGCAGCGGAAAGCGCCATCGCCGTCATGTCCCGGGTGCATGAGCGGCTGGAAAAGCTGTCGCTACCGTGCGCGCCAAAAGAGGCGCTGCGCATCAGCGTGGGCGTTGCCCCCTGGGGGCCGCAGTTTGCACATTATCGGGAATGGCTAAAGGCGGCTGACGTGGCGCTGTACAGGGCGAAAAATGCCGGGCGCAGCCGCACCGAAGTGGCCGCCTGACGCCCGACTGAAACGATCAGGATTTACTCAGCTTCTCTGATTTTTCCATGCATTTTGCCATTGCTTCAATGACGGCCGAGCGGAATCCACGCTCCTCCAGCACCCGCACCGCTTCGATGGTGGTACCGCCCGGGGAGCAAACCATGTCTTTCAGTTCACCCGGGTGTTTGCCGGTTTCCAGCACCATTTTGGCGGAGCCCATGACGGCCTGCGCGGCGAACTTATACGCCTGGGCGCGCGGCATTCCGCCAAGCACGGCGGCATCGGCCATCGCTTCCAGGAACATGAAGACATACGCAGGCGCAGAACCACTCACGCCCACCACCGGATGGATCATCGATTCGGCAATCACTTCCGCTTCGCCGAAGCAGCGGAAAATGTTCAGCACATCGGCTACGTCTTCCGGGGTCACCAGCGCGTTAGGCGTGACGGAGGTCATGCCGGCGTTAACCAGCGAGGGGGTATTGGGCATTGCGCGAACAATTTTGCGGTCATGGCCCAGCGCGCGCGCCAGCTGGTCAAGCGTCACGCCCGCGGCAATCGACACCACCAGCGTATCTTTATTCAGGCTGGAGGTGATGTCGCTCAGCACTTTGATCATGATGTTCGGCTTGACGGCGCCAAAGACGATATCGGCGACCTGGGCCACTTCCTGCGCGCTTTCGGCGGCGTTAATCCCGTATTGATCGCGCAGCGCGGCGACCTTGTCCGGTGACGGGGTATAGACCCAAATCTGACCCGGCAGCACCTGCCCGCTGGCGATCAGGCCGCCCAGAATGGCTTTGCCCATGTTACCGCAGCCGATAAACCCGATTTTCTTGTCCATCACGATCCTCCGTCATTATGCGTTGTTTTCTCTGATTGATAGCTTAACAACGAAATGCAGGCGACAATAGTCGGCAGAGTCATTATGGGGAGACAATATGGCGATTTGGGTTGATGCGGACGCGTGTCCGAACGTGATTAAAGAGATTTTATTTCGCGCCGCCGAGCGCGTTCAGATGCCGCTGACGCTGGTGGCGAACCAGAACATTCGCGTGCCGCCTTCGCGCTTCATTCGTTCTTTGCGCGTGCCTGCCGGATTCGACGTGGCAGACAACGAAATTGTCCGCCTGTGCAGCGCGGAAGATCTGGTGATCACGGCGGACATTCCGCTGGCGGCCGACGTGCTGGAGAAAGGGGCGGCGGCGCTCAATCCGCGCGGAGAGCGATACTCGCTGTCGACCATCCGCGAGAAGCTTACGATGCGCGATTTTATGGATACCATGCGGGCCAGCGGCGTGCAGACCGGTGGGCCGGACAGCCTCTCACAGCGCGATCGCCAGCAGTTTGCTGCCGAGCTGGATAAATGGCTGCTGGAAGTGAAGCGCCGTACAGCGAAATGATAATTATTGTCAATGTGTGGTACAGTGTGGCCTCCACAGGGTTGTCATCCCGTACCGCTTTGCAGTAAAGTAATCGCAACATCTTCTGCAATTATTTCTTTACACTCTTCAGCCTTCCGGCATCAAGGGGAACACCTGGCTATGACCCAACCCATCTTTTTAGTTGGCCCCCGCGGCTGTGGGAAAACCACCGTTGGCCTGGAGCTGGCACGCGTGTGTCATCGCCAGTTTGTGGATACCGACCACTGGCTGCAAACCGAGGCCGGAAAAACTATCGCCGACATTGTTGAGCAGGAAGGCTGGGAGAGCTTTCGCGCACGCGAAACGGCCGCGCTGAAAGCGGTCACGACCCCGTCCGCGGTGATCGCCACCGGCGGTGGCATTGTTCTGGCGGAGTGTAATCGTCACTTTATGCGCGAAAAGGGGATTGTGATTTACCTCAGCGCGCCGGTGTCGGCCCTGGTTGGGCGTCTGGAAGCCTTTCCGGAAGAGGGGCAACGCCCTGCGCTGACCTCCAGGCCGCTGAACGAAGAGGTGAGTGAAGTGCTGGCCGAACGCGATGCGTTATACCGCGAGGCGGCTCACCACGTGGTGGATGCGTCCGCCTCTCCCGAAGACGTTGTGATTCAGATTATTACCGCCCTGCGTTTGGCGTGTGCCAGCTAAGCGGCGTCTATACTTATAGCTCAGACATAAAAAAAGGATGAGCTATGCCAACAAGACCTCCCTATCCGCGTGAAGCGCGCATTGTGACCGTTGAAAAAGGCCAGACAGGTCACACTGTGACCTGGTATCAACTGCGTGCCGATCACCCCAAACCCGACTCGCTGATCAGTGAACACGAGACGGAACAGGAAGCGCTGGATGCGAAGCGGCGCTATGAAGATCCCGACATAACCTGAGCGGTTTCCTAAACGCTCCAGGATCGTGCCTGAATCACACTTTTTACTCATCGTAAAAGTTAAGCAGGAGTTAATATTTAGTTAATACAAGTAACTCTGGTATCGGCAGGCGATCTTTACATTTCGGTGTCGGGATCACCTGCTACGCTTGGTGCTGTTTTGTTGAAAAAACGAACTGTGCAGCGTAGTGAGCCTGTACCTGTGTGCACGATGTTGGAGTAATGGAAGGCGATAAAGATGAAGGCAACGTTGGCGATCCTCACCATTGGTGTGGTCCCTGTAAGCGAAGTGTTACCGCTCTTAACCGAGCATGTATCTGAACAACAGATTACGCATCTCAGCCTGCTGGGCAAGATGAGTCGGGAAGAGGTCATGGAAGACTACGCTGTCGAGGCGGGGGAGGATCCCCTGGCGACGTTATTAAGTGACGGTAAACTGGCGCATGTTTCCCGCCAGAAGATCGAGCGCTCGCTGCAGGGCGTAATAGAAGTGCTCGATAATCAGGGCTATGACGTTATTTTGCTGATGAGCACCGCCCCCATAAAGGGACTTACGGCGCGCAATGCGATTTTGCTGGAACCGATGCGCATCATTCCGCCGCTGGTGGCCTCCATCGTGGATGGTCATCAGGTGGGGGTGATTGTCCCCATCGAGGAGCTCATGGATAACCAGGAGGCAAAATGGCACGTGCTGGAAAAAGTGCCCTTGTACGCGCTGGCGAATCCGTTCTGGGACAGCGAGGCCAAACTCATTGCGGCCGGGAAGGAACTGCTGGAAAGAGGGGCCGATGTCCTTATTCTGGACTGCCTGGGGTTCCACCAGCATCATCGTGATTTACTGCAAAAAGCGCTGGATGTGCCGGTGCTGTTATCCAACGTTCTGATGGCTCGCCTGGCCTCGGAACTGCTCATGTAATGATTTTGCGTGACAGGTGATGAGCATGGCCCCTATAGTGAATTTTTATCTAAAAATATAAGGGCCAGTTCATGCTTCAGAGTAACGAATACTTTTCCGGTAAAGTGAAATCCATTGGTTTTACCAGCAGCAGCACTGGCCGCGCCAGCGTTGGCGTCATGGCGGAAGGGGAATACACCTTCGGCACGGCGGAAGCGGAAGAGATGACGGTCGTCAGCGGGGCGCTGAACGTCTTACTACCGGGTGAAACGGAATGGAAAGTTTACGCAGCCGGACAGGTTTTCAACGTCCCTGGCCACAGTGAGTTCCATCTGCAGGTGGCTGAACCTACCTCTTATCTGTGCCGCTACCTGAAATAAAAAATTAGCCGGGTGGCGCTAACGCTTACCCGGCCTACGGTTTGCCCGTTATCTCTGCGCTTCGCCGCCGAGACCTTCCACCAGATTCTGAATCAACGCGGCCAGCTCGCCGGTCATCAGGATGAAGTCCGCGTCAAAACGCTGGGCGTAATCTTCCCTGTCGATATCTTCGTTCTGATCGCGCAGCTCGTCGCAGAACTTCAGACGCTTCACGGAGCCGTCGTCGCACATCACGAACTGAATACGCTGCTGCCAGTCGAGCGCCAGTTTAGTGACCACTTTACCCGCTTCGATGTGGACGGCGATTTCGTCGCTCACCAGATCCTGCTTCTTCGCGCGGATCACGCCGCCATCTTCCAGCAGGGCTTTCAGCTCGGCTTCATCAAGGATCTGGAAACCCTGAGCCGCAGCACCGCTGCGTACCCATTCGGTCAGCGTTAACTCAATTGGCGTTTCCAGCGCCAGCGGAACGACCGGTAACGAGCCGATGCTCTTACGCAGCAGGGCCAGCGTATCTTCTGCTTTCTTGGCGCTGGCGCAGTCCACCATGATCAGCCCGTTAACGGTGTCGATCCACATCATGGTCTGGCTGAAGCGGCTGAAGGCGCGCGGCAGCAGGGAGTGCAGTACTTCATCTTTCAGCGAATCTTTTTCGGTCTTTTTCAGCTTGCGGCCCTGTTCGGCTTCCAGCTTGAGAATTTTCGCTTCGAGTGCCTGCTTAACCACCGGCGTCGGCAGTATTTTCTCTTCTTTACGGGCGCAGACGATGATTTGACCCGTGCTGCTGGCGTGGGTCAGTGCATCGCTTTGTGAACCCATTGGCGGAACCCAACCGGTTTTCGCCATATCCTGGCTACCGCAAGGGGAAAAGGTATAAGCGGCTAACTGTTTTTCCATCTCTTCTGCACGCAGCGAAACGTCGCGGCTGAGACGGTAAACCATCAAATTTTTGAACCACAGCATGATAATTTCCACGGCCTTGTCGTTAAATCAGCGGGCATGATAACGAATTGTCGCATCGCTTGCATTGCTAATCGGGAAGCGTGCTTCTAGTCTGTTGATAATCAAAATAATGAGGAGAGTCTTGTGCGTATTGGGATCGATTTGGGCGGCACCAAAACAGAAGTCATCGCACTGAGCGAGCAGGGGGAGCAGCTGTTTCGCCATCGTCTGCCAACGCCGCGCGATGATTATCACCAGACTATCGAGACGATTGCCAGGCTGGTCGAGATGGCCGAGCAGGCGACAGGGCAAACCGGCAGCGTCGGGATGGGGATACCGGGGTCGATCTCGCCGTATACCGGCGTGGTTAAAAATGCCAACTCCACCTGGCTCAACGGTCAGCCGTTTGATAAAGATTTAAGCGCGCGCCTGAAGCGGGAAGTGCGTCTGGCCAACGACGCCAACTGCCTGGCGGTCTCTGAGGCCATCGACGGCGCGGCGGCCGGTGCCCAGACCGTGTTTGCCGTGATCGTCGGCACCGGCTGCGGTGCGGGCGTAGCGTTCGGCGGGCGCGCCCATATCGGCGGTAACGGCACCGCGGGCGAGTGGGGGCACAACCCGCTGCCGTGGATGGATGAAGACGAACTCAAATACCGCACCGAAGTGCCGTGCTACTGCGGAAAACAGGGCTGTATTGAGACCTTTATCTCCGGTACCGGTTTTGCGACCGATTACCACCGCCTGAGCGGCCAGCCGCTCAAGGGAAATGAGATCATGCGTCTGGTCGAAGCGCAGGATCCGGTGGCGGAGCTGGCCCTGAGCCGCTATGAAATGCGGCTGGCGAAATCCCTGGCGCACGTGGTGAATATTCTCGACCCAGACGTAATTGTGCTGGGCGGCGGCATGAGCAACGTCGACCGGCTGTACGCCACGGTGCCGAACCTGGTGAAGCAGTGGGTCTTCGGCGGCGAGTGTGAAACGCCGATCCGCAAAGCCGTCCACGGGGACTCCAGCGGCGTGCGCGGCGCGGCGTGGCTGTGGCCAGAATAAACGGCTCTGTAAGCCCGGTAAGCGAAGCGCCACCGGGCGAATTCAGGCAGCCACAATAAAAAAGCCGGGTGGCGGCTACGCCTTACCCGGCCTACAAGTGGAGTGGACCTTTACTGCACGGCAAATTCTTTATCCAGCTTGCTGTACCCCAGCCCGTTAATCTTCTTCACTTTGATCTGCACCGGAATACGCTCTTTCATCGCCTCAACGTGGCTGATCACGCCGATGGTTTTCCCGGTGGCGTTCAGCGCGTCGAGCGCATCCAGCGCGGTATCCAGCGTCTCACTGTCGAGCGTGCCGAACCCTTCATCCAGGAACAGGGAATCGATTCGCGTTTTATGACTCACCAGATCGGAAAGCGCCAGCGCCAGCGCCAGGCTGACCAGGAAGCTCTCGCCGCCGGAGAGGGTACGGGTATCGCGGACCGCATCCGCCTGCCACGTATCCACCACTTCCAGCTCCAGCGCGTCGCTGGCCTTACGTTGCAATAAGTAACGTCCGTGCAGGCGGTTAAGCTGCTGGTTAGCCAGCCAGACAAGATTGTCCAGCGTCAGCCCCTGGGCGAACTTACGGAACTTGTCGCCGGTGCTGGAGCCGATCAGCGCGTTCAGATAACCCCAGTCATCCGCCTGGCGCGCGGCCTCTTCAATTTGCTGCATCAACGCCAGCTGGTGCTGCCGGTTATCGCTGTCCTGCTTAAGCTGCTGGCGGATCTCGCCCTGATGCGTGGTGTTCTCGCGCAGCTGTTGCGCCAGCTGCTGCAGCTGGCTTTGCAGCGTGGCGGCATCGGCGTCGAGCCCTTCCGGGCGCAGCGCCAGATGAGACTGCAGCTGCTGGTTAGCTTGCCCGCACAGCGCCGCGGCCTGCTGGATCTGGTTTTCCAGCGACTGTTTCAGCTGTTCAAGGTGGCGAATAGCATCGTCATCCAGCAGGGCGGCAAGAAACGCGTCCTGGTCGGCAAAGCAGCTCGCCGAGCGCGCCGCGGTGAACTGCGTCTGCGACTGCTGCAGGCGCTCTCGCTCCAGCCCTTCCTGCTGCTGTTGCGCGGTCAGCTGGCTTTGCAGCGACACGCACTCGTCGTGGATGGCGCGCCAGTTATCAGGAATAACCGGTTCGGCGTCTTCGCTGTTCGCTGCCGGAAGCGCGTCGAGCAGCGGCTTCAGGGCGTTTATGCGTTCCTGAAGCACGCCGTGCTGCGTTTGCTTCTCCTGCCACTGCGTGAATTCCGCTTCGCGGGCCTGAAGCCAGGCGGCTTCCTGACCCTCTTCAGGTGCGTTAAGCGAGAGCGCGAGCAGGGCATGTTCCAGCGCCTGCCGCGTGGCCGCCAGCTGCTGCTGATACTGCCGCTCCTGCGCGTCCTGTTCGCTCAGCTGGTTCTGCAGGGTGAGACGCTGACTGAGCTGATAAAGCTGGCGCTCGTACTGTTCCTGTTCGTTCAGCCATGGCGCGATATCGTCCTGAATATTCAAGGTAATGTTCAGGGACGTGCAGGCCGCCACCCACTCTTTAGTGAGCGCTTGCTCTTCCTGAGAAAGCGTCTGCGCGTCGTCTGTCTCGCGCTGGATCTGCTGAGTCAGGGCATTGACCTGTCCCAGCACCAGCAGGCCTTCCTCTTTAAGGGCGCCGACCTCTTTTTCCAGGGCATCACGGCGGCGCTGGTTATCCGTCAGCTCAAGCGACTGATATTGCTCAACGGCGGGATGTTCACAGGAACCGCACAGCGGACAGGGTTTGCCCGCCTCAAGCCGGGAGCGGTAATGCTCCAGCTTCTTAATTGTTGCTTCGGTTTCGCACAGGGCTTTTAGATCGAGATAGTGCTGGTTTTTCTCTTTGTACTGCTGGCGGCGCAGCGTCAGCGTTTCATTGAGTTTATTTTGTTCGGCCTCGGCCTTCTGCACGCTTTCACCGCTCTGGCGCAGGCGCTTTTGCAGCGGCTGATAGCGGGCATGCAGCGACGTCAGCTGCTGGCGCAGCGTGCGGGACCTGGACTGCTGCTCCATGGCCGCGCTGACCTCATCCGCCGTCAGCGTCAACGCGCTTTCCGGCATCGCAGCCAGCCTGTTGCGTAATTCACCTATCCGCGCAGCAAGCGAGGCTAACTGCGTTTTATCACGGTTAAGCTGAGAGAACTGGGCGCGCCAGCCTGCAATCTCCTGGCCTAACAGACGATAGCGCTCGTGCTCCGTCAGCCACTGCGCCAGCGCCGTCAGTTCGGCCTGTAGCTGCTCGTGGTTACGCAGGGCGGTATTGCGAATACGTGAACGCAGCGCGGTTCTGGCTTGTAAGCGAGTATTTACTTCGATAATTCGCTGCTGCGTTTGCGCCAGACGCGCGGTTTGCTCCTGCTGATGTTCCCAGAGCGGGCGAAGCTGGGCGGCGGGCAGAGCGAGCTGGAGCTTTGCCAGCTCAGGCGCAGCGTCCGTCAGCGCCTGTTGCGCCTGCTGCTGCATTGCGGCGACGCGCTGTTGCTCGCGCGCAAGCTCATCATGGCGCGTAAGCCACTGAAAATGTTTCTGTTGGTTTTGCTGCTGTTCCAGCAGGGTTTTCTCTGCGTCAGTAAGTGCCTGCAAACTTTGCTGTAACTGCTGCTGTTGTTCTTCGCTCAACAGCACGACGCCCGCCGCCTGCGCCTCGCACTTTTCAAGCACGCTGCGGGCCGCTTTGTGTTTCTCAAACACCATGGCGGAAATCTGACCGTAGATTTCGGTGCCGGTCAGCTCTTCCAGCAGCTCGGCGCGATCGCTCGGCTTGGCATTAAGGAAGGCGGCAAACTGCCCCTGAGAGAGCAGCATCGAGCGGGTAAAGCGCCCGTAGTCCAGCCCGGTGAGCGCGGCGGTTTGCTCCAGCTTATCCGTCACTTTGTCGGCCAGGATTTTGCCATCTTCGCAGCGCGCCAGCTCCACGCGCGGCGCCTGCAGGTTACCGTCCGGCTGGTTGCGCGCCCGGTTCTGGCTCCAGAAGGCGCGATAGGCGGTGCCTTTTACCTCGAACTCCACTTCCGCCAGACACTCGGCGGTGTCGCGGGTCATCAGGTCATTTTGCGCCTGGGAGACTTTATTCAGGCGCGGCGTTTCGTGATAAAGCGCCAGACAGATGGCGTCGAGCAGGGTGGTTTTACCTGCCCCGGTTGCGCCGGTGATGGCAAACAGCCCGTTGCTGGCAAACGGCTCAGCGGTAAAGTCAATTTTCCACTCGCCCTTGAGGGAGTTGAGATTTTTCAGGCGCAGGCTCAGAATTTTCATGCGTTTTCTTCCTCGTCATTGAGCGCATGCAGGGTATGGCTGAACAGTTCGCTGAGCCTTGCGCGCTTCGCATCGTCAATCTCCTCCTGTGAGAGCCTGCGTTCAAATACCTCTTCGACCCCCAGTTCACTGAGCGTTTCGCGTTGAGCGCTTAGCAGAATTTTCTCGCGCTGCTCGCGGCTGCGGCGCACCAGCAAGACCTCTACCGGCAGGTCTTCGGTCAGCGCCTGGATTTTCCGCTGCATATCGTGCAGGTAGTCGTCGGTGGTGATTTCGATGTCCAGCCAGATGGGGGGATCTTGCTCGACGCCGCGCCACTGCTCCAGCTGGGCGGTGATGGCATCGAGATCGCCTTTCAGCACCGCCAGTGGCTGGGTAACGGGCACCTCCAGCGTGTCGACGGCGCTGAGTTTGCCCTCGCAAAAGCTCACCAGATGCACGGATTTGGCTTTGCCCGTTTCGTCAAAGCTGAGCGAAAGAGGCGAGCCGCAGTAGCGGATGTGCTCGCAGCCGCCGACGATCTGCGCCCGGTGGATGTGTCCGAGCGCAATGTAGTCGGCTGGCGGGAAGAGCTGCGCCGGAAAGGCGTCCAGCGTGCCGATATAGATGTCACGCACGGCGTCACTTTTACTGGCCCCGACGGTGGTGAGGTGCCCGGTCGCAATCACCGGAATCGGCTGATCACCGCGCAGGGCACAGGCTTCGGCGTGCTGCTGGCGGTAATAGTCGGCGATCGCCTGTAACAAATGCTGCTGCTTTTCCGCGCCCGACAGCCCCGCCTGGCTTTGCACGATGTCGCGCGGACGCAAAAAGGGAATCGGACACAGTACCGCCCCGGGCGACCCGTCGCGCTTTTTCAGGATCTGCGGGGCGTGCCCGGCGCTGGCGACGACGGTGGTATTGAGAAACGCCAGGATGTCGCGGGATTCGTTAAGCGTCGCGACGGAATCATGGTTGCCGGCGACAATCACCAGATGACAGCCGGTTTGCTGCAGATTCACCACGAAGCGGTTGTACAGCTCACGGGCATAGCTCGGCGGCGAGCCGGTATCAAAAATATCTCCCGCCACGATAATCGCGTCCACCTCATGCGTCCGGGCCGTTTCCAGCAGCCAGTTCAGGAACGCTTCATGTTCAGCCGCACGGCTTTTGCTGTAAAAATTTTGACCCAGATGCCAGTCCGAGGTGTGAAGTATGCGCATAGCTGATCCGTGGCAAAAAAGAGAAAGCAGGATTATAAACGTTCAGAGAAGGGAAAATAACCGCTGTAATAAAACAACAGTTTGCCATTTATAGTGGTACTGTTTTTCATAAATCTGTCATAAATCTGACGCATAATGGCGCCGAATTACAAACTTGTAACGTAAATAAGATAAGACAGGGCAAAGTATGGCGAGACGTATTCTGGTCGTAGAAGATGAAGCTCCAATTCGTGAAATGGTGTGCTTCGTGCTCGAGCAAAACGGCTTCCAGCCGGTTGAAGCGGAAGATTATGACAGCGCAGTGAACCAGCTGAATGAACCCTGGCCCGATCTGATTCTGCTGGACTGGATGCTGCCCGGCGGCTCCGGACTGCAGTTTATCAAACACCTGAAGCGTGAAGCGCTGACCCGCGACATCCCGGTTGTGATGCTTACGGCGCGCGGAGAAGAAGAGGATCGTGTGCGCGGTCTGGAGACCGGCGCGGACGATTACATTACCAAACCGTTCTCCCCCAAAGAGCTGGTGGCCCGCATTAAAGCCGTGATGCGCCGTATTTCGCCGATGGCGGTGGAAGAGGTGATTGAAATGCAGGGGCTGAGCCTTGATCCGACTTCTCACCGCGTGATGACCGGTGAAAATCCCCTCGACATGGGGCCTACCGAATTTAAACTTCTGCACTTCTTTATGACCCACCCGGAACGCGTGTACAGCCGCGAGCAGTTGCTGAATAACGTCTGGGGAACTAACGTGTATGTCGAAGACCGGACGGTTGACGTACATATCCGCCGCCTGCGAAAAGCGCTGGAACTGAGCGGCCACGATCGCATGGTGCAGACGGTCCGCGGCACGGGTTATCGTTTTTCTACCCGTTTCTGAACAATGACAGGAGTGTGACGCGTGCTGGAACGTCTGTCATGGAAAAGGCTCGTCTTTGAACTGATCTTATGCTGTATTCCGGCCTTCATTCTGGGGGCCTTTCTTGGACATCTGCCGTGGTTTCTGCTGGCGTCGGTCACCGGGCTGCTGATCTGGCATTTCTGGAACCTGCTGCGCCTCTCCTGGTGGCTGTGGGTTGACCGAAGCATGACGCCGCCGCCCGGAAGCGGCAGCTGGGAGCCGCTGCTGTACGGTCTGCACCAGATGCAGATGCGAAATAAAAAGCGCCGCCGCGAGCTGGGAAGCCTGATTAAGCGTTTTCGCAGCGGTGCGGAGTCGCTGCCGGATGCGGTCATTCTGACCACCGAAGAAGGGACGATCTTCTGGTGTAACGGCCTGGCGCAGCAGCTGCTGGGCCTGCGCTGGCCGGATGATAATGGCCAGAATATCCTCAACCTTCTGCGTTATCCCGAGTTTACGCTGTACCTGAAAAAGCGTGATTTTACCCGTCCGCACAATCTCAAGCTCAATAACGGTCGCCATCTGGAGATCCGCGTGATGCCCTACAGCGATAAGCAGTGGCTGATGGTGGCGCGCGATGTCACCCAGATGCACCAGCTGGAAGGGGCGCGCCGCAACTTCTTCGCCAACGTCAGTCACGAATTGCGTACCCCGCTGACCGTGCTGCAGGGCTACCTGGAGATGATGCAGGAGCAAACGCTGGAAGGTGCGCCGCGTGAAAAAGCGCTGCACACCATGCGCGAGCAAACGCACCGGATGGAGGGCCTGGTGAAGCAGCTGCTGACGCTCTCGAAGATTGAAGCGGCACCCACGCTCGCGCTGAATGACACTATTGATGTGCCAATGATGCTGCGGGTCGTGGAGCGTGAAGCGCAGACGTTAAGCCACAAAAAGCATCACCTGACCTTTGAGGTCGACAACACGCTAAAGGTGCTGGGCAGCGAAGATGAACTGCGTAGCGCTATCTCCAACCTGGTGTATAACGCGGTAAACCATACGCCGGAAGGGACGGAGATCGTGGTGCGCTGGCAGCATACCCCAACGGGGGCCGAGTTTAGCGTGGAGGACAACGGGCCGGGGATCGCGCCGGAGCATATTCCGCGTCTGACCGAGCGCTTCTATCGCGTGGATAAAGCACGATCGCGGCAGACGGGCGGAAGCGGCCTGGGGCTGGCGATTGTGAAACACGCGGTGAATCACCATGAAAGCCGTCTCGATATTCAGAGTACCCTGGGTAAAGGAACCCGCTTCAGCTTCGTGATCCCGGAACGATTAATTGCCAAAAAGATCGCCTGACGGCAGGCGTGTCATTTTACCTTTCCACGGGTCAGCCATCGCTGGCCCGTTTGCTTTGCAGTCAAGCGAAACGCGTGTGAATTTTATACGGCTGGCTGTTTTTTGTTCGCATGATTAGCCATGGGTTTTTCTTATAATTAGCGTATTGTGCTGGAGTGTATTTTCATGCTGGCATATTGTTCTGGTTTTACGATCCCACCTTGCCTTTAAACGTTATAAGCGTTTAAATTGCCCCCCAGATACTGTCAGACCGACTGTATTTGCGTGGTAAATCGAAAAACTATTCTTCTCCACGCCAGGACGGGAGCATATCCCGCTAAAATTGAGCAAATTTTCGGCTGTATCGTCCCGTCAGGGGCAGCGAAAATCTCAATGTTTTCAACACCACATCCACAGGCAGTAAGGTTTTATGACCCATCACTTAAAATCGCGTGACATCATCGCGCTGGGCTTTATGACATTTGCGCTGTTCGTTGGCGCAGGCAACATCATTTTCCCTCCAATGGTTGGCTTACAGGCGGGTGAACACGTCTGGACCGCCGCGTTTGGTTTCCTGATTACTGCCGTGGGTCTGCCGGTGCTGACCGTCATCGCGCTGGCGAAAGTCGGCGGCGGTGTGGATAGCCTCAGCACCCCGATTGGCAAAGTGGCGGGCGTTCTGCTGGCTACCGTCTGCTACCTGGCCGTGGGTCCGCTGTTTGCCACCCCGCGTACCGCGACCGTTTCCTTTGAAGTGGGTATTGCTCCGCTGACCGGTGACGGCGCGATGCCGCTGTTCATCTACAGCCTGATCTACTTCGCTATCGTGATTCTGGTTTCCCTCTATCCGGGCAAACTGCTGGATACCGTGGGTAACTTCCTGGCTCCGCTGAAAATTGTGGCGCTGATTGTTCTGGCGGTGGCGGCTATCGTCTGGCCTGCAGGCCCGATTAGCGACGCGATGGACGCCTATAAAAACGCCGCGTTCTCTAACGGCTTTGTGAACGGCTACCTGACGATGGATACGCTGGGCGCGATGGTGTTTGGTATCGTTATCGTTAACGCCGCGCGTTCCCGCGGTGTGACCGAAGCGCGTCTGCTGACCCGCTACACCATCTGGGCTGGCCTGATGGCCGGTGTAGGCCTGACGCTGCTGTATCTGGCGCTGTTCCGCCTGGGCTCCGATAGCGCGATGCTGGTCGATCAGAACGCGAATGGTGCGGCTATCCTGCACGCCTACGTCCAGCACACCTTCGGTGGTGCGGGCAGTATGCTGCTGGCGGCGCTCATCTTCCTGGCCTGCCTGGTTACCGCGGTTGGCCTGACCTGCGCCTGTGCTGAGTTCTTTGCGCAGTACCTGCCGCTCTCTTACCGCACCCTGGTGTTTATCCTTGGTATCTTCTCCATGGCGGTATCCAACCTCGGTCTGAGCCACCTGATTCAGGTCTCTATTCCGGTACTGACGGCGATCTATCCGCCGTGCATCGTGCTGGTGGTGCTGAGCTTCACCCGCCCGTGGTGGAACAACTCCTCACGAATTATTGCGCCAGCCATGTTTATCAGCCTGATTTTTGGTATCCTTGATGGGATTAAAGCATCAGCGTTCGCTGAAATTCTGCCAGCCTGGACACAGCGTCTGCCGCTGTCCGAGCAGGGCCTGGCCTGGCTGATGCCTACCGTTGTTGCACTGGTTCTGGCGGTTATCTGGGACCGTGCTGCAGGGCGTCAGGTCGCATCGAACGCCCATTAATCAACGGCAACAAACTGTTTAACCACGGGGCTTAAGGCCCCGTGGTTTTTTGTTTTTTTCGTGTTGAATGGCAAGATTTAAATGGAAAGCACTAACAAACTTAAACGTGGATTGAGCACGCGCCACATCCGCTTTATGGCGCTGGGCTCTGCTATTGGCACCGGTCTTTTTTATGGCTCGGCAGATGCCATCAAAATGGCCGGTCCAAGCGTGCTGCTGGCGTACATCATCGGCGGCGTGGCGGCGTATATCATCATGCGCGCCCTCGGCGAAATGTCGGTTCATAACCCCTCCGCCAGCTCCTTCTCGCGCTACGCGCAGGAAAACCTCGGCCCGCTGGCCGGGTTTATCACCGGCTGGACCTACTGCTTCGAAATCCTGATCGTGGCAATAGCCGACGTGACGGCGTTTGGCATCTATATGGGCGTCTGGTTCCCGGCGGTGCCGCACTGGATTTGGGTGCTGAGCGTGGTGCTGATCATTTGCGCCGTCAACCTGATGAGCGTGAAGGTGTTCGGCGAGCTGGAGTTCTGGTTCTCCTTCTTCAAGGTCGCCACCATTATCATCATGATTGTGGCCGGTTTCGGGATCATCATCTGGGGGATTGGCAACGGCGGGCAGCCGACCGGGATCCATAACCTCTGGAGCAACGGTGGCTTCTTCAGCAACGGCTGGCTCGGGATGGTGATGTCGCTGCAGATGGTGATGTTCGCCTACGGCGGTATCGAGATTATCGGTATCACCGCCGGTGAAGCGAAAGACCCGGAGAAATCCATTCCGCGTGCGATCAACTCGGTGCCGATGCGTATTCTGGTGTTTTACGTGGGTACGCTGTTCGTGATCATGTCCATCTACCCGTGGAATCAGGTGGGTACCAACGGTAGCCCGTTTGTCCTGACTTTCCAGCATATGGGCATTGCGTTTGCCGCCAGCATTCTCAACTTTGTGGTGCTGACCGCGTCGCTTTCGGCGATCAACAGCGATGTCTTTGGCGTGGGCCGTATGCTGCACGGCATGGCGGAGCAGGGCAGTGCGCCGAAGGTGTTCGCCAAAACCTCACGCCGCGGCACGCCGTGGGTGACCGTTGTGGTGATGACCGTGGCGCTGCTGTTCTCGGTTTATCTGAACTACATCATGCCGGAAAACGTCTTCCTGGTGATTGCATCCCTGGCGACCTTCGCGACGGTGTGGGTGTGGATCATGATCCTGCTGTCGCAGATTGCCTTCCGCCGTCGCCTGTCGCCGGATGAGGCGAAAGCGCTGAAGTTCAAAGTACCGGGCGGCGTTGCGACGACCGTCGTCGGGCTGATCTTCCTGGTGTTTATCATTGGCCTGATTGGCTACCATCCGGACACCCGCATTTCGCTCTACGTGGGCTGCGCGTGGATCGTGCTGCTGCTGGTGGGCTGGGTGTTTAAATGCCGCCGCGACCGTCAGCTGGCAGAAGCGCAGTAAGGTAAAAATGCCGGGTGGCGCTGC